>NZ_UHIY01000001.1:313929-627858 GCF_900460525.1 Yersinia kristensenii
TATATGCGTGGTTTGACCGACATGGCTCTGGATGACAGTGCATTGCAAGGTTTCTTCGGGATTGACCGTTCAGACCGCGATCCGCAACATGCTAAAGCCGCATTCCGCGATTTTAATCAGTTGATTCAAAGCTATCCGAACAGCCAATACGCAACTGACGCGCAAAAACGCCTAACCTTCCTGAAGAATCGTCTGGCCAAGCATGAACTGGCCGTGGCGCAATATTACACTAAACGAGGCGCTTACGTCGCGGTAGTTAACCGTGTCGAACAAATGCTAAGAGATTATCCTGATACTCAAGCCACTCGCGATGCGCTGCCGTTGATGGAAAATGCTTACAAACAATTGCAACTCAATGCCGAGGCAGACAAAGTTGCCAAGATAATTGCGGCGAACCCAGCTTAATACCGTTTGTAACGAAAAATAAGTCTGGAACGATAAAATAACAAACGGCAGCTCAGGCTGCCGTTTTTAATTCTGTCTTTATTGCCACAAACTGAGG
Source organism: Yersinia kristensenii (assembly GCF_900460525.1). Taxonomy (NCBI): domain Bacteria; kingdom Pseudomonadati; phylum Pseudomonadota; class Gammaproteobacteria; order Enterobacterales; family Yersiniaceae; genus Yersinia; species Yersinia kristensenii. The sequence continues at coordinate 314,432 of NZ_UHIY01000001.1, forward strand.
CGATTCATGTTGTTAGACTATCGCGCTGGGAGCCTGTCTAAACCGCAAAAATGATGCATCTGATATCTATATCCAGACGATATAACTTATCGATAATGCGGCATTCTAATCAATGATTCAAGCTCTCAGCACCTATTCCTGACGTTAAATCACAGTTCCCATGACCTTTGCAAAAAGTGACAAAAATAAGTGATCTCGATCATACATTTTGTGAAAAAGAGAGGTATGCTGAAGTTATCCAAGACGGAGCAGACAGAGAGGTAAGTCATATGACAGTCAACATTACCAGTAAGCAAATGGATATCACCCCAGCAATTCGCAAGCATGTTGAAGACCGTCTCACCAAACTGGATAAATGGCAGGCCCAGCTGATAAACCCACATATTGTACTGTCAAAAGATCCGCAAGGATTCGTTGCTGATGCAACTATCAGTACCCCGATGGGGCCCTTGGTTGCCAGTGCCAAACATGATGATATGTATGCTGCAATTAATGAACTCATCACCAAACTAGAACGCCAATTAAATAAAGTTCAACACAAAGGTGAAGCTCGTCGCGCAGCAAGCAGTGTTAAAGAGGCGAATCTGGAGTCAGCAGATTCAGCAGATGCCGAAGAAGAGTCCGAGCAGGAGCAATAGCCGGGACAATCCATCTCATTTCGGATCTAACGCGCTTTCGGGCGCGTTTTTTATTGACAGCAATTCAGACTGGCGGTTATGTTTGTTTTGGCTATAACATGTTATTTCCGTCAGCATCAACAACAGGTAACCAGCAACGATGATCAATAAAGTGTTTTTCTTCGCATTCTTTTTTACCTTCCCCTGATTGGGAGGCGTTTCGTCGTGTGATAAATAATGCGAAGACGAACAACAAAGCCTCCCAAATCGGGGGGCTTTTTTTATGCGAAAAACATTCAGAAAAAATAATAAGGCAAATCCCTATGACCGATAACCCATTACTGGTGCTACGTGAGCGCATCAGCGCACTAGACTTAAAACTGCTGGCGTTGCTGGCAGAGCGGCGTGAATTAGCGGTGGATGTGGCTAAAGCCAAACAACGCCATCATCGCCCGATTCGCGATAAAGAACGTGAGCGTGATTTGCTGGATGCACTTATCACCGCCGCCAAACCTTATGACCTGGATGGATTTTATATCACCCGCTTGTTCCAACTGATTATTGAAGATTCAGTATTGACTCAGCAGGCACTGTTACAACATCAGCTTAATCAGACCGCCCAGCACTCTGCCCGTATCGCTTTCCTCGGCCCGAAAGGTTCTTACTCACATTTAGCCGCACGGCAATATGCTGCTCGCCACTTTGAACAATTGATTGAATGTGGTTGCCAAAAATTCCAGGATATCTTTACTCAGGTAGAAACCGGCCAGGCGGATTACGCGGTATTACCCATAGAGAACACCAGCTCAGGTTCCATCAATGACGTCTATGACTTGCTGCAACACACCAGTTTGTCGATTGTCGGGGAAATAACCAATCCTATTGACCACTGCGTACTGATCGCCAGCGAAACTGACCTGAGCCAAATCAAAAACGTCTACAGCCATCCACAACCTTTCCAGCAATGCAGCCAGTTCATTAACCGTTTCCCACATTGGAAAATCGAGTATTGCGAAAGCACAGCGGCTGCAATGGAGAAAGTGGCGCAGTTAAACTCACCGCATGCGGCGGCACTAGGGAGTGAAGCGGGTGGCGCGCTTTATAATTTACAGGTGTTGGAACACAATCTGGCGAATCAGCAGCAGAACATCACTCGCTTTATTATTCTTGCCCGTAAAGCTATTGATGTTTCTGACCAGATCCCGGCAAAAACCACCTTAATTATGGCGACAGGTCAACAATCTGGGGCATTGGTGGAAGCGCTACTGGTGCTGAGAGATCACGGGATCATCATGACGAAGCTTGAATCACGACCAATAAATGGCAATCCGTGGGAAGAAATGTTTTATATCGATGTGCAGGCCAACTTGCGTTCTGAATCTATGCAAAAAGCGCTGGCGGATCTGACCCCCATTACCCGGTCATTAAAAGTATTGGGCTGTTATCCGAGTGAAAACGTGGTTCCGGTCAATCCCAGTTAACCCTCTTTCTCTATAATCTTAATAGCAAAAAGTCACCCCGACACTGTCGGGATGACTTTGATAAAACGGATAAATTACAAATAACTGTTATTGGCGGCTGTCATTCGCCTGACGCAATAATGAACGGCTCTCCACCAAGAAGCGCTCTGCATAATCACCAAACCAATGCTCAACTTTCTGAAAACTTTTCACAAAGGCTTGTTTATCACTTTGTTCTAACAAGGTGATCGCCTCACCAAAACGTTTGTAATAGCGTTTAATCAGCGCCAAATTATCTTCTGATGACATAATAATGTCGGCGTAAAGCTGCGGATCTTGCGCGAACAGCCGCCCCACCATTGCCAGTTCCAAACGATAAATCGGTGAAGACAGCGCCAATAGTTGTTCAAGCTGCACATTTTCCTCTGCTAAATGTAACCCATAGGCAAAGGTTGCAAAATGGCGCAATGCTTGAATGAACGCCATATTCTGATCATGTTCAACCGCACTGATGCGATGTAATCTTGCCCCCCATACCTGTAGCTGCTCAAGTAGCCACTGATAAGCTTGTGGGGAACGACCATCGCAATACACCACAACTTGTTTCGCCAAACTGCCAACATCTGGCCCAAACATCGGATGTAAGCCGACAACTGGCCCTTCATGGGCGGCGAGCATAGCTTGCAACGGCTTATTTTTGACGGAAGCGAGATCTAACAAAATGCAATCTGGCGGTAATTTCGGCAAGCGGGCTATCACTTCTTCAGTGATATGGATGGGTACACTGACAATTACCATCCCGGCATCCGCCAGAATAGATTCAGCCTGCGGCCAGTCCTCTTGTTCTAGCGTTTTTACCTGATAACCAGACAAAGTGAGCATTCGGCTGAATAACCGCCCCATCTGCCCGTCACCGCCGATGATAACCACCGGGCGTAACTGAGGGCACAGTGTCTTAAACCCTTTGTCATTCTCGCTGGTATAAGACTCTCGCATAACCCGACGCAATACATCTTCAATCAAATCAGGCGGGACACCTAAAGCCTCGGCTTCCTGTCGGCGTGAGGCTAACATCGCAGCCTCACGATCCGGAACATAAATAGGTAAACCATAACGGCTTTTAACTTCACCTACTTCTGCCACCAAATGTAAGCGCTTCGCCAACAAGTCCAACAGTGCTTTATCAACTTCATCAATTTGATCGCGCAAAGCGGTCAGTTCAGCCACCATACTTACTTTTCCTCTGCAGTCCGTGCCGCCAGCGCTGAACGTAATTCCTGGTGCATGCCACGTAACAGGGTTTCGGTACTTTCCCAATCAATACAGGCATCTGTCACTGAAACACCGTAGCGCATATCGGCACGTGGTTGCTCAGATGATTGATTACCCTCATGGATGTTACTTTCCAGCATCACACCAGTGATAGAACGATTGCCAGCCTTGATCTGTTCAACCACAGATTCAGCGACCGCAGTCTGACGACGGTAGTCTTTATTCGAATTACCATGGCTGCAATCTATCATTAAGGATGGAACGAGTCCCGCATCCTGCATCTGTTTTTCACACTGCGCGACATCTTGCGCACTGTAATTAGGGGTTTTACCGCCACGTAAAATCACATGACCGTGCGGATTCCCCTGAGTTTGCAATAAGCAAACCTGGCCCGACTGATTAATTCCCATGAAGCGGTGCGGCATAGCAGCAGCGCGCATGGCATTGATTGCCGTACCTAAACTACCATCAGTACCGTTTTTAAACCCAACCGGCATCGACAAACCGGAAGCCATTTCACGGTGAGTTTGTGATTCAGTGGTACGTGCGCCAATAGCTGACCAGCTAAATAGGTCGCCTAAGTATTGCGGGCTATTCGGATCCAAAGCTTCGGTTGCCAGAGGCAAGCCCATGCCCACTAAATCCAGCAATAATTGACGAGCAATATGTAAACCTCTTTCCACATCGAAAGAGCCATCCATTGCTGGGTCATTAATCAACCCTTTCCAACCGACAGTGGTTCTCGGCTTTTCAAAATAGACACGCATAACGATATATAAGCTATCACTCAATTCTGCAGAAAGAGTTTTCAAACGACGCGCATACTCCAGAGCAGCATCTACATCATGGATAGAACATGGGCCACACACGACTAATAGGCGTGAGTCACGACCCTGAATAATATCAGCAATGGTTTTGCGGGCAGCTTCAATCGCATACTGATCATTTTGGCTCAATGGAAACTGATTTTTCAGTTCTTCCGGCGTTATCAATACTTGTTCGGCACTGATATGGACATTATTGAGCGCATCTTTTTGCATGATCATATTCTTTACCTATCTCTGTTTAGCGGATGTCGTTGGGCGTGTTTGTCGTTTGAGAGCACCACAATACCATGGTGTGTAAAGTTTTCAATCCATATGTGTAAATAAATAATTACCACTAAATTTACAGGTACTTTTAGGTCTGAGTTTTGCGGTGAGTCGCAGTTTCAACAGATGGCCCTAACCTCCCTCTGAGGTCATGATAAAATGCGGAAAATTTTTGGAGGCTGTATGTTAAGAGTCATCATCGTCGACGATGAACAACCTGCGCGTGAAGATTTACGCGAAAGATTAACTGAAGAACATGATATTGAGATCGTCGCCGAATGCAGCAACGCACTGGAAGCCATCCCCGCAATCCAGCGCCTACAACCCGATGTGATATTTCTCGACATCCAAATGCCAAGAATTAATGGCCTGGAATTAGCCTCAATGCTGAATCCAGAAAATATGCCGCACATCGTGTTTGTCACGGCTTATGATGAATATGCTATCCGTGCTTTTGAAGAACATGCCTTTGACTATCTGCTAAAGCCTCTCGATCATCAACGGTTAGCGAAAACGCTAGTTCGCTTAAGAAGAGGTCTTGGTGTAAACAATAATTTACACAAAATAACAGAACCGATGTTGCGCCATATTCCCTGCTCTGGCCACAATCGCATTTTTTTACTGAAAATTGAGGAAGTCGAATATCTCAGTTCTGAGCTCAGTGGGGTGCATGTTATAGGAACCGTACAATCTGGCTATACCCAGCTATCACTCAAAACGTTAGAAGAGAAAACCCCCTTTGTCCGCTGTCATCGACAATATATGGTCAATACCGAGCAGTTAGGCGAAATCCAACTGATGGATAACGGTTCTGCCGAAGTGATCACCCGCAGTGGTAAACATATCCCCGTGAGCCGCCGTTACTTAAAATCCCTAAAGGAGAAATTGGGAATTAATTAAAAGCTATTTCGGTCTGAAATATATTTATATGTTGCATCATTGTACTATTAGTGAATTTTTAAAAAACAATGTTAATACATTATTTTCACAACCAGGTTTTATATTCTATTAATGCCATTTCATTCCACTTTAATTAATTAGAAAAGTCCGGGCTGATATAAAAATAGAGGCAGATCTCAGATTTAATTAGTTACATAACTGAACAATATAGCCTTGATATTCGCAAGGTTTTAATCAATGCCAATGTGCTCTGATAGATAAAAACGAGTATGAGCCATGTTCATTGCTTAAAAGCAGCCAATATACAACCGAATTTCATTCATGTTGGAAGCAAGGTAACGTTATGATAACACTACAATTTATAATTATAATTCTCTGTCTATTAGTCGGTACACGCTATGGGGGTATGGGGCTGGGGTTAATAAGTGGTATTGGCTTATTTATTCTAACCTTTATCTTTGGCCTCGAACCCGGTAAACCGCCTGTCGATGTCATGCTCACAATATTAGCTGTTATTGGTTGTGCTGCTGTATTACAAACTGCAGGCGGATTGAATGTAATGATGCAATATGCTGAGCGATTATTACGGCGACACCCTCAGCATATTACGCTACTTGCACCATTCACTACTTGGTCATTAACCTTTTTATGCGGCACTGGACATGTTGTTTACACCATGTTCCCTATTATTTCTGATATTGCGATTAAAAAAGGTATTCGCCCGGAACGCCCAATGGCGGTGGCATCGGTCGCATCACAAATGGCGATTACAGCTTCGCCTGTCTCGGTAGCGGTCGTCTCATTGGTGTCCATCATTGGTGCCAATCACGGCATAGGCCATGCTTATAGTATCCTGGAGATTTTGGCAATCTCTGTCCCCGCTTCACTCGTCGGCGTACTGGTAGCTGCCTTATGGAGCCTGCGACGCGGCAAAGATCTGGATAAAGACCCTGATTTTCAGGCAAGAATCAAAGACCCTGAACAGCGCGACTTTATCTATGGATCTACCGATACATTGTTAAATCAGGTTTTCCCGAAACAGGCTTATTGGTCTACCTTGATATTTTTTGCCGCTATCGCAATCGTGGTATTACTGGGTGCATTTGCAGATCTGCGCCCTGCTTTTGAAGTTAAAGGCAAAATGCAGTCATTATCAATGAACCTGGTTATTCAGATGATGATGCTGATTGCTGGTGCAGTTATTCTTATTGGCTGCAAAGTGAAACCCAGCGATATCTCTAATGGCGCCGTATTCAAAGCCGGTATGGTCGCCATATTCTCTGTATTCGGTGTTGCCTGGATGAGCGATACCTTCTTCCAAGCCCACATGGGCGACTTAAAACTGGTACTAGAAGACGTGGTGAAAAGCCAACCGTGGACTTATGCCATTGTGTTGTTCTTGGTTTCCAAGTTGGTCAATAGCCAAGCCGCGGCATTAGCAGCAATCGCCCCCATGGGTTTGCAGCTCGGTGTTGAACCTAAAATGCTCATCGCCTTCTTCCCGGCAGCTTATGGCTACTTTGTTTTACCAACCTATCCAAGTGACCTTGCTTGCATCGGTTTTGACCGCTCGGGCACCACTAAAATTGGTAAATTTATTATTAACCATAGCTTTATCATTCCAGGTCTTATCGGTGTCATCTGTTCGTGCATCACTGGCTACCTGCTTGTAACGACTTTTATGTAGTTAATGAGTCACTGTTGAGCTAAGAGCCAGAGCAATTCTGGCTCTTTTCATCCTTTCTTTTCGCCAGTATTCAAATACAAATTCCTTTCTGCTTATGACATTTTAAGAATGAACTTATCAAAAAAAACCTCTTATTATAATTAATTATTCAATCTGAAATATCTTATGAGTAAGTCGGATCACAACTGCTACAATGCGGGCCGCATCACAAAAACCATCTATTTCACCATGGACCTATTATGTTTTCTTTACGTCATACCAGGGCGTTACCGTTTTATATCAGTACACTCGCATTATCCCTCTTCAGTACCGCGGTTCTTGCTGACGCGACTGTTTTTACTGCTTTAGATGATCCAGCCACAGCCAAAAAGAGCTTTGATGGCACCGTTGAAGCAGGTTATACCGCACAGTCAGGCAATACCAACAACTCAACATTGACCGCTAACTCAACGTTGACTTGGTTCCAGTCGAATACTGCTTATAGTTTGTGGGGCGCGGCGCGCAATACCAGCTCTAATGATCAGCGTTCTTCTGAGCGTTACCAATTAGGCGGCCGTACTCGCTATAATCTGACAGATAGTAACTATTTGTTTGGGCAAGCAGGTTGGTTAAATGACCGTTATAACGGTTTTGATTCCCGCTCTGTATTGACCACAGGTTATGGTCGACAGATTATGACCACTCCATTGCACAATCTGCGGGTGGAATTTGGTCCGGGTGTCCGTCACGATGAATATTATCAAGGCGGCCGCTCGACGAGAGCATTAGCCTATGCGGGGGGTAACTATACTTATCAGTTGACTGACAACACCGTCTTCAGTGAAGGGGTTTCAGCACTGGCAAACGAAGAAACGACATTAAACTCAGAAACGGCATTGAATGTTGCTATCAATAAAAGCTTCGCATTGCGTTTAGCCTATGTCGTAACCTATAACACCAAGCCACCGGCCAGCGCGCCAAAGAATACAGATACCACAACATCAGTCACTCTGGTTTACGGCCTGTAATCATCTGTTAGTCTCTTTAGCGTGGTGTAATGTCACGCTAATCCCCTCTGATATCCCTTCTATTTCCCTCACTGACTTTTCGTGCGGAGATCTCTGTCGCTATTTTATCGTCTTAGAAATAAAAAAAGGGGTCAGCCAATGGCTAACCCCTTCATAACTATTAACTTTTGGATGAAGCCTGAGCTGTACCTTAGTTAGTACGGTTAAGACGCTCTTTGATACGAGCAGATTTACCAGTACGCTCACGCAGATAGTACAGTTTCGCTTGACGAACGGCACCACGACGTTTCACAGTAATGCTGTCGATTACTGGGGAGTGAGTTTGGAATACACGCTCAACACCTTCGCCGTTGGAAATTTTACGAACGGTGAACGCAGAATGCAGACCGCGGTTACGAATAGCGATAACCACGCCCTCGAATGCCTGCAGACGCTTTTTAGAACCTTCAACAACCCATACCTTAACTTCCACGGAATCACCCGGACGGAATGCAGGCACGTCTTGCTTCATCTGCTCTTGTTCGATTTGCTTGATAATATTGCTCATAATAAGTCTCTTACCCTAGGTAAACTGATATATCAGGAAGTTGGCACACGGCACAACATTCCTTTCATAGTTCTGTTGCTCAGGGCTTGTGTTCCCGTTGGAACTCAGCCAGCAACACCATTTGCTCGTCAGTCAGAGCTAGGCTTTCTAGAAGTTCAGGTCTTCTAAGCCAGGTACGGCCCAGCGACTGCTTTAAGCGCCAGCGACGAATCTCGGCATGGTTACCCGACAGTAAAACTGGCGGAACTTCCATCCCTTCTAACACCTCAGGACGAGTGTAGTGTGGGCAATCCAGCAACCCATCAACAAAGGAATCTTCCTCCGCTGAGGCCTGATGACCCAGCACGCCCGGGATAAAACGGGATACTGAATCTATCAGAGTCATTGCCGGCAGCTCGCCACCGCTGAGAACGTAATCACCAATTGACCATTCTTCATCAATTTCAGTTTTGATTACGCGCTCATCAACTCCTTCGTACCGACCACACACCAGAATCATCTTCTGGTTGGTCGCCAGTTCGCAAACACCCTGTTGGTCCAGTTTGCGTCCTTGAGGTGACAGATAAATCACCTTTGCTCCCTCGCCTGCCGCTGCTTTTGCTGCATGAATGGCTTCCCTTAACGGTTGCACCATCATTAGCATTCCCGGGCCACCGCCATACGGGCGGTCATCCACGGTACGATGCCGGTCGTAGGTGAAATCACGAGGACTCCAACACTGCACGCTCAGCAGGCCATTTTTTACTGCCCGGCCAGTTACCCCGTAATCGGTTATTGCGCGGAACATCTCGGGAAACAGGCTAATAACACCGATCCACATTGTTTTGTTCCACTCATCTTTGCCGTTTAATTCGGAGGTCAAAAACCAGGATCCCAATCTACTTCAACACGTTGAGCAGTGAGATCGACATTCTTGATAACCTGCCCATGAAGAAACGGGACCAACCGCTCCTTCATACCGAATGCATCTTTCAGGTTTGCCTTGACTACCATCACATCGTTAGAACCGGTTTCCATCATATCGATGATTTTACCTAGTTCGTAACCCGCGGTTGTTACTACCTGACAGCCCATAAGGTCTTTCCAGTAGTAATCATCCTCTTCCAGTTCAGGCAGTTGTTGGGAATCTACGATAATTTCGCAATTAGTCAGTAAATTCGCGGCATCCCGATCATCAACGCCTTTTACCTTGATGATCAGATCCTGACTGTGGCGCTTCCAGTCTTCCAACTCGACATGCTGCCACTTACCATCCTGCTGGATAAACCACGGCTGGTAATCAAAAATACTTTCGGCGTTCTCGGTGGATGAAAATACTCTGAGCCAACCGCGAATGCCGTAAGTTGAACCCATTTTACCGAGAACAATCGGCTGTTCGGGAACCACTGGATTGAGTTGCTTGCTCATAATAACCACCACCGCGACAGATTAAGCTGCTTTCTTAGCGTCTTTGATCAGCACAGATACGCGATCAGAAACGGTTGCGCCCAGGCCAATCCAATGTTCGATACGGTCCAGGTCCAAACGCAGAGCTTCAGCCTGACCAGATGCGATCGGGTTAAAGAAGCCTACACGTTCGATGAAACGGCCGTCACGAGCATTACGGCTGTCAGTCACTACTACTTGATAGAACGGACGCTTTTTAGCGCCGCCACGAGCCAAACGAATTGTTACCATAACATCCTCTTTAGTTAATAAAACAACTGGACCCCATCGGGGAACGGGGTCCAGTTGCAATATAAAAAGCCCGAAAATTTTACTCATTTTGGCGCAAAAAGCAATCTAAAGCGTAGATTCCTATGCGCCAGTTTTGTAATAAGCACAATTTTCTTCGTTTACCGCTGTTTTTCAGCGGGAAATCTTTATTCACCCCACGCTGGTTTACCTCACAGCGTGAAATATACCCTTCGTACTTGAAACCGCAGGGTTGTTGGCTGCGCGCACTAACCAGAATCACTTACTTGAGTAAGTTCATCGGGATTAGTTTACTGGCTGCCTACCTGCAACCCCAATTACTTTGGGTATGACATTTAGCGGCCCGGAAAACCTGGTGGCATCATACCTTTCATGCCACGCATCATTTTGGCCAAACCGCCATTTTTCATTTTCTTCATCATGCGCTGCATATCATCAAACTGTTTGAGCAAGCGGTTAACATCCTGCACTTGCACACCAGAACCAGTGGCGATACGGCGTTTACGTGAACCTTTGATGATTTCTGGTTTAGCGCGTTCTTTCATCGTCATCGAATTGATGATGGCTTCCATCCGCACGGTTACCTTGTCATCCATCTGCGATTTCACGTTCTCTGGCAACTGACCGGCACCCGGCATTTTACTTAACATGCTGGCCATCCCGCCCATATTGCGCATTTGTTTTAGTTGATCAAGAAAGTCATTAAGATCAAAGCCATCGCCTTTTTTCAGCTTATTGGCCAGTTTTTCCGCCTGTACGCGGTCAACTTTGCTTTCGATATCTTCAATCAGGGACAGCACATCGCCCATCCCCAGAATACGTGAAGCCACGCGGTCTGGGTGGAACGGCTCAAGCGCATCTGATTTTTCACCAACACCGAGGAATTTAATCGGCTTGCCGGTAATATGGCGGATAGACAGCGCAGCACCACCGCGAGCATCACCATCAACTTTGGTCAGCACGACACCGGTGAGCGGCAGCGCTTCATTGAATGCTTTAGCTGTATTGGCCGCATCCTGACCGGTCATGGCATCAACAACAAACAAGGTTTCAACCGGGTTAATCGCGGCATGAACTTGCTTGATTTCGTCCATCATCGCTTCATCAACGTGCAAACGACCGGCGGTATCGACAATCAGGACATCATAAAACTTCAGTTTCGCCTGTTGCAGAGCCTGATTGACAATATCAATCGGTTTTTCCTGTACATCAGACGGGAAGAAATCAATACCAACACCTTCAGCCAAGGTTTCCAACTGTTTGATCGCCGCAGGGCGATAAACGTCAGCAGACACCACCAGCACTTTTTTCTTCTGCTTTTCTTTCAGGAACTTACCCAGTTTAGCCACACTGGTGGTTTTACCTGCACCTTGTAGACCCGCCATTAACACCACTGCTGGCGGTTGCGCTGCCAGATTCAGTTCGTTATTGACCTCGCCCATGGCGGCAATAAGTTCATTCTTGACGATTTTGACGAATTCCTGACCCGGCGTGAGGCTTTTGTTCACCTCATGCCCGACAGCACGCTCTTTTACCCGGTTAATAAAGTCACGAACCACCGGCAGAGCTACGTCAGCCTCCAGTAACGCCATGCGCACTTCACGTAGCGTTTCTTTAATATTTTCTTCTGTCAGCCGGCCACGGCCGCTGATATTGCGCAGTGTGCGCGACAATCGATCAGTTAAGTTCTCAAACATTGTCTCATACTCAACGTGGAAACAGGCCGCTCTGGCGACACAATGGGGGGATTATAACACGAAGCTTAAACGATCTCTGCTCTCACATCGGAGAACGGTTGGAGAGGGACGCTCTCAACGCTATACTGGCTATCTAATTCACTTAGCCGATGCCCATATACCGCTATGCCCGTGTTCTCCATTTTGGCTTTGATCGCTTACTCACTCAGTCTGGGCTTGATTGTCCCAAGTCTGGTGCAGAAAAATAGTGCTTACCGGCGCCTAGCGCTGATTTCTGCCGTCGTGGCGCTAGTGTGCCATGCTATTGCTCTGAAGCATCAGATTTTTGATGTCGGCGGCGGTCAAAATCTTACTTTATTGAATATTGGCTCCATTGTCGGGCTGATGATCTGCACTATTATGACTATCGTCGCCTCACAGGGGCGTGGTTGGTTCTTGTTGCCGATTGTCTACAGCTTTGCCATGATTAATCTGGCACTTGCCAGTTTGTTGCCAGGTGAATTCATTACCCATCTGGAAGCCAGCCCTGCCATTTTTGTCCACATTGGGCTAGCCCTCTTTGCCTATGCAACACTTATCATCGCAGCACTGTATGCCCTGCAATTAGCTTGGCTTGATTATCAATTAAAAAATAAGAAAGTCACCTTTAATGCTGATATGCCGCCCTTGATGAGCATTGAACGCAAAATGTTTCATATCACCCAAATTGGGGTGGTCTTGCTGACCCTAACGCTGTGTACTGGCCTGCTTTATATGGATGACATATTCAGTAAAGAGAACGTCCATAAAGCGGTGTTATCGATCATGGCCTGGTTTGTTTATATTGTTTTATTGTGGGGCCATTACCATGAAGGTTGGCGCGGGCGTAGAGTGATTTGGTTCAGTTTTGCAGGCGCATTTTTGCTAACTTTGGCCTATTTTGGCAGCCGCTTACTGCAGGAAATTATGATCTCTTAGCCGTTACCATCCGTACATGACCTTGTTGAACTGAACTAGCAGGGCCTTCATATCATTAAAGGAACACTGTGTTGGATCATGTTTCCACTAGCACGCTGATCATTATTCTGGTCATTATGGTCGTGGTTTCGGCTTATTTTTCTGCCTCCGAAACCGGCATGATGACGCTTAATCGCTACCGATTACGTCACTTGTCCAAGCAGGGTAACCGGGCCGCGCGGCGAGTTGAAAAGCTGCTACGCCGCCCTGACCGCCTGATAAGTTTGGTCTTAATTGGCAATAATCTGGTCAATATTCTGGCCTCAGCACTGGCAACAATTGTTGGCATCCGGCTCTATGGCAATGCCGGGGTTGCCATCGCCACGGGCGTATTAACTTTTGTGGTGCTGATTTTTGCTGAAGTCATGCCGAAAACCATCGCCGCCCTTTATCCTGAGCGCGTAGCATTCCCCAGCAGTGTTTTACTGGCTCCGTTACAAAAAATCATGCTGCCACTGGTATGGTTACTCAACATCATCACCCGTGGACTGATGCGTCTGTGTGGTATTCGCGGAAATGTGCATCGCAGTGATGCAGTAAGTCCGGATGAATTACGCAGTATTGTGAATGAATCACACTCACAAATTTCTCGTCGTAATCAAGATATGTTGATATCAGTGCTGGATCTGGAAAAAGTCACTGTCAGCGATATTATGGTGCCGCGTAATGAAGTGGTCGGAATTGATATCAATGATGATTGGAAATCAATCATGCGGCAGCTAACACACTCGCCGCATGGTCGCATTGTGTTGTATCGCCAATCATTGGATGATGCTATCGGTATGTTGCGGGTGCGGGAAGCCTACCGGCTGATGACAGAGAAGAAAGAATTCAATAAAGAAAATCTGTTGCGGGCGGCTGATGAAATCTATTTCATTCCCGAAGGCACACCATTGAATGTACAACTGGTGAAATTTCAACGTAATAAAGAGAAAGTCGGCATGATCGTCGACGAATATGGTGATATTCAAGGATTAGTGACAGTGGAAGATATTCTGGAAGAGATCGTCGGCGATTTTACCACATCCATGTCACCTAGCCTGGCAGAAGAGGTTAATCCACAAAGTGATGGCTCAGTACTGATTGATGGTAGCGCCAATGTGCGTGAACTGAATAAAGCATTCAACTGGTCACTCCCTGTGGACGCCCGCACTATCAATGGCATGTTATTGGAGGAGCTGGAGGATATTCCCCAGATAGATGCTCAGGTTCGTATTGGAAACTATCTGATTGATGTGCTGGATGTTCAAGAAAACATGATTAAGCGGGTACGCGTCACCCCCATTCTATTTAATAGCCATTCAGGATAATCCGCCGCCCCGGCGATATCGGGACAATAAAAAAGACGCTTTACAGCGTCTTTTTTGCATTTACCATTCAAGAATTAGATATGTAATTCAGCCAGTTTTTCTTTTGGCAGAGCCAGTTTTTCACTGTCGTTGATACCCACATCTCTCTCAAGAATGTGTCTGGCAATTTCCTGTGCTTCTTCCAGTGAGTGCATATGATAAGTGCCACACTGATATTCGTTCAGCTCAGGAATTTTTCGCTGGTCGGTGACTTTCAGTACATCGGCCATGGCTGCTTTCCAAGCATCAGCAACACGTTGCTCATCTGGAGTACCAATTAGGCTCATATAGAAACCGGTACGGCACCCCATTGGCGAGATATCAATAATCTCAACACCATTACCATTGAGATGGTTACGCATAAAACCAGCAAATAGGTGCTCCAGCGTATGGATTCCTTTCTCTGGCAACACTTCTTTATTGGGTTTACAGAAGCGTAAATCAAATACAGTTATCTCGTCACCATGAGGAGTTTTCATCGTCTTAGCAACACGCACAGCCGGTGCATTCATGATGGTATGGTCTACGGTAAAGCTATCCAATAATGGCATTTAGTCACCTCCTCATAAAAAAATAATTTTTATTCGATCTTTTTTCGCAACCTATGAAACTTTTTTCTATCCTGCGCGTCTTAATATGTGAAAGACGCGCATTTGTTATCATCATCCCTGTTATCAGAGATGTTAATTTGGCCACAGCAATGTGGCCTTTTCTTTTTTATTGGCCGCCGTGAAGTACCAAATACTCTTCAAAGCTTAGCTTATCTTTGAGTTCCAGCTCACGTTGACGCACCCAAGAGGCTGCACCCTCTTCAGATAATTGCTCTTCAGTGAGTAATTCCAAAGGTTCATTTTGCAGCATTTCCCGGTAGCGTTCTGCTAACTCAAGACCAACACCACCAATACCACCGTCTTTCATTGCTTGCAAAATACGCGCTGAAAACGTCAAACTTGGATCATCAAAGAACGCGACAAGTTCGTCACAAACCTGTTGATATTCAATGCTATCTTTACCATCCAATACTTCGGCAACACGGCGCAAGTCTGCAAACAGATCTTTACCCACTTTCTCTAGCGGTTCACGGGTATCATTACAGCCCATACCGATAGTCTGACCGGGTTTACGCCCTTCCAAAATGACCCGATTCCAGTTTTTCCGGGTACACAGTAATTCGTCGCTGCTCATTTCAGGCGCATCAGCCAACACACACCAAATCAAGAATAAATCGAGGAAACGCGCTTGTACGGCATCAACACCAATGGGTGAGAATGGGTTAATGTCCAAAGAACGAACTTCAATATATTCAATCCCACCGCGCAACAAAGCATCAGAGGGTGATTCACCAGCACGAGTCACTCGCTTAGGCCGAATCGGAGCATAGAGTTCATTTTCAATCTGTAACACATTAGTGTTCAATTGCAGATGACGGTCACCGTCTTTTAGCCCCAATGCGGCATATTCTTCTGAAGGCGTTTTAATTGCGCGCTTTAGCCCAGCAACATAGGTATGCAGGTCATTGAAGGTAATGCCCAAATTACTTTGTGATTTATTGGTATAACCCAAGTCACTCAAACGTAATGAGGTGGCATAAGGCAGATAACACATGCCTTTATCATTGCGCTCAAACGGCAATGCAGTTTCACGCCCTTGCAGGAATGACGCGCAAATGGCCGGTGAAGCACCAAACAGATAAGGGATAACCCAGCCAAAACGATAATAATTGCGGATCAGTCGGAAATAACCAGCTGAAATTTCTTCCTTGCCACTTTTTTCATCGGTAACACCCGCCCATGCCTGCCAAAACTCTAGCGGCAAAGAGAAGTTATAGTGGACACCGGAAATCGTCTGCATCAAGGCACCATAACGATTTTTCAAACCCTCACGGTAAAGTGTCTTGAAACGACCAATATTAGAAGAGCCATATTTAGCCAGCTCAATATCCTGCTCTGCGCCAATAAAGCAAGGCATGCTCAGTGGCCACATGCGCTCATCGCCTAGCTTACGGGCGGTATAGCGATGGATATCGCGCAAAAAAGCCAGCAGATGGTCAATATCGCCATCTACTGGTGTAATAAATTCCAGCAATGCCTCAGCAAAGTCGGTGGTAATCCACTGATGTGTTAATGCGGCACCCAATGACTCTGGATGGCCCGTCGAGGCTAATTGGCCATCGGCAGTCACTCTCAATGTTTCCCGCTCGATACCGCGGCGGATACCTTTCAGGGCTTTAGGGTGCGCTTCCAACCAAGTCAGCGCGTGTGATACATCCGGGATCAAATCGACCTCCCGCTCTTGAAAACCATAACTCGCCAGCATACTGAAACTGCATAGATGTGACTATGTAAGTTTGTCACACTCTTTACTGCCACCAGGTAATTCCTTGTAACGTAACTACCGTTAACACGATATAACGCAATGCTTTTCCCAGACACAGAAAAAAAGCCACAAGACCCCAAGGCATACGCAACCAGCCTGCCAACACACACATCAAATCGCCCACTACCGGTAGCCAGCTCAATAATAAAGCTGCCGGGCCAAAACGTTGAAGCCAGCCAAGGGCTGTACTCATCCCGCGCTGTGGCTTTAGTTCCGGTAATAAACGGCCTATAACAACATTAGTTAGCCCCCCAAGGGTATTACCGACGGTAGCAGACAACACCAGCATCATGGCTGGCGCACTCCCTGCCGTTAAGAGGGTGACTAACAGAATTTCAGAATTTCCCGGTAAGAGCGTTGCGCTGAGAAAGCTACTCCCAAATAATGATGCAATAGCCAGCGTACTACTCACAGTAGACGCACATCAACTATTGCCATATTGGCTCTTTTTGCCGCCTCAACACCAAAATCAGCATCTTCAAAGACCACACACTTCTGTGCAGGCACACCAAGTAACTGCGCACAGCGCAAGAATGTCTCAGGTGCTGGCTTATGTTGAGTAACATCATCGGCACCGACAATGACATCAAAATAGTCACGTAAGCCCAGGTGGCGTAAAAGCAGCTCTGCCATACCGTGCTCGCTTCCAGTACCAACAGCCATAGGTTTACGCCCATGATAGGCTTTAACCACGTCTATGAGCGGCAGAGGCTTCACATTATCCATCAACAATGATTTAAACAGTGCGGTTTTCTCAGCAGCCAGCAAATGAGGATCCAGATCCGATTGATGATTAGTAATAATTACGCTAGCAATTTGCCACGTCGGCGCGCCATTCAAAGCGACCAAAGCCTGCTCGTCAAAGGCCATACCATAAGGCGTCAGCACCTGCCGCCATGCCTGACGATGCGTAGGCTCAGTATCCAGGATGGTGCCATCCATATCAAAAATCAGGCCTTCATAGCGATCGTACATCGTGACCCCACGACCAGGGAGAAAATGAAAAGCTACTTTATCGCAAACTAACTAAATTGTCGCTCACTGTATAATCAGTTGAATTTAATCGATAAAATGTCATTCCCGATAGGAAGTAGCGCTATAACACATAGTAAAAATCAATGAGTTGAGAGGCATAACTAGATAAGGGGCTGAAAAAATCTAAATGGCAGTGTGACGTAAGGTCTAAAAGCAGAAAACCCCGCCGTAGCGAGGTTTCTTAATATGGTGCACCCAGGAAGATTCGAACTTCCGACCGCTCGGTTCGTAGCCGAGTACTCTATCCAGCTGAGCTATGGGTGCAATTTTGTATTTCTAATTTTACGAGGGAGTTTCACCAAGTGAAACTTAACAACAAGATTGATGACCGAGAAGATGGTGCACCCAGGAAGATTCGAACTTCCGACCGCTCGGTTCGTAGCCGAGTACTCTATCCAGCTGAGCTATGGGTGCAATTAATTCTTTGACACTACCTGATGTTCATTTGACTATTTCACCATACTGCAAAATATGGTGCACCCAGGAAGATTCGAACTTCCGACCGCTCGGTTCGTAGCCGAGTACTCTATCCAGCTGAGCTATGGGTGCATAGTAAATGGCGGTGAGGGAGGGATTCGAACCCTCGATACAGCTTTTGACCGTATACTCCCTTAGCAGGGGAGCGCCTTCAGCCTCTCGGCCACCTCACCATACGCTTCTTTCGAATTGTGCCTAACTTGCTTTTGAAGAAGCTCATCGGCACTGCGTGGCGCACATATTACTTTCCCGCACTTATAAGTCAAACAATTTTTCCTAACTCACGTTCATTTGCACAATTCACACACAACATGGGCAGTTTCACGTCAAAAAGAGTGTTTTATCAACAGAGAAGATAGCGTTTATTGTGATGCAGCCAGAGAACGAAAAAAAAAGAAATTATCCTGACCACCCCATTAAATGAGTCGTGAACAGATAATTATTACAGGAATAAGAACATAAAAAGGGAATGAAGAGCAAAATGAGAGGGGAATTAACAGCAGTAGCGCCTCGTGTAACACGAGACGCTTCTTCAAAATCAGTAAGTCGTCGGTTGAGACTTTTCTGCTTGGATACGCTGGTAGATTTCTTCACGGTGAACAGAAACCTCTTTCGGAGCATTTACACCAATACGGACTTGGTTGCCTTTAACCCCTAATACAGTAACCGTAACCTCATCGCCAATCATGAGTGTTTCACCAACTCGACGAGTCAGAATAAGCATTCTTTGCTCCTTGAAAAATTAAAAGAGTCGGGTCTCTCAGTTTCCCCGCCATTATCCATCATACACCGTGAAAACGTAAGCTATCACATTCACATAAAATGTAAGTAGCTTGGTCAAGTCTCTAACTAATACAAGTTTAGCTGAAGCAAACAACTTTGCGTTTAACTTTGTTTTCGAACTATGACAGGAAAATTGAAAAACGCCATACCCAACATACAGATATGGCGTATTGATTTAATAGGCCATTACTGACTTATAATCGCGATGCTACCCATGCTTCAACACTGGCTAATGCTGATGGCAATGCTTGCACATCAGTACCGCCCGCCTGAGCCATATCAGGGCGCCCACCGCCTTTACCGCCGACCTGTTGAGCAATATCAGCGATTAACTCACCCGCTTTTACTTTACCGGTGAGATCTTTGGTTACACCAACGATTAGGCTGACCTTATCATCTGCGGTCGTTGCCAGCACAATAATTGCAGAACCCAGTTGATTTTTAAGGTCATCAACCATGGTACGCAACATTTTTGGCTCAACATTATCCAACTGACTCACTAAAAGTTTCACACCATTGATCAATTTCGCACTAGACGATAATGAAGCACTTTCCTGAGCAGCTTGCTGATCTTTCAATTGCTGGAGTTCACGCTCGAGCATTTTACTGCGATCCAGCACCGCACGAACTTTATCTGCCAGATTATTGGTATCACCTTTAACCAAATGAGCAACATCCGAAAGCAGGTCACTCTGCTGGTGTAGTAGCGCGATAGCCCCCTCGCCAGTGACTGCTTCAATACGGCGAATTCCGGCGGCAGTACCTGATTCAGACAAAATACGGAACAAGCCGATATCACCGGTACGGTTAGCATGAATACCACCACATAGCTCGGTTGAGAAATCACCCATGGTCAAGACTCTCACCTGGTCATCATACTTCTCGCCGAACAGAGCCATCGCGCCTTTTTCTTTCGCCGCATCCAACTCCATCACTTCAGTTTGAACTGGCATATTACGGCGAATTTGCTCGTTAACCATATCTTCTACCAGGCGAATCTGTTCCGGTTTCATTGCTTCAAAATGAGAGAAATCGAAACGCAGGTATTTATCATTAACTAATGAGCCTTTTTGAGCAACGTGGTCGCCCAGTGTTTTGCGTAATGCTGCGTGTAGTAAATGAGTTGCAGAATGGTTCAAACGAATACGGTTACGCCGCGCGACATCCACCTGAGCATCAATGCTGTGATTAACCCTTAATGTTCCATGAGTTAACTGCCCTAAATGACCGATAGCTTGACCATATTTCTGAGTGTCAGCCACCGCAAAAGTAGCAGTCGCATTTTTCAGTTCGCCTTTATCGCCAACTTGGCCGCCAGACTCACCGTAGAATGGGGTTTGATTCAGGACAACAACCGCCTCTTCACCTTCATGAATCTCATCAACAGCTTCGCCATTGCGGAACAACGCGGTAACAGTTGCCTGCTGTTGAACATGGTCATAGCCAGAGAACTGGCTGGCACTATCGACCCGGATCAAGCTGTTATAATCGGCACCAAAACCACTGGATTCACGAGCACGGCGACGTTGGGCTTCCATTGCTTGCTCAAAACCGGCTTCATCCACTTTCAGATTGCGCTCACGGCAGACATCTGCAGTTAAATCAACCGGGAAGCCGTAGGTGTCATACAGGCGGAAAGCCGTTTCACCATCGAGGGTATCACCGGTCAATTTACTCAGTTCTTCATCCAACAGAGCTAAGCCGCGCTCTAATGTCCGCGCAAACTGTTCCTCTTCGGTTTTCAGAACCTGTTCAACCATCGCCTGCTGTTGCTTCAATTCATCAGCCGCAGAACCCATGACAGTAATCAGCGGAGCAACCAGTTTGTAGAAGAAAGTCTCTTTCGCACCCAGCATGTTGCCATGACGGATAGCTCGACGAATGATACGACGCAGTACATAACCACGGTTTTCATTCGACGGAATAACACCATCAGAAATAAGGAAAGCACAAGAGCGGATATGGTCAGCAATAACTCGCAGCGACTTGCTAGAAAGATCCGTCGCACCAGTAACTTCCGCTACCGCTTTAATTAAATCGCGGAACAGGTCAATCTCGTAGTTTGAGTTAACATGTTGTAATACCGCAGCAATACGCTCAAGCCCCATACCGGTATCAACCGATGGCTTAGGCAATGGCAGCATCGTGCCATCAGACTGGCGGTTGAACTGCATGAAGACAATATTCCAGATCTCAATATAACGATCACCGTCTTCTTCAGCCGATCCTGGCGGGCCGCCCCAAATATGGTCACCATGGTCAAAGAAAATCTCTGTACATGGGCCGCAAGGGCCAGTATCGCCCATTTGCCAGAAGTTATCTGATGCAAATGCACTGCCTTTGTTATCACCAATACGAATAATACGCTCACGCGGGATCCCGATATCGTTGGCCCAGATCTCATAAGCTTCGTCATCGGTTTCGTAAACAGTTACCCACAGTTTTTCTTTCGGTAGATTAAACCACTGTGCGCTAGTTAATAACTCCCAAGCGAAACTGATGGCATCATGTTTGAAGTAATCGCCGAAGCTGAAGTTACCTAACATTTCGAAGAATGTGTGATGACGCGCGGTATAGCCTACGTTTTCAAGGTCATTATGCTTACCACCTGCTCGCACACAGCGCTGAGAGGTCGTCGCACGAGAGTATGCCCGTTTATCCAAACCTAAGAAAACATCCTTAAACTGGTTCATCCCGGCATTGGTAAACAACAGCGTAGGGTCATTATTAGGGACCAAAGAGCTGCTTGATACAACCTGATGTCCCTTGCTATGGAAGAAATCGAGAAACGCTTGACGAATCTCAGCGGTGCTCTTGCTCATAATTGCCCCGGAAACAAGCTAAAAGAATAGCCCGCGAGCGGATCGCGTTACTTTAAATAGCAACACAAAGGGTAAGCTCACGAACAAAAAGTGGGACTAAGATAAATTTTCTTCGAGGGGAAGTAAAATCCTGTGTGCATTCATTCGACAAAATCATTGTAAATCGACTGAATTTCTTCCTGGAAGAAACCACGATAGAGAAGATAGCGCTGAACCTTAGCCTTTTCTTTCCATTCAACAGGTAAAACTTCACTAAATTTACGCTGCGCGATCTCTTTGGCAAGTAAACACCAATCTATTTCACTGATTTCAAAAGCAGCCTGAATGAGTTCTTTATCAACTCCCTTTTGTATCAATTCAGAACGGATACGCTGTGCGCCATATCCTTTACGACTACGACTCTTAATATAACTGGCCGCAAAGCGGGAATCATCTAACCAATTATGTTGGTAGCAATAAGCAACAATTTGCTCAATAACTTTCGGATCAATCTCTGCGGCAGGTTCGCAATCCCCACTACCAGTGCGTTTTCCCCAATTTCCTTTTGCCGAAAATGGTTGTGCAGCAAGCTTGCGACGCAGTTCAGATTCACTATGATCACGTTGGGAGAGGAGTCTCATGGCACGGCTTAATAGGTCATTCATAAATATCCTTTTTACTTGAGCCGCAGCAGTGTTAGCGACACTTATTACTCAGCCTATCCGTGGCCTCACCACTGCAAACTTATTCAATTCAGTCTCCAATGCTAATTGTCTATAAGAAGCTGCCCCTCATTACTGACTGAGATATTCATTCGTTTGTAGACTTGCTGCCACTTCGATTATGTTGGATATGAACATAAATTCAGATTGTTGCGCACACCAGGATTGACTAAAACGGATACATCATTGACTAAAACGGCCCACGTATTAGGTGAGCCGCATGTTAACTACTTAATTTACTAATCAGGCCGATGGCCTTACAAATTAAAACTCTTCGCTGGTTTCATCTGCTTCATCAGCAAGTACTGCTGTGGCTACAGGTTGTTCGCCATTACCGCCATTGAGAAGCATTTCACGCAATTTCTTATCCAACTCAGCGGCAACCGCTGGGTTTTCTTTTAAGTAGTTACTGGCATTCGCTTTACCCTGACCAATCTTGTCACCGTTATAGCTATACCATGCACCAGCTTTCTCAATCAGTTTGTGTTTAACACCTAAATCAACCAGTTCGCCGTTGATGTTAATGCCTTCACCGTACAGGATCTGGAATTCAGCTTGTTTAAATGGTGCTGCGATTTTGTTTTTCACCACTTTAACGCGAGTCTCACTCCCCACAACCACATCACCGTCTTTTACTGCACCAATACGACGGATGTCCAAACGCACGGAAGCATAAAATTTAAGGGCATTCCCCCCCGTTGTGGTTTCTGGGTTACCAAACATAACGCCGATTTTCATACGGATCTGGTTAATGAAGATCAATAAGGTATTGGCGTTCTTCAGGTTACCCGCTAACTTGCGCATCGCCTGGCTCATCATACGTGCCGCGAGGCCCATGTGAGAATCACCGATTTCACCTTCGATTTCAGCTTTTGGTGTCAGTGCGGCTACGGAGTCAACGATAATGACATCAACGGCACCGGAGCGAGTCAACGCATCACAGATTTCCAAGGCTTGCTCGCCGGTATCTGGCTGAGAGCACAGCAAGTTATCAATATCTACACCTAATTTTTTGGCGTAAATAGGATCAAGCGCATGCTCAGCATCGATAAATGCACAGGTTTTGCCTTCACGCTGCGCGGCAGCAATAACCTGTAAAGTCAGTGTTGTTTTACCTGATGATTCTGGTCCATAAATCTCAACAATACGCCCCATCGGCAGGCCACCAGCCCCCAATGCGATATCAAGAGAAAGTGAACCAGTAGAGATGGTTTCAACATCCATTGAGCGGTCTTCGCCAAGGCGCATGATAGAACCTTTGCCGAATTGTTTTTCAATTTGGCCCAGTGCTGCTGCTAACGCCTTTTGTTTATTCTCATCAATAGCCATTTTTACTCCCTCTCTGGGATGCCGGGTTGCCCCTGTCATCACCACTGAATGTTGTTTTATGCAGGAAATTACCACTAATTATACTGTACAATCATACAGTATCAAGACTAATTTTGCAGAAAATCATCTAATAGTGTTTGTAGTGCGAAAACAGCTGCTTGCAATCTGACTTCGTCACGATCACCAAGAAAAAGTTGTTTTGTAGCACTGAGCTGACCATCACGCGTAGCAAAAGCAAACCACACGGTACCCACAGGCTTCTCTGCTGTGCCACCATCAGGCCCGGCAATCCCGCTGATCGATACCGAGAAGTCCGCACTGGCTGCGTGCAATGCGCCCTGCGCCATTTCCTGGACCACAGCTTCACTGACAGCACCGTATTGTGCCAATGTGCTTTCTTTTACACCCAATAAATCATGCTTTGCCGCATTGCTGTATGTGACAAAGCCACGGTCAAAATAGGCTGAACTGCCCGCGATATCCGTCAGGGCTTTGGCGACCCAGCCGCCAGTACAGGATTCAGCACAGGTCACCCAAGCACCTCGGGCCTTTAACTTATGACCAATTGCAATACTGAGCTGACGTAATTGTTTCTCGCTCATTGTTGCCCCTTACTCTTATTAAATCTTCTGGTGCTGATAGTAGCACTTCTTTAGCCCGTAACGGCAACCACTGTCAGTTATGCGAAACGCCTCGCAGGGTACAATGAAAAAAAGCGCTTTCTCTAACAAAGCTTTACCTCAGAGGCTCAGCTGTTAGTATCAAAATAAAGAAGATGCGGCTGGTAATATCAGTGGTACCGGTAATTTATCCGGAATGATGAACTAAGGACGTGGCAGTGAAAAAAATTCTTAATGCCTTCTTCCCCCTCTATAGCGCAACCGTGTTGATGTTATTGGGTTCAGGTTTATTGACCACCTATATCTCGTTACGGTTGACCGCCATACATGTGTCTGGCGCATTAATCGGGGCAATTATCGCCGCAAACTATATTGGGTTGGTTATCGGAGGCAAGGTAGGCCATTTCCTGATTGCTCGGGTGGGCCATATACGCGCCTATGTAGCCTGTGCAGGTATTATTACGGCGGCGGTCTTGAGCCATGGGCTTACGGAATACATCCCTGCCTGGGTGGTTCTACGCTTGATTATTGGCCTGTGTATGATGTGCCAGTTTATGGTACTGGAAAGCTGGCTTAATGATCAGGCCGAGTCCAATCAGCGCGGTACAGTATTTGGCTTTTATATGGCGGCAACCTATGCCGGTATGGCATTAGGCCAGGTGGTATTAATGCTTCAACCTGAATTAGGTTTAAGCACACTCATGATTATTGCTTTGTTCTTTGCTCTTTGTCTTGTGCCGGTTGCACTGACAACTCGCAGTAATGCCCAGCAGATGTCACCAGCCCCCATGGAGCTGAAATTCTTTATCAGCTCAATCCCCAAAATACTGGCTTCAACATTAGTCATTGGCATGATTGTCGGTTCGTTTTATGGCCTGGCACCGGTCTATGCCAGTTTACAATCGCTTTCAACGCAAGAAACTGGTTTGTTCATGGCGTTATCTATTTTTGCCGGATTGGTTGCTCAACTCCCACTCAGTTGGTTGTCCGACCGCTATAACCGCACACTATTGCTCCGTATTAACGCATTATTGCTGGCATTGACTGCACTGCCGCTGGCGCTGGTGCCTCATATCTCGTTTCATTTTTTATTGGTTTTAGGCTTTATAGTCAGTATGTTGCAGTTCACCCTTTATCCGTTGGTCGTTGCGTTAGCCAATGACCTGATTGCCCCAGAGCGGCGAGTTTCTTTAGCCGCATGTTTACTGATGTCATTCGGGGTAGGCGCGAGTATCGGCCCACTTGCTGTGGGGGCGTTGATTGCACCGCTGGGAGGCAATATTTTGTATGCGTTCTTCTCACTGTGCGGTTTAAGTCTGATAGCATTCAGCCGAACGATTAAACAAGATCAAGACGAATTTGTTAACGATGCTCCGGTGCCACATATGGCAATCCCCGACAGCTTGGTCAGTTCGCCTTTATCTCCAGCACTAAATCCCAGTTTTGATGAACAACTGATCCACGACATTATGCCGCCCCCCGATCAATCTGAAGCAGAAAAGGAACCCACAGAAAACCCACCTGAGGGTAATTCTCAACAGTAATAATACTGGTGATGGCATGGGGAGTGACGGCAAGAAAAGCAGTAGCAGGTCACAAACGCGTCGATTGAGGAAAACATTAGCTAAAACAACAAAGAAGAACGCGGAGAAAAGGTGTTTTTAATAAGAAAAACCCATCAGAAGATGGGTTTGAAGAGATGAGCTTGTTCAGTGATATATCTCAACCACTGCTGGAGTTACCTGCAATTCATGTTGCCAATGGGTAAGTGTCAGAGTGGCTAACTCGGCCAACCCTTGATAAAACGGATGCCCCGCAGCAGACTGCTGCAAAGCTAAATAACGATACCCCCATGGCAGTAAATGATCTGCCAGTAACTCGGGTAAATCAGCGGGTTGATGTTCTGCCAGCCAGGCGGCCATCATGAGCATTAAACCGAACTGATCCTCCGGTTCTCCCTGTTCCAATGTGACTTCTACATGCTTTTGCGCCATCCAGTTACGCAGTTTTAGGGTGGAGTCGCCAAATAACACAATTTCTTTATCGAGATAGACGGAGCCCCAAGGTGGCGCGGGCAAAGCATAAGGGCCAATAAACAGCCGCTGCCAGGCTTCTTCTCGTGTTTCTTCACCTGCCGATTGCGCCAATAAATCCGCAATTGGCAGCAATTGTTCTTCAGATCCATAAGGCCACTGTGCGGCCCATGAGCCATTGCTCAATTGCGCCACAATATCACGGCATTCAGGGCTATCTGGCTCACAATAAAACAATATACCTAAGACTCGCCCCGTCAGTTCAACCTGCTGATAAATCATGTCATTCCCACCGTCATATGCAGCCCATAAAACACGCCACGGCCAATCAATTCAGCAATAATAATCAATAACATGGCAAAAATCATTCCGAGAGTCATGGGCGCGCGCCCTCGGATTAACGGGCAAATCCAGCAACCCAAACCCAACACCAACAGCACCAAGCGCCAAACCATCAAGGTGCCGTAATGAGGAATAAGCTCAGAAGCTTGCTGTACTGAGCTGTAAATCAGCGGCAAACTCGCCGCCTGCATAATGACACTGGCGATACTGATGATCAGCGCCAATACACTGATCATTGGCAATTGCAGCATTGCTCGCCCATGAATATCAGCCAGTTGCAGCAGCAGATAACCCAAAATCGGCCCACCGATAAAGACGGTCAGCACAAAGCCCAGCGGCGTATAGACACTATCCCAAGTGGGTACAGTATCAATAGAGTAAACCCGACACATGGCGTAGACAAATACCACGCCCAGCACCATGGCGACCACCAGCCAGATCTTACCCAGCACGGCGGGCATCTTATCCAAAACCGCCAACAACCAGTAAAAACCGGCTACGGCAAAGAATAGCGAACCCGCGGCTATCTCATTACTCAGTGCCGATTCTCCGACCCGATTTAATGAGTTGAATGCCCGCATCGGCGACCCCAGATGCAGCGTTGAGGCAATAAAGGCCAGCGCCATTAGCCCCCACAAGACAAACATACTGCGGTGAATCCGCTGTTGCTGCCCGCGGCTCAAGCCGCCAAATAACAGCGCCAGCCCCAGAACAATAAAGCCC
Organism: Yersinia kristensenii; assembly: GCF_900460525.1. Classification (NCBI taxonomy): domain Bacteria; kingdom Pseudomonadati; phylum Pseudomonadota; class Gammaproteobacteria; order Enterobacterales; family Yersiniaceae; genus Yersinia; species Yersinia kristensenii. The sequence goes on from NZ_UHIY01000001.1 coordinate 341,991, forward strand.
CCGACCACGCACTGCCCTAGTACCGTAAAGACCATTAATGGCCATTCATGCCATCCCATACCCATGTTATACCTCCTTCGGATTTGCCAGATGACCGGTGGTATCTCTGACCGGGCGGCTGTTGGCATTTGGTTTCACGACAATATTCGGCAAGGTAAAATGCGCGGCGGGCAGTGGTGCAACTTCAGCTAACTCACCATATTTCTCACGCAATTCATCAATAGGGGCCATATCCAGCGCTCGCAATGGACAAGAATCGACACAAATTGGCTTTTTACCTGCTGCCACGCGCTCATAGCAACCGTCACACTTAGTCATATGCCCTTTTGCTTCGTCATATTGCGGTGCACCGTACGGGCAAGCCATATGGCAGTAGCGACAACCGATACAAATATCCTCGTTCACCACCACAAAACCATCATCGCGCTTATGCATCGCGCCACTCGGGCACACTTTGGTACAGGCGGGGTCACTACAGTGGTTGCAGGCGATAGAGAGATAGTAAGCAAACACATTCTGGTGCCATGCACCGTTATCCTGCTGCCAGTCACCTCCGGCATATTCGTAAATGCGCCGGAAACTGACATCAGTTGATAAGTTTTTGAAATCCTTGCAAGCCAGTTCGCAAGTTTTGCACCCCGTGCAGCGGCTGGAGTCGATGTAAAAACCATATTGCGTCATCAGTTAGCTCCTTAAGCCTTGGTTACTTGAACGAGGTTGGTATGGGATGGGTTCCCTTTCGCCAACGGAGAGGGGCGCTGTGTGGTCAATACGTTAATACTGCCGGCCCTGTCGATGCGGTTTTTATCCGGGCTGTACCACGCCCCCTCCCCCAGCGCCACCACCCCCGGCATCATGCGCGGCGTGACTTTTGCATCAATGTGGACTTCGCCACGGCCATTGAAGATGCGCACAATGTCGCCATTTTTGATGTCGCGCGCGCGGGCATCTAGCGGATTAATCCACATTTCCTGACGGCAGGCCGCTTTCAGTACATCGACGTTGCCGTAAGTTGAGTGAGTTCTGGCTTTGTAATGGAAGCCGGTGAGCTGCAACGGATATTTTTGGTTTAGCGGGTCGTCAAAACTCTCGAAACCCGCGGCGTACACGGGCAATGGATCAATAATATCGTCCGGCTGCAACTCCCAAGTGGCGGCAATTTGTGCCAATTCGGCGGAGTAAATTTCGATTTTGCCCGATGGAGTCGTTAACGGATTAGCCAAGGGATCGGCGCGGAATGCTTTATAGGCCACATGGTGCCCTGCCGGATCGCGCTTTTTAAAGATGCCCTGCTCGCGAAATTCCTCAAATGACGGCAACTCAGGAATAGCCTGTTGTGATTGCTGATAAAGATGGCGTAACCACCCCTCCTGCGAGCGTCCTTCAGTAAATTGCTGCTCAACCCCCATGCGTTTTGCCAGCTCACTGGTCATTTCATAGATGTTTTTGCATTCAAAGCGCGGTTTGATGGCCTGATCGGCAAAAATGACATACGCCATATTGCCGCTGGAAGCATCAAGGCAGAAATCCATCTGCTCAGAGGCCGTGCAGTCTGGCAGGATAATATCGGCATATTGGGCTGACGAAGTCATGTGGTTATCAATGACTACAATCATTTCGCATTTTTTATCATCTTGCAGAATGTCATGGGTGCGGTTAATTTCAGCATGTTGATTAATCAGGCAATTACTGGCGTAGTTCCAGATAAACTTGATAGGCACGTCCAGTTTATCTTTGCCGCGCACCCCGTCGCGGGTGGCGGTCATTTCCGGACCGCGCTCAATGGCATCAGTCCACAAGAACATTGAAATACTGGTTTTAACCGGGTTTTCCAAGGTCGGCATACGGACAAACGGCAAGCTATAGGAACCTTCACGCGCACCGGAATTACCGCCATTGATCCCTACGTTACCCGTCAGGATCGCCAGCATGGCAATAGCACGGCTGGCCGTTTCACCGTTGGCATGGCGCTGTGGGCCCCAACCTTGCGCGATATAAGCGGGCTTGACCGAGCCGATTTCGCGCCCTAATTTAATAATTTTCGCCGCCGGAATACCGGTAATGGCCTCTGCCCATTGCGGCGTTTTAGCGGTTTCATCCGCACCTTGTCCTAAAATATAGGCTTTGTAATGGCCATTTTTCGGCGCGCTTTCTGGCAGGGTTTTTTCGTCATAGCCAACGCAATATTTATCGAGGAACGGCTGATCCACCAGATTTTCAGTGATCATCACATAAGCCAGCGCACTGGCGAGTGCGGCATCTGTCCCCGGTCGCAGCGGGATCCACTCATCCTCACGACCTGCGGCGGTATCGGTATAACGCGGATCAATCACAATCATCTTGGCATTGGATTTTTCCCTTGCCTGTTCCAGATAATAAGTGACACCACCGCCACTCATCCGGGTTTCGCCGGGGTTATTGCCAAACAACACCACCAGTTTGCTGTTTTCGATATCTGAGGGGCTATTGCCGTCAGCCCAGCCGCCATAGGTATAATTCAATCCGGCGGCAATCTGTGCAGTGCTGTAGTCACCATAATGATTAAGATAGCCGCCGCAGCAATTCATCAGCCGCGCCAATAAGGTTGAACCCGGCGGCCACGAGCGGGTCATGGTGCCACCCAACGTACCCGTGCCATAATTCAGATAGATGGCTTCGTTTCCATACTCATTAATGATGCTTTTCATGCTGGCCGCAAGGGTATCAAAAGCCTCATCCCATGAGATCCGTTTGAACTTGCCTTCCCCGCGTGCCCCGACGCGTTTCATCGGGTATTTCAATCGGTCAGGGTTATACACGCGGCGGCGCATGGAGCGGCCACGTAAACACGCTCGCACTTGGTGCAAACCCTCAAAATTGTCGTCACCGGTATTGTCGGTTTCGACATATTTAATTTCATCATCAACCACATGCATGCGTAATGGGCAGCGGCTACCGCAGTTAACAGTGCAAGCGCTCCATATCACTTTGCCATCATTAGCCGGGTTTATAGCAGATTGAACCGCGCGGGCAGTGCGCGAAAACGGTAGCGAAAATGCCCCAGTCGCCACAGCGAGGCCGCCGATAAGGGTGGTTTGGACCAGTTTTCGGCGAGTAACTTCTGCCGTAAACAGCCGGGATTCGTTGGTCTCTTTCATAAGATTCCCACTTGGTTGCATTCCAGAAAATAGATAACACCCCCAAGGGATGGAATCCGATTAATTCAAAAAAATGAGTAATTCAGCGGGAGGGGGATTAAGACGGAACCCAGTGGCCCAATGACAGCAATTGTTATAATTAGGGTAATAAATAGCCCGTCCCGCACCAGCAACCCTACCTCTTTTGGGTGGTGTGGGAGTTGTTTGGTATCAATAAAGCCATGGGGATTAAACTTCCCTCATGACTTTATTGTATATTTGTGACAATTATCCGTTCTTTTCAGCAAGCTTGATGATAAAGCGCCACAATCTCTGCAACTGAGGCTTCACGCGGGTTACCCCCAGTACAAACATCAGCAAACGCCGCCGCAGCCAGCGCTGGAATATCATCAGCCCGCATCCCGACAGCACTCAGAGAGGCTGGAATGCCAATATCACGGTTTAGTGCGAATACCGCCGCAATAGTTTGCTCGCGCACCTGCTCCAGCGGCGCACTCAATGCCTTTTCCAACCCCATCGCCACCGCAATTTGACGGAAACGCTCACCGGTATAAGGGGCGTTATAACGCATGATATAAGGCAATAAAATGGCATTGGCCACACCGTGTGGCATGTTATAAAACGCCCCTAACGGGTGAGCCATACCATGCACCAGACCCAACCCCACATTTGAGAATCCCATTCCAGCAATATATTGCCCGAGCGCCATATCTTCGCTCGCCGCAGCATCCCCCATTACTGATGCCCGCAAGGCGCGGCTAATGACCTCAATGGCCTTGAGATGCAAAGTATCAGTCAGCTCCCAGGCACCTTTGGTCAGATATCCCTCAATCGCATGCGTTAAAGCATCTACACCGGTAGCCGCTTTAAGTGCCGCAGGCATGCTGTCCATCATGTCGGCATCAATAAATGCCACGGCGGGAATGGCGTGAGGATCAACACAAACAAATTTGCGCCTCCGCTCTTCGTCAGTAATCACATAGTTAATGGTCACTTCAGCGGCAGTCCCCGCCGTGGTGGGGATAGCCAGAATGGGGATACAGGGTTTTCGAGTGTTGGCGACTCCTTCCAGGCTGCGCACATCAGCAAATTCAGGGTTATTGATAATGATACCAATAGCTTTACAAGTATCTTGTGGCGAGCCGCCCCCTAGTGCTATCAGATAGTCCGCCCCACTTTGGCGAAAAGCATTCACCCCTTGCTGCACAATGTGGATGGTGGGATTAGGTTTAACAGCATCAAAAACGGCAAAATCGAGTCCGGCCTGTTCCAGGCGACTGATTAAACGGGTTGCCACGCCACATTCGAGTAGCATTTTATCCGTAACGACCAATGCTTTTTGATAACCGCGGCGCGTAACTTCATCGGTCAGCGCCGCCAGTGAACCACGACCAAACCACGCAGTTTCATTTAAAATCATTCTGTTCATGCTTGATTCCTCGGTGTTTTAATCCAACGGCTGTTTTGCCTACCCACTACTCTTCAACCCGCAAACCGTAGGTTTTGAACTTTTCCAACACCACACTAATTTCTTCTTTGGATAACACGGGTACTTCATCAACAATCGGCAAGATAGCCAGCAGCAGTGTTGCCAAAACCTCCACCTCATGGGCCAGCCACAGCGCTTTTGCCAGATTTTCTTCACAAGCAATCAGACCATGATGCTGTAACAAAGTCGCTTTACGGTTTTTCATCGCCACCGCGACATGTTCCGACAGCGCTTTGGTACCAAAGGTGGCATAAGGCGCACAGGGAATATCATCGCCCCCCGCCGCGGCAATCATGTAATGAATTGCCGGGATCGGGCGATTAAGGATCGAAACGGCGGTGCAATGGATAGAATGGTTATGTACCACCGCATTGGCATCGAGTCGGGTTTGGTAAACCGCCTGATGAAAACGCCATTCACTGGACGGAACTTTGCCCGCCTCGTGGTGGCCGTCGGCGTCAATATAAACAATGTGCGATTCAGTGAGCTTGTCGTAAGCAATACCGGATGGGGTAATCAAAAAACCCTCTTGATAGCGCACACTCACATTGCCTGCAGTGCCTTGATTCAGACCTAAACGGGTCATTTCCAGACAAGTATTTATTATGTCGCGCGCCAATACTTCTTTTTTCATTTTTTCCTCTCTTGGAATGCAAATGCTTAAATAGTGAAATGCATTAAATAATGGATATGGGTTAATGATTGTGAATATTCGGCATATTTTTCTCTTATTTAATTAAAGTCAAAAATGAAGCACGCAAAAGTGTGAACCAGATCATGAGTATTCATCACTTAATGATGATTTAAGTCTTATTTATTTTTATAAAATGTCCGTTTGGAAATACAATATGATTAAACGGTCAAATTATTGTTTACATATATATTTATACCTAATTGACCGTTTGTGACAGAAACAAAAAAATCGGTCATCTCGACTGTGTGTTTGAAACACAATTCATTTCAAACGGTCATTAATTATTTTTATTTAAAGTGACTATCATCACAAAATATAAGCATTGAGTTATCAATGTGATTTAGCTCATACTTTTTGGCGATTTTTACCTTATAAAGAACGGGACTTAACGCAATGAGGATATTTTAATTTGCACTCAGGCAGTTCATATCAGCTAGAGAAAAATATCATTCATTAAATAAAAGACTTCCGTCGAGCATTTCGTATTTCAAGACGAGTAGAATAAGTGCAACATCTGACGAGGGCATCATGGGAAATATTTTAATACAAACAGATAGCGCTAAAATTTCCGCCTCGGTAAGTGACGAGTCGGCAAATAAAAAAAGATATCTGATTCCTTTCGCATTGCTGTGCTCACTGTTCTTTCTTTGGGCAGTAGCAAACAACCTGAATGATATTTTATTACCTCAGTTTCAACAGGCATTTACTCTGACCAATTTCCAAGCTGGTCTGATTCAATCATCTTTCTATTTTGGTTACTTTTTGATCCCAATACCGGCTGGCATCTTGATGAAAAGATTCAGTTATAAAGCTGGGATCATTACCGGATTACTGTTCTACGCTTTTGGGGCAGCCCTGTTTTGGCCTGCTGCTGAGACGATGAATTACACCTTGTTTTTAATCGGTTTATTCATTATCGCTGCGGGTTTAGGTTGCCTTGAAACTGCCGCTAATCCGTTTGTTACCGTGTTGGGGCCTGAGAAAAGCAGCCATTTCCGTATCAACCTGGCGCAAACATTTAACTCCTTTGGTGCCATTATCGCCGTGGTATTCGGGCAAAGTTTAATCCTCTCCAATGTCCCTCATCAGACACAGGAAGTATTAGATAAATTGTCGGTTGAGGATTTAAATAGCTACCATCATAGTTTGGTCAAAGCGGTACAACTGCCTTATTTGATTATTGTGGCAGTGGTTATTTTTGTTGCGCTGTTAATTCTTATTACCCGTTTCCCAACAATAAAAAGCGAGTCAGACGACACACATAACGGTTCATTCTTTGCATCATTACCACGTTTATTAAAAATAACTCACTGGCGCTGGGCTGTATTAGCACAATTTTGCTACGTCGGTGCACAAACTGCGTGCTGGAGTTATTTAATTCGTTACGCCATTGAGGAGTTACCTAATATAACTCCCGGATACGCAGCTAATTATTTAACCGCCACCATGGTCTGTTTCTTCATCGGTCGATTCAGTGGCACTTGGTTAATCACCCGCTTCGCACCTGAGAAAGTATTAGCCGCCTACGCTTTCATTTCAATGGTGCTCTGTATTATTTCAGCAGCACTAGGGGGGCATTTTGGATTATTAGCACTGACTTTATGTAGTATGTTTATGTCAATACAGTATCCAACCATATTCTCTTTAGGTATTAAAAACCTGAATCAAGATACCAAATATGGTGCATCGATTATTGTAATGACGATTGTTGGTGGCGGTATTGTGACACCTATTATGGGGCTGGTGAGTGATGCGGCAGGAAATATACCGACCGCAGAACTTATTCCTGCACTGTGCTTCGCTATTATCTTTATTTTCGCCAAGTTCAAGACTGTACCTACGAATTAATTTCGCCGGTGACTGATAAATCAAATTTGCTACAGAACATAAGGATCTATTATGAAAAAGACAATTCAATTACCAAAAATTGGTATTCGTCCGGTTATTGATGGCCGCAGAATGGGCGTTCGTGAATCGCTGGAAGAACAAACCATGAAAATGGCCCGTGCCACAGCAGAGTTCCTGCAAGAATTGGTTCGCCATCCTTGTGGAACGCCCGTTGAATGCGTCATTGCAGATACCTGTATTGCTGGCATGGCCGAATCTGCCGCCTGTGATGATAAATTCAGCTCACAGAATATCGGGCTAACCATTACCGTAACCCCTTGCTGGTGCTACGGCAGCGAAACCATTGATATGGACCCGTTCCGCCCGAAAGCTATTTGGGGCTTTAATGGCACCGAGCGCCCTGGGGCGGTTTATCTGGCTGCGGCACTGGCTGCCCATAATCAGAAAGGGATACCTGCTTTCTCGATTTACGGCCATGACGTACAAGATGCCAATGACACGAGCATTCCTGCTGATGTGCAAGAAAAACTGCTGCGCTTTGCCCGTGCCGGGTTAGCCGTTGCCAGTTTGAAAGGCAAAAGCTACCTGTCACTGGGCGGAGTCTCAATGGGGATTGCCGGTTCCATCGTTGACCATAATTTCTTTGAGTCCTGGTTAGGTATGAAAGTGCAAGCGGTTGATATGACTGAACTGCGCCGCCGTATCGATCACAAAATCTATGACGAACAAGAACTGGAATTGGCACTGTCATGGGCCGATAACAACTTCAAGTTTGGGCCAGATAAAAACGCTGAGCAATATCGCCGTTCACCAGAAAGTAGCCGAGCGGTGCTACGTGAAAGTCTGCAAATGGCCATCTGTATCCGCGACATGATGCAAGGTAACGATAAGCTGGCGACCAAAGGTTTTGGTGAAGAAGCATTGGGTTATAACGCCATTGCAGCCGGTTTCCAAGGCCAGCGCCACTGGACGGATCAATACCCGAACGGCGACACCGCCGAAGCTCTGCTAAACAGTTCGTTTGACTGGAACGGAGTGCGTAAACCGATGGTTATCGCCACCGAGAACGACAGTCTGAACGGCGTGGCAATGTTGTTTGGTCATACTCTGACGGGGACCGCGCAGATCTTTGCCGATGTACGCACCTACTGGTCTCCAGAGGCGGTGCAGCGTGTGACAGGGTATCAACTTGAAGGGGCAGCTGAGCACGGCATTATCCATCTGATTAACTCAGGTTCTGCGGCACTGGATGGCACATGCAGCCAAAACGATGCACAAGGTAAACCGACCATCAAACCGCACTGGGAAATCAGCCAACAAGAAGCCGATGCTTGTCTGGCGGCAACCGAATGGTGCCCGGCAATTCATGAATACTTCCGTGGCGGTGGCTTCTCATCTCGCTTCCTGACCCGCGGTGGCGTGCCATTTACTATGAGTCGCATCAACCTGATTAAGGGCGTCGGGCCGGTGTTGCAAATCGCCGAGGGCTGGAGTGTCGAGCTGCCGAAATCCGTGCATGACACCTTGGATAAACGCACTGACTCAAGCTGGCCAACCACCTGGTTTGCACCACGCCTGACCGGCAAAGGGCCATTCAGCGATGTGTATTCAGTGATGGCGAATTGGGGGGCCAACCACGGCGTACTGACCATCGGCCATGTGGGCGCAGACTTGATTACGTTGGCCTCGATGCTGCGTATCCCGGTTTGTATGCACAACGTAGAAGAAGAAAGTGTTTACCGGCCAACAGCTTGGGGTGCACACGGTATGGATATTGAAGGGCAGGATTACCGTGCCTGCCACAATTACGGCCCATTATATAAAAAATAATGTGATGTTTGAGATGGGGTGCAGGGAAGCGCCCTTCTCCGACAGCAAACAATATCAAACCAAGGGGAAAACCTTTGGGCCGAGTGACAGGAGCATGTATGAAGCGCGATGTGGTCATCGTTTTAGATTGCGGCGCCACCAATATCCGGGCGATTGCGGTCGATCCTCAAGGTGTGGTGGTTGCCAAAGCCGTGTTATCCAACCACAGCCAGCCCGATTCAGCCAATCCACAATGGCAATTGTGGCCGCTGGAGGGCATTTTGCACAGTTTTGCCCAGTGTTGTCGCCAATTACTGCCACAGATTCATCAATGTAAGATCCATGCGCTGACCGTGACCACCTTTGGGGTGGACGGGGCTTTAGTGGATGCCAGTGGCAATATGCTGTACCCGATTATCAGTTGGAAGTGCCCGCGCACCATAGCGATAATGGAAGATATCTCCCGCTATATGTCTGCCGAAAAATTACAACAGATATCCGGTATTGGTCAGTTCAGTTTTAACACCTTATACAAGCTGATTTGGCTACAAGAGAATAAGCCGGACTTGGTTGAGCAGGCCCATGCCTGGCTATTTATTTCATCATTGATCAATCAGCGCCTCACAGGGGAATTTACCACTGACCGCACTATGGCTGGCACCAGCCAGTTGCTCGATGTGAAACGGGAACAATTCAGTGACGCTATTTTACAAAAGATAGGTATACAAGCCGATTTATTCCCGCCGATGGTCGCCGCGGGTGAAATTATCGGCCAATTGTTACCGAGCATTGCCGCTGATTTGGGGCTACCAGCGGGCTTACCGGTGATTTCTGCCGGTCATGATACCCAATTTGCTTTATTCGGTTCAGGGGCAGATTTAGACCAGCCGGTGTTGTCATCAGGAACTTGGGAAATCCTGATGGTACGCACGCCGAACGTGAATACCGCCCTGCTGCCACAATTTACCGGTTCGACCTGTGAGTTAGACAGTTGCTCGCGCTTATTTAACCCAGGGTTGCAGTGGTTGGCCTCAGGGGTGTTGGAATGGGTACGAAAACTGTACTGGCACGATGATGCCTGTGCCGACATTTACCGGCAAATGATTGCCGAGGCGACAGCTATTGCGCCGGGTGCGAATGGTATGCGCATGGATTGCAACTTGCTGGGGAGTGCGGGTCATCATTTGTCCGGTGGCTGGCAAGGAGTGTCGCTATCGAGCGGGCGTGGGCACTTTTACCGTTCCGCGTTAGAGAGTCTGGCCTGGCAATTGAAGGATAATCTGGCAGTGCTGGAAAGGATTGGCGAATTCCGTACTCGGGAATTACTGCTGGTCGGCGGCGGCAGCCGCAATATGCTGTGGAACCAAATCAAAGCTGACGTGCTCAATTTGCCGGTTAAAGTCATTGATGAGTCGGAAACCACGGTGCTGGGAGCAGCGCTATTTGCCTGGCACGCAACGGGTTACTACGCCAGTGCCGAACAGGCCAGAGCACAGGTCAATTATCGCTATCAATATTATTATCCTGGCGAACAACAGCCGTTTTATCAATCGCTTAACGCAAGTCCTGCCCCATTAGCTGCAACCATACCTTTAACAGGAGAGTGTCATGCTTAAAACTATCTCGCCACTGCTATCACCACAACTGCTAAAAACATTGGCGGAAATGGGGCACGGTGATGAAATCATTTTCTCAGATGCCCATTTTCCCGCTCATGCCATTGGCAAAAATGGTGGGCCACAAGTGATTCATGCTGATGGGTTATCTGTCAGCGCTTTACTGGCAGCCACTATTCCACTGTTCGAACTAGACAGCTACGCCCCACCACTGGTGATGATGGCCGCAGTTGAGGGGGATACGCTGGACGCGTCGGTTGAACAACGTTATCTACAGGCTCTGTTCGGTGCAGAAAAAGCTTTACCGATTGAGCGCATTGACCGTTTTGCTTTTTACCAACGCGCCCAACAAGCATTTGCGATCGTCATCACAGGAGAGACCGCCAAATATGGCAATATTCTCCTAAAGAAGGGGGTAACGCCTGTTTTTTAAATCGATGATCACGTAACCTCACGCCTTTAGCCATGTATTTAGTGTTGGTATTAAACTGGCATGTAATACATGGCATTGCTGATGGAGAGGATCATGAAAGCATCCCGTCACCAGGAAATACTGCAACAGATCAAACAGCATGAAATGCTGACGACGGCAGACCTGGCTCGCTTACTTGCAGTCAGTCAGGAAACCATTCGTCGTGACCTGAATGAGTTACAAGCACAGGGATTGATCATCCGTCAGCACGGACGAGCCAAAAGTATTAAACGCGCCACCAAAGACAGCGGTGATCCTTTCACCAGGCGGCTGAAAAGCCATCTTTCCAGTAAGGCCAGTATTGCCGCCCACGCCCTATCTCTGATTGACAGCGGAATGGTGATTGCGCTGGATGCCAGCTCCACCTGTTGGTATTTAGCGAAGAAGCTGCCAGATATTGATATTACGGTGTTTACCAATAGTGTGCGGATTTGTCAGGAATTGGCGAAACACCAAAATATCGAGTTGATCAGTGCCGGAGGGCGGTTACAGCGCAAATATGCCTGTTATGTTAATCCAGCACTGTTTTCCTTACTGAAAAGCATCGAAATTGACCTGTTTATCTTCTCATGTGAAGGCATTGATACTGACGGCATTATGTGGGATTCCAACCCATTTAATGCCGAATTCAAAACCATGCTGCTGAAGCGCGCCACACAATCCATTTTACTGATCGACAAAAGTAAAATGTGCAGAACCGGCGAAGTGAAAATCGGCACCCTGGATGATGTTGAACAGGTTATCTCGAACGTCGATGCCAGCTGAGCTGGCCTCTGATGTAACCTCTCAGCATGTAGACTTCAACACTGAAAAGCATTCTTATACAGAGATAAATATTGGCGGTCGGCCAGTTTCCCACCGTAATCCAACGAGAACCATCGATAAGTGCGGAAAATGAGACCCATCCTTTATAAAGAGGGTTGAGCCGTCGCCTCGCGCTGACAATCTATAGTAAGATCATCGCCAAAGTCAGAGTTAAAAAAATATCGACTTGGCTCCGCTAATGGTTCCTCTAACGATTGTTTCTGTTATCGAACACTTTCGCTAACTGATGTTGAATGTGAGAAAAATATGTCAAACAAACCGTTCCACTATCAGGATCCCTTCCCGCTAAAGGAAGACGATACTGAGTATTACCTTGTCAGTAATAATCACGTCTCGGTTGCACAGTTTGAAGGCCACGACATTCTGAAAGTCGAGCCAGAAGCCCTGACCCTCCTCGCCCAACATGCTTTCCATGACGCCTCATTCCTGCTCCGCCCCGCGCACCAAAAGCAAGTCGCCGCAATTTTGGATGACCCGGAAGCCAGCGAAAATGACAAATATGTGGCCTTGCAATTCCTGCGCAACTCGGAAATCTCGGCCAAAGGGATTTTACCGACCTGCCAGGATACCGGCACCGCCATTATCGTGGGTAAAAAAGGCCAACGTGTTTGGACGGGCGGCAATGATGCTGAAGCCCTGTCGCGCGGCGTGTATAACACCTTTATTGAAGATAACCTGCGCTACTCGCAAAACGCGGCGCTGGATATGTACAAAGAAGTGAACACCGGCACCAACCTGCCAGCGCAAATCGATCTGTACAGCACCGAGGGCGAAGATTACAAATTCCTGTTCGTCACCAAAGGTGGCGGCTCCGCCAACAAAACCTATCTGTATCAGGAAACTAAAGCGCTGTTGTCACCGGGTAAGTTGAAAGACTATCTGGTGGAGAAAATGCGCACCTTGGGTACAGCGGCCTGCCCGCCCTACCATATTGCTTTTGTTATCGGCGGCACCTCAGCTGAAAGCACCCTCAAGACCGTCAAACTGGCCTCCACCAAGTATTACGATGGCCTGCCAACCGAGGGGAATGAGCACGGGCAAGCTTTCCGTGATGTTCAGCTTGAACAAGAATTATTGGAAGCCGCACAGGACTTAGGTCTGGGCGCGCAATTTGGCGGCAAGTACTTTGCTCACGATGTGCGCGTCGTTCGCCTGCCACGCCACGGTGCATCCTGCCCGGTCGGGATGGGCGTTTCCTGCTCCGCTGACCGCAATATCAAAGGCAAAATTAACCGCAAAGGTATCTGGCTGGAAAAACTGGAGCAGAATCCGGGGAAATATATCCCTGAGCACCTGCGCAACAGCACCGAAGGCAAAGTGGTTAAAATCGACCTTAACCGCCCCATGGCCGATATCTTAAAAGAGCTGTCGCAGTATCCAGTTTCTACCCGTTTGTCATTGACCGGCACTATTATTGTTGGCCGTGACATTGCCCATGCAAAATTAAAAGAGCGGCTGGATAACGGCGAAGGGTTACCGCAATACATTAAAGACCATCCGATTTACTACGCGGGACCAGCCAAAACACCAGAAGGTTATGCCTCCGGATCCCTTGGGCCAACCACGGCGGGCCGCATGGATTCCTATGTCGACCTACTGCAATCCCACGGTGGCAGCATGATCATGCTGGCAAAAGGCAACCGGAGCCAACAAGTGACGGATGCTTGTCACAAACACGGTGGCTTCTATCTGGGCAGCATCGGCGGCCCGGCTGCGGTGTTGGCGCAAAACAGTATCAAAAGTCTGGAATGTGTGGAATATCCTGAATTGGGTATGGAAGCCATCTGGAAAATTGAAGTGGAAGACTTCCCGGCCTTTATCTTGGTGGATGATAAAGGTAATGATTTCTTCCAACAGATTCAGGCATCGAAATGTAACCGCTGCGGTTAGCATCAAAATCCAACCTCGGTAGTTTCGCCGGGGTTGGACCTATTACCAATGAAATGATTACCGGTAAAAACAGACAAAATTTTGAATAATTTTTAAGCACCCCACTGGTGCAATTTATTAACCTCTACCGCCATATTCCACCCGTTCCTGTTAGATAATCTCACCGCTTTGCTATTCTTCACCCGCCGTTAGCGCTTGCGCATTAATGAGCCATTTTCGTGCAACAGAAAGCCCTGATTTAGTGCAACGATTTTCAATTTTACTATTTGATTTTTATTGAAAATTCTTCGTTGACAACCACTCTAAATGCTTTTTATAGTGGCCATGACTTCTCCGCAAGAACGCCAACGTTGTCGGCTTGTGGTTATGGCAATAGAGCCCTCGCAATGTCATCTGACTTTGCCGGGCTTTTTTTTTGGCTTTTTTTCAGACCCACTTTTTTAACCAATATCAGGGGTATTTATGTCGAAAATAAAATGGTCGAGAATGAAATGTCATCCCACCACACTCTCAATCGCGCTGGCCGTTGCCTGTGCCGTGACCTACTCAGATATGGCGATGGCGGCAGAAAAACCGGTGAAAATTGGTTTGTTGGAAGATGCATCCGGTAACTTTGCTTTACCGGTGATTCCCAAAATTCATGCCACAGAACTTGCGGTAGAAGAAATTAATGCCAAAGGCGGCATCCTCGGACGCCCAATCGAATTGGTCAAATACGATACACAATCCGATAACACCCGCTTCCAACAAATGGCGCGCCGCTTAATTAAAAATGACAAAGTGGATGTGATATTTGGGGCGTTTTCCAGTGCCTCACGCGAAGCTATCCGCCCGATAATGGATCGCGAAAAACAGCTCTATTGGTATAACAATCAATATGAAGGCGGGGTGTGTGACTCCAATGTGTTCGTCACCGGCGCAGTACCTGAACAGCAATTCTCAACCTTGATCCCGTGGATGATGGAGAAGTACGGCAAAAAAGTTTACACCATTGCTGCCGACTATAATTTCGGGCAAATCTCCGCTGAATGGGTACGCAAAATTGTCGAAGAAAATGGCGGCACCATGGTGGGTGAGGAGTTTATCCCGCTGAGCGTTTCACAATTTGGTCAAACCATTCAAAACATCCAGAAAGCCAAGCCTGATTTCGTGATGACCTTGCTGGTCGGGGCAAACCAATCCTCTTATTACGAGCAACAAGCGGCGGCAAAACTGAACTTGCCCATGGGCAGCTCCGTCAGTGTCGGCCAGGCTTATGAGCACAAGCGCTTTAAAGCCCCAGCATTGAAAGATATGTATATCACGGCTAACTACATTGAAGAGGTGGATAGCCCCGCCAGTAATGATTTCAAACAGCGTTTCCACGCCAAATTCCCGAATGAACCTTATATCAATCAGGAAGCGGCCAATGCTTATGACGCGGTTTATCTGTACAAAGCCGCCGTGGAAAAAGCGGGCACCACAGATATGGATGCCGTGCGTAAATCACTGGAAAGTGGCGATATTTGTACTGACGGCCCCTCAGGAAAAGTTTGTATCGATCCGAAAAGTCATCATTTGAGCCACACCATCTATCTGGCCCATGTCAAAGACGACCACTCGATCGAGATTCCGAAAGTGTGGACAGACATCAAACCGTATTGGTTGGGTGAGGCCGGTTGTAATTTGCCGGTGAAACCGGATAACAGCCAATACACCCCATCATCGCCACCGAAAAAAGCCTAACAAAACCGGTGAGTGAAGGGTTGACCGCACCTAGAGGCACTTCGACGGCTCATACCGTTACGGCCCCAACGGCACGGTTCCCCTTCATTTGGCTCTGTCAGCAGTCTGAAAGGGCAACTTTGTCGGGAAGTCACCGCTTGAGCGAACTTCCCTGTGTTATCCATTTTCAATGGTGTCAATCAAGACACCCAGGATTGCCAATCGATGTTAACGCTATCCTTTCTCTATTCGGTGATTTATCAGTTTGGCGATAACTTCGCCTATCTGGTGCTGGCAGCACTGGGGCTGGCGGTTATTTTTGGCATGATGGGGGTGATCAATCTGGCGCACGGCGAATTCATTATGTGTGGTGCTTATGTCACCATTCTGATGAATAAAGCGGGATTGCCACTGCCTTTTGCCATGCTGGCCGGGACTTTGGCGGCGGCCTTCTTCGGCGGCGTCATCGAGCGCCTGGTGGTGCGCCATCTCTATGGCCGTTTGTATGATTCGGTGGTAGCCACTTGGGCTATCAGCTTGATTGTACAGCAAAGTATGCTGCTAATTGCCGGCCCATCACTGGAGGGGCTGTCTACGCCGTTCGGCTCATTCACCCTCGGCGAATACTCCTTTGCCACTTACCGAGCATTACTGCCCTTCTTTGCCATTGCCATTTTAATGGTGCTCTATTGGCTATTTTTCCACACCAATTACGGCGTCTGTGCCAGAGCCACGATTCAAAATGCCCGCATGGCTGCCTGTTTGGGATTAGAAACTGACCGGATTTATACCCTGACATTCGCACTAGGCGCTGGGCTGGCAGGATTGGCCGGGGCCATTTATGCCCCGACACTCACGGCCGTTCCCACCATGGGCAGCAGTTTTATTGTTCAAGCCTTTGTTTCAGTGGTGGTGGGTGGCGCAAATGTACTTGTTGGCACCATTCCTGCAGCGATTGCATTAGGCGCGATACAAACTGGGCTGAATTCCTGGTATGGGCAATTAGCTGGGCAAGTTGGCTTATTGGTCACCGCCGTCTTGGTTATCCGCTTATTACCTAACGGTATTGGCAGCCTGTTTACCCGTAACCGCTAGGAGCTGCATGTGACAACGACTTCTGTTCATTTATCGGCGGCAAAACAACGCACGCCGTCCACCACTCGGCTAGCAGCGCTGCTCATTTTGGTGGGTGCGCTTGCCCTGCCGTTAGTGGTCGATAGCGCCATGATCGGCGATTTTTCCTACTTCCTACTGTGGACATTCTGTGCCATTGGGTTAGCGGCAATGTGGGGGCATGGCGGCATTTTATCTTTCGGCCAGACTGCGTTCTTTGGCCTTGCCGGTTACACCTACGGCGTGATGACCTTAAATTTCGGCGATGGTGTGCTCTCCACCTGGTCGGGCTTGATTATGGCCTTGCTGGTAGCCGCCGCCGTGGCTGCGGCACTGGGTTATCTGATGTTTTACGGCGGAGTGACCGGCATTTTTATCGGCATTGTGACCTTGTCTTTCACACTGGTGCTGGAAACCTTTATGTCACAGACCGCTGGCCCGCAATGGGCGATCGGCAGCGCGCGACTGAATGGTTTTAATGGCATGTCCGGTATGCCGCCGCTCTCTCTGCCGTGGTTTGATGGCAAATTACTGACCCTGGAGGGCAATGCCTTTTACTACCTGATTATCCTGTTGCTTGCCGGTGTTTACTGGGGGGTTAGGCGGGTATTGCGCTCTGATTTTGGCCTGACTTTGGCCTCTATCCGCGAGAACCCCCGGCGGGCAGAAATGCTCGGTATTGATATCCGCCGCTACCAATTACTGGTGTTCGTGCTCGGCGGTGTGCTCTCCGGGTTATCCGGCGCACTGTATACCTTATGGGGGTCTTATATTACACCGTCCTCCATGGGGCTGACCGCCGCCGCGATGCCAGTTATCTGGGTGGCGACCGCTGGGCGGAAAAATATTTTTGGCACCGCGGTTATCACCGCCCTGTTGGTGTGGTTATCCCAATGGCTGGCTATTTACGGCAGCGAATACGCCATGATCTTGCTGGGTGCCATTCTGCTGTTTGTGGTGCTGGCCGCGCCCAACGGCTTATTACCTTGGCTGGCAGAGAGAATCACCCGCAGGTCTACTGCGCGTCAGAAAAAAGGGGAGTCGCTATGAATCCAGCAGCGCAAGATTTGATCCTCGAAACCCGTGGGCTAAGCAAACGCTTTGGCGGTATTCAGGTTATCAATCAAGTTGATTTGCAAATCCGTCGTGGTGAAGTCCGCTGTGTGATTGGCCCAAATGGCGCGGGTAAAAGTACCTTTTTCAAACTGCTGACTGGCGAACATACGCCAAGTGATGGGGATATCCGCTTTTTTAATCGACGGCTGAACACTCTGCCGCCCTTCCAGCGCATTCGTATGGGCATGAGCATTAAGTTTCAGATCCCCGGCATCTTTCCTGAACTGACAGTTGAGCAGCATTTACAGCTATCACTCAGTCACTTACGCCCAGAGGTTCGCGCGCAAGCGGTCAGTGTCGATGAGCTATTAGAGCGCTTTAAGCTCAGAGCGGAATACCACCAGCTGGCCGGTAATTTATCTCACGGCAAGAAACAGTGGTTGGAAATTGCCATGGCGGTGTCGCTACAACCCACTTTACTGATGCTGGATGAGCCGGTCGCGGGGTTATCTATTGATGAAACCTATCTCACCGGCGAGCTGATTAAGCAGATGCAAAGTGACGGCCTGACATTGATGGTGGTGGAACACGACATGACATTCGTGCGGCAAATAGCTTCACAGGTCACTGTGCTCCATGGCGGACAAGTGTTTGCCGACGGTAATGCCGCCGAGGTGCTAGCCCGTGAGGATGTGGCAGATATCTACTTGGGGAAAGCAGTATGAATAACGTGGTTTTACACATAGAAGGACTGACTGGCGGTTATGGCGGCGGGCAAGTGCTCAATGGCGTCACGCTACAACTGCACGCGGCGGAAGTCTTGGGGTTGATTGGCCGCAATGGCGTGGGGAAAACCACCTTAATGCGCACGTTGATGGGTGCCGTTCCGGCGCGACAAGGCCAGATTTTGTTGGGGGAAATTGACATCACCCAGGCCTCGCCGCAGCGCCGCGCCCGTCTGGGAATCGGCTATGTTCCGCAAGGGCGCGAGGTATTTGCCGGGCTAACTGTGGCAGAAAACCTGCAAGTCGGCATGCAGTTTGTCCGTGAACACCGCGAGTTTGCCCAAGACTTACTGGAGCGAGTACTAGATTACTTCCCGATTTTGCGTCAAAGACTCAAACAAAAAGCCGGCACCATGAGTGGTGGTGAGCAACAACAGTTGGCTATCGCCAGAGCCTTGGTCGGTTCGCCCAAAGTGTTATTGCTGGATGAACCCTCTGAAGGCGTCCAACCCTCTATCGTCAACATCATTGCCGATACCTTGGTGCGCATTGCCCGCGAGCTGCATGTGGCGGTGATTCTGGTCGAGCAGGATATCGCGATGATCCAGCGGGCCGCACAACGTTGTGCGGTGATGGATAAAGGCCATGTAGTCGAAAACCTGTCAAAACAACAACTTTCTGATGATCTTTTAATGCGCCGTCATCTGGCTCTGTAGCCGGGTGCCCTAATGATGTGGAGAATTGCTAATGAAATGGCTGGAAGAATCAATCATGGTTAAACGCGGTGTCGGTGCAGGTCGTAAACCGGTCACTCATCATTTGACGGAAGAGATGCAAAAAGAGTTTCACTACACCATCGGCCCTTACTCAACGCCGGTTTTGACCATTGAACCCGGTGACCGGGTGATTGTAGACACGCGAGATGCTTTCGAGGGAGCGATTAGCTCAGAGCAGGATATCCCGAGCCAACTGCTCAAAATGCCGTTTCTCAACCCGCAAAATGGCCCGATTATGGTCAATGGTGCCGAGAAAGGCGATGTGATTGCGGTCTATATCGAATCCATGTTGCCGCGTGGGGTTAATCCGCACGGCATCTGCGCCATGATCCCGCACTTTGGTGGGCTGACCGGCACAGATTTGACCGCCATGCTCAATGATCCGCTGCCGGAAAAAGTGCGCATGATTAAGCTCGATAGTGAAAAAGTCTACTGGAGCGAGCGCCATACCCTGCCCTATAAGCCGCATATTGGCACCCTGAGTGTGTCGCCGGAAATTGACTCCATCAATTCTCTGACACCGGATAATCACGGCGGGAATATGGATGTGCCGGACATCGGGCCGGGCAGTATTACTTATCTGCCGGTACGCGCCCCCGGCGGCCGCCTGTTTATTGGCGATGCCCATGCTTGTCAGGGGGATGGCGAAATTTGCGGCACCGCGGTGGAATTCGCCTCTATCACCACCATCAAAGTGGATTTGATTAAAAACTGGCAGCTCTCCTGGCCACGGATGGAAAACGCCGAAACCATCATGAGTATCGGCAGCGCACGCCCACTAGAGGATGCCACCCGCATTGCTTATCGTGACCTGATTTACTGGTTGGTGGCCGATTTTGGTTTCGAACAATGGGATGCCTACATGCTACTGAGCCAATGCGGCAAAGTGCGGCTGGGTAATATGGTTGACCCCAAATACACCGTCGGCGCAATGCTTAACAAAGAACTTTTAGCGCAGTAAAAACGGCTAGCACAAGCATCCTTGCCTCCAGGTTAACGGGGTGAGGTTATTGATAAAGCTCGGAGATTGGCGGTGCGACTGCACCGATGGGCACTCCGGTCGCTTACGCGACTACGACCCATTCGGCACATTTCCCCGCTTATCAACTTTGTCAGCAGTCTGGGCTGTTATTCAAGTTTATCTAATCGCCATTCTCAACAGCATAAGCAGGTGGCTATGAGTTCAGAAACACCGGTCAATATTGGCTTGCTGTACTCCTTCAGTGGTGTGACGGCGGCACAAGAATTGTCGCAGTGGCGTGGGGCGACACAGGCGATTGCTGAAATTAACCAAAATGGCGGTATCAACGGCAGGCTGCTGAATGCCATTCATTTTGACCCAAAATCTGATGATGCGCAGTTCCGTGCTCTGGCCGAACAATTGATCGTCGAGCATGAGGTTAATGTAATTTTTGGCGGCTATACCTCCAGTAGCCGCAAAGCCATGTCGCCGATTGTAGAGAAATATCGGCGGCTGCTGTTCTATTCACAACTGTATGAAGGCTTTGAGTTTTCTGACAATATTTTCTATGGCGGCGCAGCACCTAATCAAAACTGCGTACAACTAGCAGACTATCTGACGGGCCAATTTGGCGCGCGAGTGTATTTGATTGGCTCCCGCTATATCTATCCCTACGAATGTAATCGCAATATGCAGGAACTCATTCTGCAACGCCATGATGGTGCAGTGATTGGCGAGCGCTACCTGGATCTGAATGCCCCTTATGAGGCTTTCCTGCCCATTATCGAGGAAATAACCAAAAAGCAGCCCAATTTTATCTTCAGCACGGTGGTCGGGCAAACCGTCCCTTTCTTGTATCAAGCTTATCAGGCGGCAGGGCTAGATCCTGCCCGCATGCCTATTGGCAGCCTGAATACATCAGAAACTGAGATTGCCATTATGGGGGCGGAAGTGGCACAGGGCCATTTTAGCTCAGCCCCTTATTTCCAAAGCATTGGCACAAAAGCGAATCAATCAGCACTCAAACAATTCCATCAGCAATTCGGGCCGGAATTCACCACCGACATGAATTGGGAAGCCACCTACAGTCAGGTGCATTTATTCGCCAAAGCTATGGCCGAGTGCGGCAGTGACCATATTTATCCGCTGTCCGCCGCCTTGCGCGGCAGCCAATTTGATGCGCCACAAGGCCGCATTCGTATTGACCCGCTGAACCAACACACCGGGCTTTATCCGCGCATTGGTATGGCGAATGAAAGCGGGCAATTTACTATCGTGCAAGAATCTCGCCGTATCGTCGAACCCGACCCCTATATGACCAACCAAATTCAGGGCGATTGGGTCACCAAACTCACGACAGTGGGGTATCCACATGCGACCTAGCGACAGCAGAATCAGCGCGACAGCCCTCTTACTCAGCCGCGGGATCCGCTGTGTGGTGCTACACCCCGACGACGACGATGGCGAAACCCTGACCAATCATTTGCGCCGAATGGGGTTTAAAGTGCAGGCTTTCTGGCCCATTCCCGAGCAACTGCCCGCCGATACCGACTTAATTTTCTATGCATTACAATCAGATAACCCAGAACCAGATGTGTCATGGTTCACCCCCAACAAACATGCGCTGATAACGGTTATCGCCTATGAGAACCCCACATTTATTGATCAAGCACTCAAGATGGGCGCGGACAGCACCATAACCACCCCGCTGCGCGCCTCAGGTTTACTGTCGGCGATGGTGTTTGCTTTACACCATGCCCAACAGCAGCGGCAAATGAGTGATCGTATTGAGCGATTGGAGAAAAAAGTGCTGGGCGTTCGCCAGGTCAGTGAGGCCAAAGCCATTCTGATGCGGATGCACAGCATTGGCGAAGAACAGGCCTACGAAATCCTGCGCCATCAGGCCATGGATAAACGCATTACCGTCGAAGAGATCTCATGCGCACTGATTCAAGCCAATGATATTTTCTCCTGGACCACCCCAGGAGCCACCAATAACCGGAAGAACTGAGTTTCGATTGTTCGGAGCTCCCCCAGAACATCATTCAGAATTTATGAGGATAATCATGTCGATAGCCCCTTACCTTGCAGCCGCCATTCAATTTGAACCCCGCATGTTTGCCAAAGAAGCAAATTTGCAGCAATTATTGGCATTGGTAGAACAGGCGGCACAGAAAGGTGCTCGTCTGATTACCACCCCAGAAATGGCGACCACCGGCTACTGCTGGTTTGATCGACAGGAAATTGCACCAATGGTCGAAACCGTCCCCGGCGAAAGCACTGCCCGTTTCGCTGAATTAGCGCAACGTTATCAATGCTATATCGTGTTAGGTATGCCGGAGGTAGACCAAGAAACCGCGCTGTATTACAACAGTGCGGTACTCATCGGGCCGCAAGGGGTCATTGGCTGTCATCGCAAAAGTCACGCCTATATATCAGAACCGAAATGGGCCGCTGCAGGAGATGTCGGGCATCAAGTGTTTGATACGCCGCTAGGGCGTATCGGCATGTTGGTGTGTATGGATATTCATTTTCCCGAAACCGCCCGCTTGCTGGCGCTGGATGGCGCTGATGTGATTTGCCATATCAGCAATTGGCTGGCGGAGCGCACCCCTGCCCCTTACTGGATCAGCCGGGCGATGGAAAATGGCTGTTATTTACTGGAAAGCAACCGCTGGGGGCGAGAGCGCGGAGTCCAATTTAGCGGCGGCAGCTGCATCATTGAACCTGATGGCAACATTGCAGCAGTGGTGGATGACGGCAACGGAATAGCTTATGCCGAAGTTGATATCAGCCGCAGCCGCCAGCGCCAGGTATTGGGCGAGTTAGTGTTTGAACAGCGCCGCCCTGACTATTATCACGCGCTATTAAGTGACAGTTTTTTGTGGAACCCGCAAGATTTCTTTGGGCTTTACGGCCAGCAGCCTTTGCCTCCGGGCAAACAGAGCCGCATCACGGTGGCGCAATTCTGCTCAACTGAACAGGTGGAAGAGAATCTGGCGACCATTACCGCCATGACAGAAAGTGCCGTTTTACAACAAGGTAGCGAGCTAATTGTGTTTCCAGAGTTAGCCCTGACCGGCTATCACGCCGGTGCAGTCAATGCACAGACGCCAGAAAGCCCCGCCGTGCAGGCGTTAGCTCGCCTGGCCATGAGATTGCGGGTCTATCTGGTGGTGGGAATGGCTGAAAAACAGCAGAATAAAAACTACAATACGCAGATGTTATTTGGCCCGGAGGGGATAATAGGCGGCTACCGGCAAATCCATCTTTCTCAACAAAATCAACAGTGGGCCAGCGCTGGGGAGCACTGGCAGGTGTTTGATACAGCGCTTGGCAGGGTCGGATTGTTGCTGGGCCATGATGCTCTACTCCCCGAGTCAGCGCGCATTCTGGCCCTGATGGGATGTGATATTATCGCCTGTTCTGCCGCCCTTCCGGCCGGTTTTACCGCCGCACATAAGGGCAGTGCTGTGGTACAAAATTACCCTATTCCGACTGGGGCCGACCCGCTGCACTGGCACTTATTCAGAACCCGTGCCGGGGAAAATAATCTTTATCTGGCCTTTGCCAATGCACTCGATGGCAGCAACCAACGCGGAGGATATAGCGGAGTGTTCGGGCCAGAAACCTTTACTTTTCCACGGCTTGAGCGGCTGCTTTGGCAAGAAACGCAAACCGTCACACAAACCATTGATACTCGCTCCCTCGCGGGCAGCCCCTACCCTACCAATGTGGTGCGCCGTAAAGATTTGGTTGCCATGCGCCAGCCCCATCACTATAAACCGCTGCTGAGCTAAGCCCCCTCCCTAACAACTCTCGGTTAAAGACTGCCGGGAGTGGTTGTGCAATGAGCTTTTTGCACATATGTGCAAAACCCACCACATCACGCAAAATAAAAATGTGATCAGAATCGAATATTTGTTCGGAATAAAGCGGGCAGACACAAAAACCGTTTTTATATTTATTTAATACAAATCAATCCATTAAAGAAGCTTGCACAGATGTGCGATATCTGAAATTAATTCCAATGAGTCTATTAGGGGATTGTTTTGCCATTGGTGAGATATTCGTTATTTTGTACTTTTGACTTAAAAAATAGAAAGTGATTATATCAGGTCATAGATAACTTAATGACATCTGCACAAATGTGCAAGAGGCTGAAATGGAAAAAAGCGATGATCTGCGCCTGATGGTGAAAGTTGCACAAATGTATTATGAGCAAAATTTCACACAAGCTGAGATAGCGCGGGCGCTGGGGATTTACCGCACCAGCATTAGCCGAATGCTCAAAAAAGTACGCGAACAAGGTATTGTCACTATTTCAATCAACTATAACTATAACGAAAATTTGTTGTTGGAACAGCAGTTGAAATCGCGCTTTAAATTACGCGAAGCGATTGTCGTTTCTTGCGAGCAGGACACCTCGCCGGAACAGCAACTGATATTGATGGGAAAACAATGTAGCGCATTACTGAATAGAATTATTGAAAATGGCGATATTCTGGGCTTCTCCTGGGGCAGTGCGATTGCCACACTGGTTGAGCAAATGGATGTCTCGCCAGTATCGCGCCAATTAACCTGTATTCCCATGGTTGGCGGCCCTTCAGGTAAATTGGAAAGCCGCTTTCATGTCAATACACTGGTCTACAGCGCCGCAATGAAATTAAAAGGCGAGTCATTGCTGATCGATTTCCCGGCTATTCTGGAAAAAAGTGTTATCCGCGATGGTATTGTGCAATCTCAGCATTATCAGGCGATTGCCGATTATTGGCAGCGACTGGATATCGCTATATTTGGTATTGGTTCACCCAATATTTCTGGCAATTCTACCTGGCGTGCCTTTTATGGTAGCGATGTTATTGACCACTTTAATGACCGACAGGTGGCGGGTGATATCTGTTCTCGCTTTTATGATTTACAGGGTAATCCGGTTGAAACCACTATCTCGGATAAAACCATTACCATTCAATTGGACAAAATTAAGAAAGCCCGTTATTCCATTGGAATAGCGCACTCTCACGAGAAAATTAGCGGGATCATCGGCGCGATTAAAGGAAAATATATTAATAGCCTGGTGACCACCAAAGAAACTGCCGAGGAGATATTAAAACTCACGGCATAACGTATTCATTAATAATGACAGTGGGGGGTTAACTCCCCCTTAAAACCTAAAGACCATTTAACAAATCATACTTTCGGTATGTGGCCGAGTATTATCCAAAATTAGATAGACAGGGAAATATTATGAGCGATTGGCTAAATTTAAAAGATAAAGTGGTTATTGTCACCGGTGGTGCGTCAGGGATTGGTTATGCCATTGTAGAAGAATTACTGACGGCGGGAGCCAAGGTACAATTAGCTGATGTTAATCCACTTGAGGGTGAGATTAAAAATAATCCGCAATTGAATTTTATTCAATTGGATATTTCTGACCGTAATAGCGTACAAGCCGCAATAGATAATATTTTGGCTCAACACGGGCATATTGATGCGCTGGTTAACAATGCGGGGATTAATCTCCCACGACTGTTGGTCGATCCCAAGCAAAGTCATAGCCAATATGAACTGAAAGATAATGAATTTGAAAAAATGGTTAATGTGAATCAGAAAGGGGTCTATCTGATGTCACAAGCTGTAGCACGCAATATGATAGAAAATAAAAATGGCGTCATTATTAACCTCACCTCAGAAAGCGGATTGGAAGGTTCAGAAGGCCAAAGTTGCTATGCCGCGACTAAAGCCGCGCTATACAGCTTTACCCGCTCGTGGGCCAAAGAACTGGGGAAATACGGTATCCGCGTAGTGGGTGTCGCACCCGGCATTTTAGAAAAAACCGGTTTGCGCACTCTCGATTATGAAGAAGCACTGGCCTACACCCGCAATATCACCGTTGAACAATTGCGCGACGGTTATACCAAGAATGCCATTCCAATTGGCCGGGCAGGGAAACTCTCTGAAATTGCTGATTTCGTCACTTACCTATTATCCGAACGCGCCAGCTATATCACGGGTGTGACCTATAACATTGCCGGCGGCAAAACTCGCGGTTAACAGGAGGCATAATGGTTAATGTCATTTTTTGTGGTCACGGTGACTTAGCGGTTTCAATGCTCAACTCCGTCAATATGGTGTATGGCGAAACACAAAATATTACCCCGCTGCTATTTAACCGAGGCGAAAACGCCGAAGACTTAGTGAAGAAAATGCAGGATGTCATGGCAAAAAATCACAATGACGCCTGGCTAATTGCGGTGGATTTACAAGGTGGCAGCCCTTATAACGCCGCCGCGCGTCTGGCATTCAGTGATAATCGAATTCAAGTCATCAGCGGATTATCTTTGCCATTGGCATTGGAAATTGCTGATAACCAGCAAGTGATGGCGGCGGAAGAACTGACGGACTATTTACTCGATATCGGCACACAGTGCGTGCAGTCATTCCGACACCAACAAAATAGCGAAGAAGAAGAGGCCGACTTTATATGAAAATCAATCTGGCAAGAATTGACGACCGGCTGATTCATGGTCAGGTCACCACGGTTTGGGCCAAAGAAGCCAAAGCCGAGCGTATTATTATTTGTAGCGACGAAGTTTATAACGATGAAATCCGGAAAACATTATTAAAACAGGCCGCACCACCGGGAATCAAAGTGAATGTCGTTAATATTGAAAAGGCGGTGGCAGTTTATCACAACCCGAATTATATCAACGACACAGTTTTTTATTTATTCACCAATCCAAATGATGTTTTACGATTGGTAGATCAGGGCGTGAAAATTTCCGTGATTAATATTGGCGGCATGGCCTTTAAACAAGGAAAAACACAATTAACCAAAGCAGTATCAGTGGATAAAAATGATATTAACGCCTTTTATGCATTAGCTGAACGTGGTGTTCATTTAGATTTACGAGTAGTCACTTCCGATCCTGATGTGGATGTGATTAAAAAACTACGTGAGTTGGAGTCTAAATAACGGCACGTCAATTAATAGACAAATAATAACTCAGGTTTTATTAAACATTTAAATCCTATTACTTAACCTGGGCAATACAACTATTTAATTATAGTCCACGACTATAGCAGTGATGACCGCGTTGTATTGTCCAAAGGGGTCCACCATGGAAATAAGTTTACTACAAATAATCTTAATCTTTATTTTCTCATGCATTGCCGGTATCGGCAGCGTGCTGGATGAATTCCAAACTCACCGGCCATTAATCGCCTGCACTATTACTGGTTTAATTCTTGGCGATATGACCACCGGCGTTATCCTCGGCGGTACGTTGGAGTTAATCGCCCTTGGTTGGATGAATGTGGGTGCCGCGCAATCTCCCGACTCTGCGCTCGCCAGTATTATCGCCACCATTCTGGTGATTGTCGGCCATCAGAATATTGCCACCGGGATCGCCATTGCCCTGCCGGTAGCCGCTGCTGGCCAAGTGTTGACGGTCTTTGCCCGCACCATCACTGTAGCGTTCCAGCACGCAGCTGACCGAGCCGCGGAAACAGCCAATTTCGCCATGATTGATTTTATGCATGTATCGGCATTGTTGGTTCAGGCCATGCGAGTTGCCATTCCGGTATTGATCGTGTCTATCTTTGTCAGCGCCGATACCGTTAGCCATATGCTCAGTGCTATTCCAACGGTAGTGACCCATGGGTTGCAAATTGCGGGCGGATTTATCGTGGTGGTCGGCTACGCCATGGTGCTCAACATGATGGGCGTGAAATACCTTATGCCCTTCTTCTTCCTCGGTTTTATTGTCGGAGGCTATCTCGGTTTCAGCCTGCTCGCGTTCGGCGGCATCGGTCTGATTATTGCCTTGCTGTATATCCAGTTAAACCCGCTTTATCAGAAACCGGCAGCAGCTGTAGCCCAAGCCAACCAAGCCAAACTTGATGAATTAGAAGATTAGGAGACGCCGACATGACCACATTAAACAAACGATTAACCCGGTCTGATCTGTTTAAAATGTTTTTACGCAGTAACTTGCAACAGGCCTCTTTTAACTATGAACGTATTCACGGCCTGGGTTTCTGCTACGACATGGTACCCGCCATTAAGCGCTTGTATCCGCTAAAAGAAGACCAAATTGCCGCCCTGAAACGCCATTTAGTGTTCTTTAACACCACTCCAGCAGTTTGTGGGCCAGTAATTGGCGTCACCGCCGCGATGGAAGAGGCGCGAGCCAATGGTGCGGATATTGATGAAGGGGCAATCAATAGCTTGAAAATCGGGCTGATGGGGCCGCTGGCTGGGGTCGGTGACCCGTTGATTTGGGGGACTTTGCGCCCAATCACAGCCGCTTTGGGAGCCTCGCTGGCACTGAGTGGTAATGTGCTAGGGCCGATTCTGTTCTTCCTTTCCTTTAATTCTGTGCGCCTGGCGCTGAAATGGTTCGGTCTGCAATACGGTTTCAACAAGGGCATCAATATCGTCAAAGATCTTGGCGGGAATTTGCTGCAAAAACTGACCGAGGGCGCCTCCATTTTGGGCTTGTTTATCATGGGGGTATTGGTCACCAAATGGACCAGTATCAATGTGCCGCTGGTGATATCGAAAACGCCGGGTCACGACGGCACCACTGTGACCATGACGGTGCAGAATATTCTGGATCAGCTTTGCCCAGGTTTGCTGGCGCTGGGGCTTACCCTGTTAATGATGCGTTTACTCAAGCGCAAAATTAACCCTATTTGGCTCATCTTCTCCCTGTTTGGCCTCGGAATTTTGGGCTCATGGCTTGGCATTCTTTCCTGATTAATGCCGGGAGGTTTTTTATTCTATTTGAAGTTTTTTATTCGATCGGCTGTTTTGTATTTACAAATAATTGAGGTGGTTCCAAATGAAAACTAAAGCACTGCGTTTATATGGCAAGAATGACCTGCGGCTGGAAAGCTTCGACTTACCGGAAATAGGCGATGATGAAATTCTGGCCACTGTCGTGACTGACAGTATTTGTCTCTCTTCATGGAAAGAAGCCAATTTGGGCGCTGACCATAAAAAAGTGCCAGATAATGTGGCGGAAAATCCGATTATTATTGGTCATGAGTTTTGCGGCGATATTTTACAAGTCGGCAAAAAATGGCAGCATAAATTCAAACCCGGTAGCCGTTATGTGATTCAGGCTAATCTACAATTACCCGACCGCCCAGATTGCCCCGGCTACTCTTTCCCTTATGTCGGCGGTGAAGCCACTCATGTGGTTATTCCCAATGAAGTGATGGAGCAAGATTGCCTGCTGCCGTATGAAGGGGAAAGTTATTTTGAAGGTTCATTGGTAGAGCCACTTTCTTGTGTTATCGGCGCATTTAATGCCAATTACCATCTGGTTCCCGGCACTTATCAGCATAAAATGGGGATCAAACCCGGTGGTAATGTATTAATTCTGGGTGGCACCGGCCCGATGGGATTATTAGCCATTGATTACGCGTTGCATGGACCCGTTAATCCGCAATTATTGGTTATTACCGATCGCCACCAGCAAAAGCTGGATTATGCCGCCCGCTTATATCCGAGCGAGCCGCAGACTCAAGTGCATTATCTGAATACCAAACACACTGATGATCAGTTTGAACGTTTAATGGCACTGACGGAGGGCAAAGGTTATGACGATATCTTCGTTTTCGTCCCTTCAGCTGAGTTGGTCACATTAGCTTCAAGCCTATTAGCTCCGGATGGCTGCTTTAATTTCTTTGCTGGCCCGCAGGATAAGAATTTTATGGCGTCGGTTAATTTCTACGACCTCCATTACTCCTTTACCCATTATGTCGGCACCTCAGGCGGTAATACCGACGACATGCGCGAAGCGGTGAAGTTAATTGAAGCGAAGAAAGTGAACGCGGGGAAAGTGGTATCTCACATTCTCGGGTTAAATGATGCGGCGGAAACCACCTTGAATTTACCGCAAATTATCGGCGGTAAAAAGTTGGTTTATACCGGCAAAAATATGCCCCTGACCTCATTAAGTGAACTGATGAGTACCGAGCAAGATTCGCCATTATTACAGGAACTGCAAGTCATTTTGCGCGAAACTGATGGATTGTGGTCAAAAGCCGCCGAAGATTTTGTCCTGGCGCACGCCCAAGAGATTTAACCTGCCAATCAAGGGCGGTTGATATCATAACCGCCCTCAACTCACTCTTCCGGTAGATGTTTTGCCGTCGACTCATCGGTAGTCGCATCATTGGCTACCGCATTGAGCAACACATCCAATAAGCCGGGGAAACGGGCATCAATATCATCGCGCCGCAGTGATAACAAACTCTCGCGACCACAAGGCCGTTGCCAGATAACACCACTTTCCCGCAATACACGCCAATGATGTGTCAGGGTAGATTTAGATAAACCTTGCACCAAAGTGCCACAGGCATGTTCGCCACCCGCAGCCAATCTACGCACCACCGCCAACCGCAGTGGATTACCTAAAGCCGTCAGCACATTTTCCAGCCGGATCTGCTCACGCTCAGGATGATTTGCAATCATAGTGTTCCTATTAATAAGTCACAGACGACGAACAAATTCCCCGTCAAACTGCCAGATTCGACCATATAAAACGGCCCTTAGCGGGCGGCAATATAGCCTATACTCCATTTTGGCCCTACTAAAAATTCTAGTGCAATGATGAAAACCCCCTCAACCATTGCTCAACACTATTATTGCACAGTTTTAGAACAAACAATTAAATTGTACGTGTATATTCGTACAATGAGATTATACTAGTGGTGATCAAGTGATCATTAGCAGCAACGCTGAACTTAAACCAAACTCACAACTTCCCGGTAGGGCATCAAACCGCCCGCCCCGAAATTGCCATCATCACTAAGGACTTAATATGGCACGTAAAACTCCTATCGAGCGCTATCGCAACATTGGTATCTCAGCCCACATCGACGCCGGTAAAACCACCACTACCGAGCGTATTTTGTTCTACACCGGCGTCAGTCATAAGCTGGGTGAAGTGCATGATGGCGGCGCGGCTACTGACTGGATGGCACAGGAGCAGGAACGTGGCATTACCATTACATCGGCTGCCGTGACCTGCTTCTGGAAAGGGATGGACGGAACCTTACCTGAGCACCGCATCAATATTATCGACACCCCCGGGCACGTGGATTTCACCATTGAAGTGGAACGTTCCATGCGGGTGCTTGATGGTGCGGTCATGGTGTATGACGCGGTCGGTGGCGTGCAGCCACAATCCGAAACCGTCTGGCGTCAGGCCAATAAATATCGTGTTCCACGCTTGGCATTCGTTAATAAAATGGATCGTCCCGGCGCTGATTTTTTCCGCGTACGCCAGATGATGATTGACCGTCTGAAGGCCAATCCGGTGCCCATTGTGATCCCCATCGGCAGTGAAGAGCACTTCACCGGCGTGGTAGATTTGCGGCTGATGCGCGCCATTATCTGGGATGAAGCTTCTCAGGGCATGACCTTTAGCTATGAACCCATCCCAGAAAACTTGCTGGCGACCGCCAATGAATGGCGCGAGAAAATGGTGTCAGAGGCGGCTGAAGCCTCTGAAGCGCTGATGACAGAATATCTGGAAACCGGCGACCTGACGGTGGATGAAATTACCCAAGGTCTGCGCATCCGGACGATTGCCGGTGAAATTCAACCGATGATGTGCGGCAGTGCTTTTAAGAACAAAGGTGTGCAACGCATGTTGGATGCGGTGGTTGAACTGATGCCATCACCAATAGATATTCCGCCGGTCAGCGGCACAGATGAAGACGGTAACGAAGTGAATCGTAAAGCTGATGATAATGAAAAATTCTCGGCGCTGGCATTCAAATTAATGACCGACCCCTATGTCGGCCAGCTGACTTTCGTGCGCGTCTATTCTGGGGTGCTGAGCAAAGGCGACAGTGTTTACAACCCGATTCGCGGCAAAAAAGAGCGTATTGGCCGTATTGTTCAGATGCATGCTAATAACCGGATTGAAGTGGATGAAATTCGCGCCGGTGATATTGCCGCCTGTGTCGGCTTGAAAGATGTCACCACCGGAGAAACCCTGTGTGACCCGGATGCGGTGATTACACTGGTGCGCATGGAATTCCCTGAGCCGGTTATTTCGCAAGCCATTGAACCGAAGACCAAAGCCGATCAAGAGAAAATGGGTATCGCACTGCAACGGCTGGCGTCGGAAGATCCGTCATTCCGCATCCGGACTGATGAAGAGTCCGGCCAGACCATTATCTCCGGCATGGGGGAATTACATCTGGAGATAGTTGTCGACCGCATGAAACGTGAGTTCGGTGTGGAAGCCAATATTGGTAAACCGCAGGTGACTTACCGTGAAACAGTGCGCAAGACTGTGACGGACGTTGAAGGTAAATTTGTCCGTCAATCCGGCGGTAAAGGGCAATACGGCCATGTGGTCTTTACCCTCGAACCGCAAGCACCGGGCAGCGGTTTCGCTTTTGTTGATGCAACTAAAGGCGGCGTGGTGCCGCGTGAATATATCGGTGCCGTAGAAAAAGGGGTGATCGAAGCCACTAACACTGGGGTTCTAGCCGGTTATCCCGTCGTAGATGTGAAAGTGACCCTGACGTTCGGTTCTTATCATGAAGTGGATTCATCGGAACTGGCGTTTAAAATGGCCGCCATCTTTGGTTTTAAAGAAGCGGTTAAGCGCGCCTCGCCGGTGATCCTCGAGCCCGTGATGAGCGTCGAAGTGGAAACACCGGAAGAATATGCCGGTAGTGTGATGGGTGACCTTTCTTCTCGCCGTGGCTTGGTGCAAGGCATGGAAGAGATGGTCGGTGGCGGGAAAATTATTCGAGCGGAAGTGCCGTTATCAGAAATGTTCGGTTACTCCACCGTGTTGCGTTCCATGTCACAGGGCCGCGCGACTTATACTATGGAGTTCAAGCATTACGCCGAAGCGCCCCGTAATGTGGCCGATGCCATTATTGCCGCGCGGGGTAATAAAGGCTAACTCACTGTAATAACAAAACGCCGCTGGTTAATCCTGACCAGCGGTATTTTCACTGTTATTTTTTACACTGTCTAATACGGCGTTAAATGTATCCCTGGCGATATTCCCACCTGTTTTTAAACAAAGTGTTAACAGCGAGTTTCCGTTCTTATCTGTGGCGGCAATAAATCCTTCCTCTTCTAACAGTAATAAATAGTCTAACAATCCAAAAAATGCGATTGCCGCCTCCTTATCGCCCCTCTTTATGGCCTGAAAAAAAATGTGATCCTCCGTTGGGTTTTTTATATCCAATAACTCAGCACGTTGGTTCTCTGGTATCAACTCGAGTAACTTGCCATATGCTTTTATGCTGCTAACATGCCCTCCCAGCATTGCCATATGCAGACCTGGAATGCCACGGTCATCTTTGGCGTCCAGCACTTCCTTACGCCGTTCCTCAGGTATACATTCAATTAACCGTCCTAAAGCAAGCACTATTAAATATTCTCCCTGTTGTAAGGCGTAGTAAAGTATAGGCATGTCATCTGATTTGTTGACATTAAAAATGTCATAAATTTCATTTGGAGATAACAGAGATTCTTCTATTATCTTATTAACTAATTTAATCACCTCCAACGGGAAATTATTTATTACCAACAACATGAGTAAGCGACCAGAGGGAACCAATGGTAATTGGTTGTTAATTAGGGTCAATTCTCTATCACTGTTTCGCTGCCGAACGGAAAGGATATTAGGATCTTCACAGATGGATGCTGTTGTTATATTGACACAATCATTCTGATAATACTCAAAGTAATCTTTTTCCTCTAAGTAATTTTTTAATGTGTGAGTTTCAAGCAATGATAAATCATAGATTTTACAACGTACTGTATGGTTTGTGACATTAGGATCATAAAAATTTATAACATAATACAATCTATTATCACGTTTAATACTCAGACGCACTGCCATAGCATGATAATAATTCGCTAAAAATAATGCCAAGTGAGTTTCACCATGGCTTTCCATAGTTTTAAAAATATCGGCCAACATACGGCCAAAATCATTATTATCTATCAGATATACTGTCTGTGATTTTTCAATAATTTCCTTGTAATATAATTCAACCTCACTAGTGACATGGTTCTGTATGCTCTTAGGGGTAGCGAAATCACTCATTTTCACTTTACCACGAACCATATTATTAAGTACATCAAGAGCATATTGTGCAGCCAAGTGACGGCAAACTATTTGGTTTCCATCATCTTCACGGAAATTAAATTTGCAGTTATCATTTCTAATACTCCCGCCATGCTTTATCGAAAGATAAGGTATACGTTTAAATATCTCCTTTTCTTTCTGAGATTTGTTTTTAATTTTATTATTATAAACAGGAAACCCTAGACCGCCGATTTTCACCCCTCCCCCTTAACATAGCATTGATTAAAACCGCAGCATTAGATTCCCCTTAATGCCAGCATCAATAAATAGGGTGAAACAATGAACTTCAAATAAATAAAATGTCATAAATATAAAAACAGCCAGAAGGAAATGATCTGCTGACAGATTTTATATCAGCCAGATAGCAACCCAACATCTCCCTCGGCATAAAATCAGAAGGTCACCGGCGTATTCACCCACAGCACTTTCGCGATTGACTGACCAATATTGCGATAGCCGTGGGGCACATTGCTGGGGAAATAAAAAGAATCGCCCACACTGAGGGTATAAGTCTCTTCGCCTAAATACAGCGCGACCTCTCCTTCCAGCACATAGCCCATCTCTTCGCCATGGTGTTCTATCTGCCCGTCACTGGCGATACCTGGCTCAATAATATGAATATTTCCCTGTAACAACCCGCCTTTGTGATGATGAGTCAGGTTTTCCAGCGCGATACCGCCTTTCTTGTTGCGGTGAACAAAGCGTTTACGGATGCGCTGTTCTGGCTTTAATACCGGTGAGTCAGCCACCCAACTCTCTGCCATCAAATCAGAAATATTGGTTTCCAAAGCACTGGCCAGCCGGTGCAACATGGCCAGAGAGGGAGAGGCCACCTCATTTTCCAATTTGGATAATAGACTCTCTGAGCACCCCACCTTGAGTGCCAACTGTTTTAGCGTAATGTCCTGCGCTAAACGGGCATGACGCAAACGCATCCCTAAATCAGATAAAACAAAACCGCTGTTATCGCCGTTTTTTTTCATAAGTTGATATCTGCTGCTCATAGAAAGTCAAACGCCCGGCCTATCCGTGCCGGGCAACGTTATCACTACAGAACACTATGGCCCATTACCCGGCAACACTAAAATGCACATCCTGCGGGTTACAGCCATTGATTGGAACAATATCTTGCGGGCAAGCAGACATCACAACAATGCAATCCAGCTCGGCGCGGATCTCGACATAATCCCCCGCTTGGCTCACCGTCGGTAACCAGGAAATGGTGTAATCCGGATTCACCGGGATGTTCATCCACAGGTTCAAAGGTTGTGGCACTTCACGCGCACGTAGCCCAATAGCATTCAGCGCCAGACGCATATTATCAGCACAACTGTCGTGGTATTCAGTGATCCCCATAT
Organism: Yersinia kristensenii; assembly: GCF_900460525.1. Lineage (NCBI taxonomy): Bacteria > Pseudomonadati > Pseudomonadota > Gammaproteobacteria > Enterobacterales > Yersiniaceae > Yersinia > Yersinia kristensenii. Next base: position 377,608 of record NZ_UHIY01000001.1, read on the forward strand.
TGCTATACCGATAAAGGTCACAGGCGGCGATCAGGGTGTCATGCACCCCCGGCGAAGTATCCGTCAACAATGTGCCGATGATGCGGCGCTGGTTGGTGACTAATGCATCCCCCGGCTGAGGAATGATTTTATCAATAAATGCGCGAGTATGTTCCATGGATGAAAACTCACTCAAATCAGCACTATTGAATAACCAGGTATCACACACCTGACTGCCGGGGGTGTTGATGATGCGGATAACCTGCCCTTGACTCAAACGCACCGCCCGGCCACAACGGGCAGGCACAGTATAGACTTCGCCAAGGACGGGTGTCCCGTCGGCAGAAATGGGCGAGGATAAAGTAGTATTGGTGCCCAGCGCGCTACCGTTGTCTTTTTCACAGCAAGTCGGATAAGTGTGGGTGCTCATGAGTAACTCCTATGGGTTGATTGGCCAGTTCTGTCAGGCAACAGGCTAATGCCTGCGCGCCGAGGTACAGATACTGAGGGTCTGTATATTCAGCCGGGTTATGGCTGATGCCGTTATGGCTGGGAACGAAAAACATACTGGTCGGGCAATGGCTGGCAAGATGCATGGCATCGTGAAAGGCACCTGAAGTCAGCGTCGTGGTATCTATCTGTAATGCCTGGGTGCAAGCATATTGTTGTGCCAATAACTGGGTATTGAATGCTACCGGTGGGTGGTTGAACACACATTCGACCTGCACGTTTTCAGCCGCGATTTGCTGCATCCAATCATCAAACTGCGCTAATACCGCCGGGCTGGCATGACGAAAATCGAGGGTAAAGCTAGCGCGACCGGCAATAGTATTAATGGCGTTGGGTTCTACCTCCCAGCGGCCAAAAGTCAGGCGCAACTCATCGGCTGGCAGCGTGGCGGCCCATTGCTCTAGTTGTTGTGCTGTTTGGCGCGCCAGTGACATTGCATCTTTGCGCACCGCCATCGGGGTGGTGCCAGCATGAGCCGATTGCCCCAAACAGGTCACCTGATACCAGCGCACTCCCTGAATTCCTTGCACCAATGCTAGCGGCAGATTGGCCTGCTCCAGCACCGGCCCCTGTTCAATATGCAGTTCGACAAAAGCGGCCATCGGCAGCGGCGCACGGCGCGGTAAATGAGCAAAACGCTGGTGGCAACTTTCCAGCGCCTGCGCCAAAGTCACGCCCTGTGCATCCTGATGATTCCGGTAACGCATTAAGCGCTGTGGTTGGACAAATGCACTCGACCCCATCGCGCCGGGAGAAAAACGGCTGCCCTCTTCATTCATCCACACCGCCACTTCAATTGGGCGTAAGGTGGTGATGCCCGTCTGAGCCAAAGCGCTCAAACATTCCATTCCGGCAATCACGCCGTAACAGCCATCAAGATTGCCGCCACCGGGCTGAGTATCAATATGGCTGCCCGTCACCACGGGCGGTAAATCCTCACGACCAGCGCGGCGGATAAACAAGTTTGCGCAATCGTCAGTAATCACTTCGCAGCCTAATGTATAGGCCCAATCAATTAGCCAAGCGCGAGCATCTAACTCTTCTGCGGATAAAGCCTGCCGATTAACCCCACCATTCTCCAGTGCGCCAAAGCGGGCTAATTGTGCCAATTTCTCCAGCAACCGCTGTTGACTAATATGACCAGCGACCTGAACACCTGCACCATTAAGCATTCCCGGCCTCCAGTTCATCTAATTGCAATGGGCGTTTAAACCATGGCGCAAGAAATGATTTCAACCGGTCAGTCTGCGGCTGGCGGAATAAGCTCGCGGGCGCGCCACTTTCAATAATTGAACCATCGGCCATAAACACCACACGGGATGAAATTTTGGCGGCGAATGACATTTCGTGTGTCACCATCACCATGGTCATCCCGTTATTTGCCAGCGTTTTAATCACATCCAGCACCTCCTCCACCCGCTCAGGATCAAGAGCAGATGTTGGCTCATCAAGCAGCAATAGCTCTGGCTCCAAGGCCAATGATCTGGCAATGCCAACCCGCTGCTGCTGCCCACCGGATAACCGTGCCGGGCGAGCTTGCGCCTTATCCGACATGCCAACCTGCGCCAGTGCCGCCACCGCTTTCTTGCGCGCTTCATCGCGGGAGTGTTTTTTACCAAGAATCAACGGCGCACTGACATTTTCCAGCACCGTCATATGTGGCCACAGGTTGAACTGCTGGAATACCATCGCCAGTGGGCGGCGCACCTCAGCAATTAACGCCGCACTATCACGGTGTTTTAGCTCGCGCCCAGTGCTGCTATAGCCCAGCAACTGCCCTTTAATCAGAACCTCCCCCTCGTCATAGGCTTCGAGGAAGTTCATGCAGCGCAAGGCGGTGGTTTTCCCTGACCCCGACGGGCCAATTAAGGTGACAATTTCACCGGTATTCACCGTTAAATTAATCCCTGTCAACACCCGGTTGGCGGCAAAGGATTTGCCCAGATTGCGTAATTCAATAATGGGTTGGAGACTCATGATGTTATCCCTCTATGGCCTGACGGCTAAGTAAGCGCACACCAACACTGACGCCTTGCGCCAGTAGCCAATAACTGAGAATCAACAAGGTATAAGGCACAATGTAGGTATAGGTGTTCGCGACTATCTGCCCGGTGGTCATGGTCAGCTCAGGCACGGTGATAATTGAAGCCACGGCACTCTCTTTAATGGTCAAAATGAACTGGTTCCCTAGCAGCGGTAGACTAAAGCGCAATGCTTGTGGTGTTTGGATGTACCAAAAGCTTTTCCAGGCTGAAATATCATGTACTTGGGCCGCTTCCAGTTGCCCGTGCCCAATACTTTTCCAGGCGGTGCGAAAGATTTCGCCAAAATAGGCTGAGCTGTAAATGGCCAGCGATATCACTGTGGCCTCGACGGCACTTAGCGTCACACCAATGGCGGGCAAACCGAAATAGAACACCGCCAGTTGCGCCAGATAAGGTGTGCCACGGATCAACCACACATAAGTGCGCCACGGCCAGAACAACCAGCGGCTATTACGGCACACCGCCTGCAAGATAAATCCCGCGCAAGCCCCGATGACCGCCGCACTCAGGCTGATGCCCAATGTGACGCCCAATGCACGAGCAAAGTCCGGCAAATACAGGAAGAAATCGTTCATCGGCTCTCCTTATGCCAGCGCCGTTCAACATAACTGCCTAACAGGGCCAGCAAGCTGGTCAGTACCAGATAAGACAAAGCAATCGCGATATACACCTCAAGCGGGCGGTAGGTCGCCGAAGCCAGTTGCTGCCCGACCCGCATCAAATCGGTGATAGCAATAACCGACACCACCGCTGAGGCCTTAATCACATCAATTAATTCTGAAATCAGTGACGGCATAGTCAGACGCAACACTTGCGGAATTTGGATATACCACAGCGTCTGACGTGAGCTTAATCCGCACATCGCCGCCGCTTCTAATTGCCCCGGCGGGATAGCCGCGAAACCACTGCGCAAAATTTGTGATTGATAGGCCGCCGTATTGAGTGTCAGGGCCATCACCGCCGCCAGATACCCCGGCAGTGACAACCCCAACTCCCCCGGCAGGTAAAAACACAATAAAACCTGAGCTAAAACCGGGGTACCACGGAATAAACTGATATAGACGCGGGCAAATCCTCTGCCAAATCGTGAGTGGCCGCTTTCCATCAGGTAAATCACCACACCGATAAAAAAACCGGCAACAATGGCTACGACACACAGCGAGGCGGTAGTCACCGCGCCATCTATCAGCATCGGCAGCCAAGATTTCAGCAACTGGAAAAATTCCCCCATCATCAGTCCTCTTACAAACTTGGTACGGGCATTTGGTCGGCCGGAACATCCATCACGAAGCCGAACCATTTCTGTTGCAATGCTTTCATGGTGCCGTCGTGGTTAGCTTCACTGATGCCATCACTGAACAGCTTGACCAAGGTGGCACTGTCGTCACCTTTACGCCCGACCCAACCAAAATAGGTGGTTGGCCCTAACATCGGCTTCAGCGTGGTAAAGATTCCCGGACGGGCTTTTATCAATGGGCCAAGGTTGGCCAGCGATTGGGCGACACCATCCAGACGCTGGTTTGCCAGGTCAGCATAGGCTTCGTCGAAAGAGACATACTGTTTGATTTCTTTGATGCCCGGCTTGCCGCTGGCTTTCAGTTTTTCATTAAATTCTTGCAGCACCTGAAGCTGACCAGAACCGGCTTGGGAGCCGACTACCTTGCCACTCAGGTCATCTAATGTATTGATAGAACTGTCGTTGTTACGTTTGAGTAGCGCCACGGTAGATTCAGCAATCGGCACAGTAAACGCGAAGTGATCCATACGCTGCTTATTTACCGTCACGGCGGTGACGACGAAATCGAACTTCTTAGCATCAAGACCGGGCAAGATGCCCTGGAAAGGCAGATCAAGTTGCTTGACCTCAACACCGGGCAGATTTTTCTGCAAAATATGATTCATTAAATCAACGTCATATCCCACAATCTTGCCATTCTCTACCGACTCAAACGGGGCATAACGCGCTTCGGTTGCAATGGTTATCGTCTTATCGGCTTTAATTTTATCCAGCAAGTCTGCACTGTGAGCAGTAGCAGAGAAAGCGCTGGCCGCACACAGCATTGCCCAGCACAAAGGTATCGCCTGTTTACGTCGTGTCATGATTGCCGCCCATTTAAAGTAGTGTGAAGTGTATTCAAGTGACTTGAATGTAATGACATAAGCATGAACTGTGCCAGCCAGCGTAAAGTGACAGGGGAATTAAAGAAATTAAATATAACTCATTGTAATTAATGCTTTTATTTTAGATTAATTGATCAATGGCAGAAACTGATGGAGAGATAAGAGAGATAGGAAAGTGGCGTCACAATGCCCCTGACACGCACAAAATAAGTGCAAATTTGCGTTTTTCCTGTGCAAAGAGAGAAAGCTAACACCCGCTGATATTAAAGTGCGTTTGTTCCGCTGCTAATTAACACATAAAAACGGGGTCAGCTTCGGCCCCGTTTTTATGCTGTTATGATCAAATCACATCAAATTTTCGCGGTCGCGAGATACTTTGCCATCTCCTCCACCGGTACCATTCCCCCACCTGTCGCCCAGACCAGATGAGTCGCATTGCGCATTTTCTCTGCGCTAAAATGATGATCTTTTAAATAATCCGCGCTGATACTAACCCGCGCCGGGCCAGGCATACCGGCTAATGCCGACGGTTCTAGTCGGATACCTTCATGGCGATTGAGCAATCCGAGCAAGTCATACATTTCTGCATCACTTAAGGTATAAAAACCGTCCAGTAAATGCTCCATGGCACGGCCGACAAAACCAGAGGCCCGGCCGACCGCCAAACCATCTGCGGCAGTAATGTTATCGATACCAATATCTTGCACAGAAATATCATCATGCAGCCCGGTATACACACCCAATAACATGCACGGTGAATGCGTCGGCTCGGCAAAAATACAATGAACATGGTCACCAAATGCCAGCTTCAAGCCAAAAGCCACCCCACCGGGGCCGCCACCGACACCACAGGGGAGATAAACGAATAACGGGTGGTTTTCATCAACCACAATCTGTTGTTCGGCAAACTGCTTTTTCAATCGGCCGCCCGCCACCGAATATCCCAAGAATAAAGTGGGTGAATTCTCATCGTCGATAAAGAAGCAATTTGGATCTGATTCCGCCTGCTTACGTCCTTGAGCCACCGCCACGCCATAGTCTTGGGCATACTCCACCACATTGACACCATGTTCGCGCAGTTTGCGTTTTTTCCATTCACGCGCATCCGCCGACATATGTACACTGACACTGAACCCCAGTTTGGCACTCATGATACCAATCGACATTCCCAGATTGCCGGTCGACCCCACAGCAATACGGTATTGGCTGAAGAACCGGCGGAAATCATCGGAAAATAGCTGACTGTAATCATCAGATTCCCGTAATAAACCGGCCTCTAGCGCCAGCTTTTCCGCATGAGTTAAGACTTCATAAATACCGCCACGGGCTTTAATTGAACCGGAAATCGGCAAGTGGCTATCTTTCTTTAACAATAATCGGCCGGTTATCTCCACCCCATAGCGCTGTTGCAGTGCATTTTGCATGGCGGGGATAGCCACAACGTCCGACTCGATAATGCCCTTAGTGGGCTGTGTTTCAGGGAATGCCAGGCATAAGTAAGGCGCAAAACGCTGCAATCGCGCCTCAGCATCAGCCACATCCTGTGCAGTTAGCCCCACATATGGCAACCCCTTTTCAACTGTGGTCGCCTGCGGGTTAAACCAAGTTACCTCCTCTAAATTGATAAGCTTTTTAACCAAAGGGTTGTCGGTAATTAATTTATCAATTTCGGTGCTTTTCATAAAATGTCTCTTTGCGATCATATGATGTAAGAAAGTAGGAAAGTGGTGCCTAATGCAATCACCGACGCGATAAAGGTTGCGGTGGTGTAATATTTAAATGTCTCACTCAACGTAGCGCCGCAATATTGTTTTACTAACCAGAATAGCGAGTCAGTGACAATAGTGAAACCAATTGCGCCTGAGCCAATAGCCAGAGTGATAATTTCCGGGCTGACATGGGGATACATCGGTAATATCGGGGATACAATGGCGGTTGCCCCCATCATAGCGACCGTTGCAGAACCCACTGCGGCGTGTAGGATTAACGCCACTAACCATGCCAGAAGAATCGGGTGCATATCCAGATTAGATAAAATCACCGCCAGCGAATCTGCCAACCCACTGGCTTTTAATATTCCGTTAAATGCGCCACCGGCACCGATAATTAATAGAATATTGGCGATAGAAGAAAAGCTCTCCTCCGTTTTCGCCAACAGAGTGCTCATGCCCATATTTTGGCGGATACCTAAAGTGTAATAGGCAACAAACGCCGCAATAAACATGGCAGTAATCGGATTACCGATAAACTCTAATATTAAATAAGCCGTAGTGCCCTTTTCCATATTCAACTCTGCGGCTGTTTTCGCCAGCATCAGAATAATGGGCAGTAATACGGTAAATAAAGTCGCGCCTAATGACGGTAATTCATCCTCATTACGCACTTTCACTTCGGAGAAGGCTTGCGGTACTGTTTTAAACGGCAGTCGATTACCGACAATGCGCAAGAACAGTGGCCCACCAATTAATGACGCAGCTAACCCAACCACCAGCCCGTAAACAATAACAGTACCAATGTCAGCCCCTAAAGCATTGGTGACATACATGGCTGCCGGATGCGGCGGCACCACGCAATGCACCGCCATCAATGCCGTACACAGAGGGATCGCTAACTTCAATAGTGAGGTATTGGTTTTTTTAGCGATGGAAAATGCCAATGGAATCAATAATACAACCCCAACTTCAACAAACAGGGTAATACCACAAATTACCCCCACCAGCACCATGGTGACATCGGGAGATAACCAACGACAGCGCTGTAAGGTGATTCCGATGCGTTCTGCAGCACCGGATATTTCCATCATCTTCCCTAAAATCGTCCCCAGCCCAATCACGGCGGCCAGAAAACCGAGAGTACCGCCAATTCCCCCTTCAATCGAATTCACCATCTCCAGCGGATTCATCCCCATTAATAGCCCGACATAAAAACTGGCTAATAATAGTGCAAGAAAAGGATGTATTTTCAGTTTTACAATGGTGAAAATAATAATAATGATACTCGACAATAACGTCCCCACTACCCATATTTGTGAGTCCATAGCTAACCTCTTCTAATAATAAGTTCTGTCTCCATTGAATAAGAATTAGCCGGTACTGACAAATGATAAAAAACGCCCTTCAGATGATCCAGATTGAACCAAACATGTCATATGGGTCAAAGTTTTATCATTAATTCGGATTTGCATCACATTAGATAATCCTAAGAACGTAGTTTTCGGGGTGATGAGATATGCTATTGAGACGAATAGATTGTCTGAGAGGCCGCTATGTACCCGGAAAAAAGCTATATCACTCGCAATAAACTCTTGAATGGTTATCAGCTATCTAAACTTTATACCTTTGAAATTGCCGCGCGGCATAGCTCATTTGCTCTGGCCGCCGATGAGTTATCAATCAGCCCCAGTGCCGTCAGTCATCGGATTAATAGTCTTGAAGAAGAATTAGGTTTTAAATTATTCCAGCGTTTTCACCGCAAGGTAGAACTTACTAGCGAGGGGGAGCGTGTATTTTGGGTCCTGAAGTCTTCACTCGAATACCTTAATCAGGAAATCCTGGAAATAAAGAATCAAGAGCTGTCCGGCACCCTCACCGTCTATTCTCGCCCCTCCATTGCCCAATGTTGGCTGGTGCCCAAACTGGCTGATTTCGCCTATCACTATCCTGCTATTAGTTTGAATATTCTGACCGGCAATGAGAATGTCAATTTCCAAGGCGGCGGTATTGATTTGGCTATTTACTTTGACGATAAAACGCCGGAGAAATTGTCTTATCAACACTTGATGGATGAATCTATGGTGCCCGTGTGTAGCCCAGAATATGCAGAAAAACATCAACTTTATGGCAATCTGAACAATCTGCGACAATGTACTTTACTGCATGACCGGCAAGCTTGGAGTTATGATTCCGATAACAGCGAGTGGAATACCTGGAGCCAGCAAGCGGGTGTTGATCTCGCGCCCCTACAGCGCAGTATGGGCTTTGACCGCTCAGACCTGGCCGTTATTGCTGCGATTAATCATGTCGGTGTCGCCATGGGGCGCAAGAAACTGGTGACCAAACGGCTGGAAAATAGGGAACTGATCATGCCATTTCCTGGAATGGAAGTGAGGTGTGAACAGCGCTATTACATCTCGACACTATCTGAGCGGCAATGGCCGAAAATTAATGCTTTTATTCGCTGGCTCAAGAAGATGGCAGAAGAGTCTTAAACAGTAGCGCTTTATGCCAGTAGCGCCCAAACTTCCCCCTGTTCGAAGAGGCGAAAGAAGCCCCACGAATCAATAGACCAAAGCTATCTCAACGATAGGCAAAACTGCCCTTCTAGCTTGATAAAAGTCAACCCTCCCTCAGCACAACCCAGAGATAATCCCATTTAATAAATAGGGTTATTAGCAGGGTAAAAACATAAATGCGAAAGCGGCTACCGCTTTCCACACAACAAAGGAGTGCTGCTGTGATAAGAAAATGGCTAATTGGCGGAGGTATATTAGTAATTGCAGGTTATCTGGGTGTAGCCGGTTATATCTACATGACGGATAATACGCGCAGTAACACATTAATCAGCGAGGAAAAACAATTATCCCAGGAAACATCCCCCACGGTAAGCAATACAAAAATAACCAACCAACAGATCAGTAACCTGTTTTATCAAAAAGGCTGCGATTATTGCCACACCAGCAGTGCATCTCTGCCGTTTTATGCAGCGATCCCGGGTATAAAACAATTAATGGATTACGATATTCAACAAGGCAGCCAATATTTCTCACTGGAACCGACCTTATTAGCGATTAAAGAAAATCGCGCCATACCGGAGGCTGATTTAGCCAAAATAGAGTCGGCCATTGCTCGCGAACAAATGCCACCACAGCGTTTTGCCGTTTTACACTGGGCTTCAGGTATCAATGCTGAAGAAAGAAACCACATCCTTGATTGGGTTAAAGCACAGCGGGCGGAACATTTCCCTTCCACCAGCAGCAGTGACATGCAACATTTGGCGTTACAACCGCTGCCAGATGCATTGCCGGTCGACAGTCAAAAAGTGGCCTTGGGTTCTCGTTTATTCCACGACCCGCGGTTGTCCAGCGATAACACTGTCTCCTGCGCCAGCTGCCATCTGCTCTCTAAAGGAGGAGTCGATAATTTGGCGACTTCAACCGGTGTTGATGGTCAGAAAGGCGGAATAAATGCGCCGACGGTCTTCAATGCCGTATTCAATGTGAATCAATTCTGGGATGGCCGTGCCGTTGATTTACAGCAACAAGCCGGTGGGCCACCACTCAATCCGGTGGAAATGGCATCAGCCTCGTGGGATGACATTATTAATAAGCTGCAACAGGATGCACAGTTAACACAGGAGTTTGTTCAAGTTTATCCGCAAGGTTATTCCGAACACACCATTACTGATGCCATTGCTGAATTTGAGAAAACGTTGACCACGCCAAATAGTCCTTTTGACCGCTATTTGAAAGGTGACGCCAATGCCCTCACCGCCAGTCAGAAAAATGGCCTGGCATTATTCCAGCCAAATAAGTGTGATACCTGCCATGTGGGTAAGAATATTGGCGGGCAGTCCTATGACCTGATGGGATTAAAAGCTAATTACTTTGCCGACCGACCCAAAGAGCTAACGGCTGATGATTATGGGCGTTTTAATGTCACTAAAGATCCCCGTGATATGCACCGTTTTAAAACACCGGGTTTGCGGAACATTGCTCTGACGGCACCTTATTTCCACGACGCACAGGCCGAAGATTTGAATCAGGCCGTTGAGATGATGTTGAAATATCAAGTGGGGACTAACCTACCGCAGCAAGACGTCAAAGATATCGTCGCATTCCTTGAAAGCCTGACCGGAGAATATATTCCACATCAGTAACAAGAATTAATATCATCAATATCCGCAGCCTTGATAATCTGCGGATATTCCTCACTCATGATGAGTCAAATATAACCGCACCTAACGAATATTCAGTCAATTATCTTAATATTGATCTGGATCATTTTCATGCGCAGCTAAGATTTTTCCTACAAAGATACTCGTGAGTTCCCATACTCTACCAAAGATTAGTTTGTTACCCTCCATTCACTGATTTAAAACACTGACATTCATTAATTTGAATTTATAAATCATTTAAAATAATCATCATTATACTTGTTAAAAATACCACGCATCAAATCAATAAACACCTCTAAATAATAACGTATCAACTGAGAATACGCGAATATCAATAAATTTATAAAATAACCAGGAATCTTGCCGCAATGAATATTAATATAAAAAGAACCTATTTAAGTATTGCTATTTCATCTATTATTTACACAGCAAATATTAATGCTGCGCCTTGTGTGGGCTACACCGTCAATGATATTTGCGAACAAACAAAATCTGGTGCAGGTGAATTTCACAGTATTTCTCTCGGAGACGGCGTAACGGCCGGGACAGAAGATCACCATTTCATCTTTAATGGTGAAGGGTATGAGTTATATAAACCTCATGATTATTTCTCTGCCGCGGTAGCCCTGGGTACTATTCGCTATACCGAGGTCAACAACAGCCGTTTTACTATTACTGGCACCCATTATCAAGGTGGCCCAACCTATGAAGGGCGGGCAGAAAATACCACGCTAAACAATAGCTTAATGTGGGTAATGACATCGGCAGACCAAACGCTTGCCAAAGGTAACTCCGCGGTAGTGGTTTCCACACAATTCGCAATGGGTGGGAATATTTATACTGAAACTGCCGAGGATGGCAGTATTGAGTTCGACCCATACATAACGAATAGTCGCTATCAAGATACGTCCTATGAAATGTTGTGGGGAATGAAAAAAGAGTCAAAAAACTGGGATACCAAAGCCACATCATATAACTCGGAATTTGTAGACTCCAGCCGTCAGGTTATCGCAGCCAATGGTCATAGTGTTGATGCAACATTTTACGATAAAGCCTCCCAGCGCATTGATGATACAGGGCTTGCTAGTGCTGCCATATTTAACGGTGCCGCTTACCAAAATATTTATACCGGTGGTTAATCACAAGATACGACCTTATTTGATCAAGCTTATTCTTGGGTGCGAGCCGGAGGAAAATTAACTGGGCTGACGCAAGTCAATAATGCTGCTTCTGTATATCTTGATACTGATGAAATTAACGGAGCTTACGCGCAAAATGTCGTGCTTAATGGTGAAGATACTCATTTAGTCGTGCGATATAATGCTGCGAATAATGCCTTTGCAACCATTGATGATTTAATTTTGAATGGCGGTGAGGTTGCGTTCCAGTCAGGTACTGGCAGTAATTATACCTCATTAAATATTGGGACACTTTCGGGCTCAGGCTCTTTCCTGTTCAACACGTCAATTGCTGAAGGTAAAGGTAACTTTGTTACTATCGCGAATGCCAGCGGTTTGCACAAAGTGATGGTAAATGATTCTGGCACTGAGATAACCGCGCCAGGCGAGACAACATTGGACCTTATTCACGATCTCAGTGGTCATGCTCAATTCACTCTCGCTTCACTCACCGGTGCAAACATCACTGAAATTGATGGTGGTACATATGTCTATGGCCTGAAAAAGTGGGATAACTCGGCACGAGCTGGAGGTAATTTATGGTATTTAGGCAGCACTTTAGATGCGGGTCTTGAACCTGAAGAACCGGCCATCCCTACAGAACCTGAAGAGCCTGCAACACCCGTAGAACCTGAGCCTGAAGAACCTGCAACACCTGCAGAGCCGGAGCCTGAAGAGCCCGCAACACCTGCAGAACCGGAGCCAGAAGAGCCCGCAACACCTGCAGAACCGGAGCCAGAAGAGCCCGCAACACCTGCAGAACCTGAACCTGAGGCACCGGTAACAACTGAACCTGGACCGGCTCCGGTAGAGCCAACACCAGACACAGGATTGAAAACAACGCCATCCACTGATGCTGTATTAAGTATGGCCTCTGCGAACCAGTTTATTTTTGATGGCGAATTGCAAAATCTGCGCTTACGCAAAGGTGATTTAAATAACAGTAAGGGTGATAACGCCAGTGTTTGGGGCCGCTATTTGACCAATAATACTCGCGTCAATGCCACTCATAATGCTGCCTATCGTTTACAGCAAGATGGCTTTGAAATCGGTGCCGATAAAGTATTTGGTTTGTCTTCAGGGCAGTTAGTCTTAGGCGGTTTTACCTCTTATAGCAATAACCGAGTGAAACATGCCCGTGGTGGGAATAGTTCGATTGATAGTTACAGCCTGGGTGCTTATGGCAGTTATTTCGATAACAGCGGCTATTATATTGATACTGTTCTTAAAGCTAACCGCTTTAAAAATTCACTGAATGCCAATATGACTAACGGCGGTTCAGTACAAAGTGATTATAACCAAAGTGCCGTCGGTGGGTCACTTGAGGCGGGTTACCATTACAAACTTTCTGATAATTGGTTTGTAGAACCCTATGCTCGTGCCAGTTATTTCACCGCACAAGCAAAAGATATTGCACTTAGCAATGGCATGAAAGCGAACATTGATCATAACCGCTCAGCAAAAGGCGAATTAGGAACCCAGGTTGGGACGAAATTTGATCTGAAAAATGGCGCGATTATTCGCCCTTACGCTAAAGTCGCGATTGAACGAGAGTTTATTACGTCAAACACCGTGACGATTAACCAATTGAATGATTTTAATAATGATTTTTCTGGTAATACGGCTAAGTATGGGCTGGGTATGGATGTTAACCTGACCAAGCAAACCACGGTTTATGCTGAAGCCAATTATCGTAAGGGCACGTATGTCGAATCACCAATAATGGCGAACATCGGCTTCCGCGTTAATTTCTAAATAAAGTATCTGATAGAGGGCTTCTTGTGGTAACGCAGGAAGCCCATTTTTTATTCTCCAATAAAATCATTGATTAAAAATAAGACATCACGTTATTCTCATTTTGAATTTCATAATAAAAAAGGAATGGAAATGAAAAAGTTACCTCTGGGAATGATGATTTTAGCGTTAATCAGCAGTCAACAAGTGTTGGCAAAAAGCTGGCAAGAAATTAAACAAAGCGGAGAATTACGGATTGGTGTTCCCGGTGACTACGCCCCTTTGGCCTTTCATAATAAACAGGGGGAATTGATTGGTTACGATATTGATATGGCAAAATCCCTGGGGGAAAGTCTGAAGCTTAAAGTCAATTTTGTGCCCAGCAGTTGGCCAACGCTTTCGGAAGATTTAGCGGCAGACAAATTTGATATAGCGATGGGTGGTGTCACAGAAACACCTGGGCGTGCAGCACAATTTGCGTTATCCAGCCCAGTGGTGAAGAACGGCAAAATTGCCTTGGCCAATTGCCAACAATCCCAAAAATTCCCCACACTGGAGGCGATTGATCGCAAGACGGTGAAAGTTATTGTCAATCCTGGTGGCACCAACCAATCTTTTGTCGACGCCAATATCAAGCAAGCCCAAATCATCCGAACCAAAGATAACGTGGCTAATTTGCAGGGTGTCCGAGATCAAAGTGCGGATATTATGTTTACTGACTTAATCGAAGGGGATTATTACCAGAGCAAAGAGCCCGGCGTATTCTGTGTCGCAACACCGGAAATATTACCCGGCACCGGTAGCTACAAAGTGTATATGATGGAGAAAGATAATCAGCCGTTATTGAAAGAAGTAAACCAATGGCTGGCTGGCGAGACAAAATCCATATTAGCGCATCAATGGAATATATCCGAATAGCGACTTCTGATTGCCAGCACCTGTGGCTGGCAATAGCGTATGACGTTGATGACATTGCCATCCATGGCAAGATTCATCACGCTGTTAACCCGCCATCCAACACCAAGGTCTGGCCGGTCATATAGCGGCTATCATTACCTATCATAAAAGCACTGACGCGAGCGACTTCTTGCGCACTCCCCAAACGCCGTAAGGGTATCTGCTTACGCAACCCTTTTAAGGCATCGGCAGGCATGTCGCGTGTCATATCGCTGTCGATCACTCCTGGCAATAAGCAATTAACGCGAATATTAAAGCGGCCCATCTCAAGCGCCAGTGATCGGCCAAGGCCAATCATCGCCGCTTTACTGGCACCATAAGCGCTCTGCCCGATATTGCCTTTTATCGCGGTCACTGAGGACATCAGCAACACGGCACCTTCGCCCTGCATCATCATTGCTGGCAAAACATGCTTATTCCAGTAGAAAACCGCATTCAGATTGGTATCCAGCACATTGCGCCAGTTATCACCATTCTGCTGAATATGTAAGCTGTCACCGGTAATACCGGCATTATGAATTACCGCGCCGGGTGGGCCATACTTTTCTAACAATTGCGGCGCAAGTGCATCAACATCCGCTTCATTGCTGCCGTCGCAACGATAGCCAGTCACCTTACCGGGGAGCCCTTCACAGCTGTCGATAACATCGCGGCTCTGTTGTTCACCATTGCGCCAGGTAAACACCACATTCCACTCTTTGGCCAATTCTTCGACCAAGGCGCGACCAATACCACGGCTGCCGCCGGTAATTAACACCCATTGCTTGCTCATAATATTATTTCTTTTGCTCGGCCAACTTCTGGCAAAGCTCTCCTAAAGTCATGTCCGGGCTTTCCATAAACATTTCAGCATTCAGCGTCGCGCCGAATTCGCGCTTTGCCAGCACCATCAATTCGACATAATCCAGACTGTCGAGTTTTAGCTGATGCAACGGCATTTCAGGTGACAGTGCCGACATCTCTAAGTCTTTGGCGTCACACAACATTTCACATACGGTGTCATAAACGTGTTGATACTTTTCCATGATTTTATCCTTTTTTAATGCGCGGCTAACGGCCACGTTTTCAATGTTACAGCTGTGGTAATTAATGGCCCTAAGTCGGAACGGGCCGCAATAGCCGCGCGCAATACCCAGCCATCATTCGGGTTGCCGACAATCAGTGTCGGCTCAATGGCATAATGCAGTGCGCTGCGGACAAATAGATTCGGATTATTGATGCGCAGTAAATCCGCACTAAAATGCACATCGTGATGAGTCTGGATAACCGGCACATACTTGAAAACATCAATCAAGGTTTCGGCCTCAATCCCCGGTAACACCTGTTTGGCGGTGGCCAATGTTTGCGGCGCAGCAACCAACAGTTTAAACAGCAAGGCATCAAAAAAACCCCAACATTCAGCCGGTTGTGATACATCACCCAGGAATTGCTGGCTTGACTGGAAAACCTCATCCGCAGACAAAGAAGCCCACTGTTCATTGTGAGTTTGTACCAGCGCGGGCGCACTGCGCAGCTTGCCGTTAAAGCAATTCTCACCGCTGCTCATATCAATCAGATTGCCACTCACCTGCCCTGCCGTTTGGCTGACTTGCAGTTGATACGGCATATGGCACCGTACCGGTTGGCGTAAGCGCGCGTTAAAACGCAGAAACTCCGCTGGCGGCAATATCGGTAATAACGCCGTGCTGAGCTGATATTTAATATCCAGCATGGCGCGCATCCCGTGAACCGTCAGTTGTTCCTGGCCCAAATGCTGCGCATGTTGCAGATCAAAATGGATCGGGTTGTAATCACCAGAAAATTCAGCCCAACGTTCCGCATCACTGAGGTTGTAATTGTAGTTAAACGTCGTGTTAACCATCATGCTTAATCCAACCCGATAACCAATGCGGCATTCGCCCCACCAAAGCCAAAGCTTAGGTTTAGGGTATTGCGCAAAGCTTTTGGCCGATGCCCTTCGCTGATGTAATCAAGATCACATTGCGGGTCAGCATTTTTCAGATTACAAGTCGCGGGCATCATCTGATGCGCCAGTGCTTGCAGACAGATAATGGACTCAAAGCTGCCCGCCGCCGCAATCAAATGACCGGAATAGGATTTAGTACTGGACAGTGGCGTAGTATAAGCCGCTGCGCCAAAGGCCTGTTTAATGGATTGGGTTTCATTCAGGTCATTAAGCTGAGTCGAGGTGCCGTGCAAGTTCACGTAATCAATCTCATCGGCGCTCAAACCCGCTTGCTGTAAGGCGTGCTGAATAGTTTTCACCCGTGCAACCCGATCTTCAGCCGGTGCGGTGAAATCAAATGCATCGGAATAGTTACCGTAACCTTTAATTTCGCCGAGAATGTTGGCACCACGAGCAATCGCCGCTTCCCGCTCTTCCAAACATAGCACCGCCGCGCCTTCGGATAATACAAAGCCGTTTCGGTCCAAACTGAATGGGCAACTGGCTTTGCTGGCATCTTCTTGCTCGCGCGCCAATGCGCCTAAAATATCGATATTCCATACTGCCGCATCACTGCGCAGAGATTCACCCGCTCCAGCCAACATCATGGATGCTCGCCCGCTGCGGATAATTTCAAATGCATCGCCAATAGCAATGGTGCCAGTGGCACAGGCAGCAATCGGGGAGTTCTGATAGCCGCGTAATCCCCAGTACAAACTGCATGCGGCTGTGCCGGCATTCGGCATCGATAAGAAACAGCCGAACGGCGTGCCCAGCCCGGTTTCCAGATAGCCTTCATAGTTATCGTGGGTTTCATCCTGCCCAGCCCAACCGCTGCCGATAATAGTGCCGCAATCGAGCAAATCATAATAATCTGCGACAGATTTCTCAGCGAACGCCATCTCCATAGCTTCGCGGGCAGCAGCCAGTGCCAACCGGGCATAACGCGGCAAGCGGCGGCGTATCGCGGCAGGGACTGATTTCAAATTGGGTTCTGCATCCAACAGGCCAAAAAAGCGCGATTTGATACCCTGCTCGGATTTATCGTAATAGCGATAACCCAATTTGTTATCCATAATCGCGGCCCAGCTTTGCTGCGCGGTCATGCCCAGAGGAGTTACCGAGCCGTAACCGGTGACAACAACCCGGCGCTGTTTAACTGTATTCGTCATGATTTAATTCCTTTACTGTCCCTGCTGTTATCAACACCGCCACCTAATGCTAACCACAATTTCATGGTGGCATTCAAATAGTTATATTGAAGTTCGAGCAAACTGGTTTCACTGGTCAGCAGGGCATCCTGCGCATCCAGTAAGGTCTGAAATGAAACGGCACCTGCTTGATATTGGCTGTTCGTCAGGCTGAGCCGACGCTGGCTAAGTTGCAGGTTCTGCCACTGATTCTGTTTTTGCTGCTGATAACTCAGCCGCCCTATCATTGCGTCATCAACATCTTTCAGTGCGCTGTAGACTTTAGTGCGGAAATCGACCGCGGCTAATTTCACGTCCACCTTTGACTGGTCGATGGTGAGCTGCACCGTGTTCCACTGCAAGAAAGGCAGCGCGCTGTTGACACTGAGTGTCCGGCTCGGATTGCTAAACCATTGTGAAAATACCGAGCTACCGGCATCCAATGTGGCGCCCAGCGAAAGTGTCGGGTAGAAATTCAGTTTTGCCACATCAGACCCGGCTAAGGCGGCGCGCAAGCGCCACTCGGCCGCCTGTACATCCGGACGCTGGGCAATAACTTCTAGCGGTAAACTGGCGGCAATCGGCACCTGTTGCTGTAAATCCAATGACTTACGCTCCGCTTGACGATAATTAGGGGCGCGGTTAAACAGCAAAGCCATGGCGTTACGCGCAACTTCGCGCTGCTGTTCGAGATTTTGATACTGATTTTGCCTATCCAGCAAAGCTTGTTGCGCCTGCAACAACTCGATTTCACTGGCATCCCCCGCCGCCAAGCGCGAGCGCACAATCTTGAGGGTGTCTTGCGAGATAGCCAGTGCCGTCTGTTGGTAATCTAACTGCTGATTAAATTTCGCAATCTGCCAATAGAGATCGGCGGTGGTTCCAATCAATAACAGGGCGGTGACCTGTCGATCCTGTTCAGTCGCATTGACCAACCAGGCGGATTGCTCACGGGCGCGGGCCAATTTACCCCATAAATCCAGCTCGTAACTCAAGCCAAACGAGGTGCTATAACTTTCGCGCGGCTCAGTATTCTCATTCAGAGATCGGGTATTGCTGCCCGCGCCGGTCAAAGTGACATTCGGGGTCATATTGGTATTGGTCAGCCCGGCCGTCAAACGCGCTTGCTGTAACTTCAAGCCCGCTGTTGCCAGGTCATTATTACTGACCAACATGCGGCTGATGCTTTCTGATAATTGTGGATCGTCGAAATTCTCCCACCAGTGCACACTGTGATGCAGGTAGCTGCCGCCACTGTCTTTAATCCGCCATTCGTCGGGAATGGACACCATCGGGCGCTGATAGTCGCTTTTCAGTAATGCGCCACAGCCCGCGAGTGCCAAGCTGATCATTAGCACTAAGCTTTTAAATAACATGGCGTTAATCAATCTTTTCATTCTCGTGCCAATGCCTCAGTGGGGTGCAAACGAGCGGCATTGCGCGCCGGGAAAAAGCCAAAACCTAACCCGATAAGTGCAGAGAAACTGCATGCCATCACTAACGGTGGCCAGGTGAAAATCATGGTGAACTCTTGAGTCACCCACGAAAAAACCACCCCTGCCAATGCGGAGCCTATAATGCCAATCAGGCCACCGAGAGTACAAATCACCACTGCCTCAATCAGGAACTGAGTCATGATGTCGCTCGGGCGGGCACCTACCGACAGGCGAATACCGATTTCATGGGTGCGCTCGGTCACCGACACCAACATGATATTCATCACGCCCACACCGCCCACTAGCAGTGAAATCGCAGCAATCGAGGTGATCAGCAACGTCATCGAGTCAGAAGTTTTCTGAATGGCTTTACTCATCTGGTCATTACTCAGGATGAAAAAGTCCCGCTGACCATGGGCCCGGTCCAGCACCTTTTCAATATCGCGCTGCACTTCATTCAGGCTGTAGTTTTCACCAATCTGCACAGCAATAGATTCCAGCGGAATATCACCCGAAATACGTTCAGTCAGAGAGGTATAGGGCATCCAGGCCGCCAATAATCCGCCATAGGACGAACCAGCGCGCTTGGCAACACCAATCACCCGCAATGGAATGCCGTCCAATTGGACAATTTCGCCAATTGGATTTTGCCCGGCAGCAAACAGGGTATCGCGCAGCTCAGGTTGCAAAATGACCACCGGCTCGCGGGCATTAACATGGTGTTGAGTCAGGCTATCGCCGGCGATAATATTCAGCCCGCTCGCCTTGAAAAATCCCTGGCCGACACCAGATAGCATGATAGCCACCTGTTTGTCCCCGTGGATCGCCGTCACCATTTTACTGACCACTGGCGATAGGTTCTCGACATAGGGCTGGCTGCTGAGTAACTCGACATCCGCCACACTGAGGGCGCGCTCGAAATCAGGGCGCGGTTTATCCCAACCGAGTCCTGGCCGAATTTCCATATTACTGATACCCAGCTGGCTGATTTCACTGAGGATTTCCTGACGTGCGCCTTCCCCAACCGCCATGGAAGAAACCACCGAGGAAATACCGATAATGATGCCAAGCATGGATAAAAAGGCACGAATTCGGTGACCAAGTAGTGCCCGCCACGCCATCTTGATAGCTTCTCTCACACTCAGCCACCAATGTGGGCGGCCAGTGGCAACCGGGCTGGGCAATGCGGCGTGGATGGCCGTTGTGCCGATGGCCTCATTATTGCGATCCGCAATAATTTCACCGTCACTAATCTCAATGATACGCTGCGCTTGATTGGCGATATTGCGGTCATGAGTCACGATAATAATGGTGTGACCGGATTGGTGCAGGCCGTGCAAAATGCCCATCAGTTCCTGCCCGCTGGCACTGTCGAGTGCGCCAGTCGGCTCATCGGCCAGAATAATACCGGCACCATTCATCAGCGCACGGGCAATACTCACCCGCTGCTGTTGCCCACCCGACAACTGCGCCGGTTTGTGCAACAAATGCTGGCCCAGCCCCAGACGGCGTAACAAATAAGCGGCACGCTCCTGACGCTCGGCAGTGGTCATCGCGGTATAAAGTGCCGGGATCACCACATTCTCCATTGCCGTCAGATACGGCATCAGATGATAGCGCTGAAAAATAAAACCAATATATTGGCTGCGTAATTGCGCCAATTGTTCACTGCTGGCCTGCCGCGTCGGGATGCTGTGGATTGACATCTCACCCTGCGTCGGTTTATCCAGACAGCCGATGATATTCATCAGCGTCGATTTACCCGAGCCGGAAGCACCAATAATCGCCACCATTTCACCACTGTGAATTGACAGTGAAATATTCTTAAGCACCGCCACCGATTCTGTGCCAGAAGTAAAATGACGATAAATCCCCTTGAGTTGAATCAAAGGGTCATGGGTAGCATCCGCGGTATGAACAGCATTAATGTGCATTGTTAGCTCCCGACGGCGTCCCCATTAACACCACCTGTTCACCCGGCTCCAGCCCCTCTTTCACTTCGGCATATTGGTCATTACGCAAGCCGAGCAACACCCAACGCACCATGGTCTGCGGATCTTTGCTCACCCCGTTTTTACTGCTGCTATTTTTACTTACCAGAACGCGATAGCGCTTATCCGCCTGTTGTTCACCAAGAGCGGCCAGTGGCACCCGAAGCACATTTTTTGCCTGTGCAGTAATAATGAATACTTGCGCAGTCATTGAGGTGCGCAATAGCCGCTCACTGTTGGCGATATTGAATATGCCATTGTAATAAACCGCAGAGGGTTGCTGGTTAGTCTGTGGCACAGCGCTGTCTTCGCGCAAACTGTCGGTAGAAGCCGCTTGGATAGCCCCCATCTGGCTCTCATAGCGGCGCTCGGGATCAGCCACCACATAGAACCATAATGGTTGGCCAACACTGACTTTAAGAATGTCGGTTTCTGAAATACGGGTGTTGACTGTCATGGTATCGACATTCGCCAGCACCAGAATGGTCGGTGCCGTCTGCGAGGAAACAATGGTTTGCCCCTCTTTGGTGACGATGCCCAATACTTCGCCGTCAATCGGCGCCATAATCCGCGTAAAAGCTAAATTAGCCTTTGCCGTTTCCCGCGCGACCTGACTTTGCTCAATCAAAGCTTCATTAACGCGTAATTGCGCCAGCTGGCTCTCGTATTGCGCCTGCGCTTTCTCTAACGCACTTTTCACGCCAGCGTTTTCCGCTACCAATGTTTGCTGACGGCGGAACTCCAACTGATATTGGCGTAACAGGGCTTGCGCCACTTGTTTTTGCGCCAGCGCACTTTGTAATTCGGCTTCTGACTTGCGCAATTCATTCTGCTGCAAGGTTGGGTCAATCTCTGCCAACAGTTGGCCACGGGTCACGCGGTCGCCCTGTTTGACATAAAGTTTGGTTAACTGCCCGTTAACCTGCGCGCCCACATTAACCTGTAATGACGGTTTTAAACTGCCGGTCGCCATGACGTACTTTTCAATATCACCGCGCCCAATGGTTTCGGTGCGCGGCGGGGTATCCTGCTGACTGCCCGATAATGACAGCGCAATCCCGCCGCCGATAATCAGCAGCAACAGTAATGCCAGCGATAAACGCAGTTTCTTGTTCGTCATCTTGATACGCATCAGTTAACCGCCGCAGGTGTCAGGCGACTTGATGTCGCTGGCTGAGTAAAATGCGCCAACTGGCCGTCATCCAAGCGGACAACCTTATCAAACAGCGGCAAGACACTTTCACTGTGGGTCACGGTTATCAATGTTTTCTGATATTCACGACAATGGGCCAACAATGCCTGCATCACCTGCTGGGCAGTATCTTCGTCCAGATTGGCGGTAGGCTCATCCAGCACTAATACCGGGCAATCACTGTACATGGCACGAGCCAGTAACAACCGTTGACGTTGCCCTAAAGAGAGTGCCGCGTGACTTTCGCGCACCAGCGCACTGAGGCCGCCGGGCAACTTATTGATAACTGAAGTTAATTGCAGCCCTTGCAATGAACGTTCGATACGTTGAAGTTTATCGGTGTCCAGATTCCCATCAAACAAAGTGATGTTTTGTAATACCGAGGCATTAAACAGAATGTCTTCCTGACTTTGCAGGAAAAACAACGCATGGGCCTGTTGGAAATCGACCACTTCACCATCGACCAAAACCTGCCCTTCTTGTGGCGGCATCAACCCCGCCATCACTTTCAGCAAGGTGCTTTTCCCGGCACCGGACTCACCGATGATGGCCACACTTTGCCCGCGCGTCAGTGACAACGACAAATCGCGCAATACCGGCTGGCTGGCGTCGTAGGCAAAACGAATGTTCTGATAAACCAGCTTATGCGCAAATGTAGGCGGCGCTGCTGGAATGGCTGAACTCTTCTCCGACGGCGTTGACTGCCCGGCAGGGAACAAGTCACGCGCGCGGATATCAATGACGTGCAACTGGTTCTTTTGCAAAATGGCATAGAAAATCTTGGTGATGTACGAGGTGAAAATCTCGCGCACGAAACTGTAGGCAAAGAATTCGCCCAAGCTCAGAGTCCCCTGCTTCAACAATGGCAAAGCCAACAGCATAAAGAACACCATTTCCAGACTGCCAATCAGCTGATACAGGCTATTTTTCACCTGATCGTAGATTTTCTTCTTCTGTAATGCCGTGAACAATGACAGCGCCAAGCCCGCAAACACCCCTTGGCGTTGGCTGGATAAACCGGCAGATTTGATGGTGGAAAAACCTTGAATGGTTTCCAAAATGAAATCACTTTGCTCGGCACTTTTTACCTGCAACTGCTGGGTGTAATAGCGGTCACGATAGATAGCCCAAATACTGATAAGCCCCATCAACATAACGCCAATAGCAGAAACCATCGCCAACAATGGGCTCATATAGCACATCACCGCCAGCGCGATGGCACCGATTATCCAGTCGGTACGCAGGCCGTTATCCAGCTCGATTTTTTGGGTGGCGGCCATCTGCCAGTTCGAGAACCGGCTGAAAATGTCACCCGGTGCTCGCTTATCAAAGAAGTTAAGCGAGTGACTCAGTAAGCGGGAGAAACCGGCGACACTGTTAAGCACCACAAAGTGTTTGATATAACGCTCGGTGATGTATCGCACGCAAAAAGCGAGTGAAGTGGACACCACAAAAGCCAGGAGGAAATAGAAATAAGGGAAATCTTTATCGCCCGCAGAAGAAAACACGTCATTAATAGCGCTGCTGACCATGGTCGGCATAATAAACAGTGTCAGGGAGATCAAAAATGCCAGCGTCATCAGCCAGTAAATACCCCGAACACTGGCGGTTTCTTTCAAACTCATGCAATCAAGCGCACTGAGCCGCTTGCTGTGTTCGATCTTCTTCGCCGCTTCAGGATCCGCGGGTGTTTCTGGATCAAGCACCAATGCGTAGCCGCTAATTTCTGCTTTTAATGCATCCATCGGCAATAACTGCTGCCCAATAGCCGGGTTCATGACACAGACATAATTGCCTTTACGGTAGGCAAGCAAGACATAATGGTTTGCGCCATAGTGCAAAATGGCTGGCAGCGGTAAAGCCGACAACTCCTGATGCTCAAACACCACCGGATAAGCCGGTATTGCCAATTCCGACAAAATAGTACACAGCGTGGCCAGTGACGTGCCGTGCGCAGAGGCAGGATAGCGTTCCCGTAAGCTTTCCAGCGGTGCGTTGATGCCTTGCGTCTGTGCCAGCATCGCAATACAGGCCAAACCACACTCATTGGTTTCGCTTTGAAAAACTAACGTTGGGATTATCTTTTCCATTTTCTACTATTCTTCGTAAGTGACATTATTCATTAATAAAAAATAATGAATGTGAGTGCCATAACAGCCAATCTTGCGGATGCTGCGTCATTGATGTTTCAATCAATTCAGGTAATTTACTTTTCACTTCCCGAGCACTAAGCGCAGGATAAATATGAATTTTTATTTCTTTGTCGTAATACAGATAATAAAAAACCACCTGCGCTGACAGTGCTCTGGCAAGGCGAATAATGCCGCTGTGCAAATTAGCGGGGCGGTTAAATAGCTGGCAGGGCATTTTTGCCGTTTCTGCTGGCTGGTTATTAACGGTGTAATCCGGCGTAATATCCGGAAAAATCATAATATTCCGCTTATGCTCGGCAGCTTCCATGATGGCGTCCATCAAGTTACCGGCGATTGCACGGCTGTCTGCATGGATAGAACAATAGGAAATATTCACTCCACCCATTTGCCGCGCCTGCTCTTGATAAGCCTCGGCACTGGCTGAAACCACCACGGTGGCCTGCCCCGGATAAGCCGCCGCGCCCACCATGCCCGCGAGCACATCAGAAACCATGTGCAACGGCGCGAGAATAACCGGCGAACCGGCCTCATGTAGCGCTCTCACCTGGCTGTCTAACTGCTGAGTACAGGCGGCTAATTGGGCTAAAATTCGCCGATTTTGACCATAAGTTGCGGCCAACTCCAATACCTGACGGCGCTGTGCCGTGCGAATAAAACTCTGCGCCGATGGGCGATTTTGGCTTTCCAACAGACACTGACTGTTGGCTGCTGCCACCCGCGCCAGATTCTTCTGATGCCGTGAAACCAAGCCTAAAGCCCGGCGCAAAGCGCCGAGCATCAGTAAGAAACGATAATCACCGTGCCGCAACAACCAGACCGCCACTTTGGCCTGCCAGCGGGCAAAGAACCGCCCACTAAAAGCCAGCTTATCGAGCTGGTTTCTCCAGGCGAAATAGCTCCATACGGCTAACAGTCTCATTATTTCTCCAGCGCCTTATCGTGCTCGAGTAATGACAAGAGATGATCTGAGAACGCTGGGAATTGACGATCCTGTAGCGCTAGCCATTTTTTACCGACAATAAAGCTCGGAGTGGCGTCAACTTTGTAATGCGCGGTCACCGCCGTCATATAGGCTAGCAACTCTTTCACTTCAGCTGACTGGCTCACTTGCTGATATTTGGCAACATCAATGCCATTGGCTTTTAGCCAGGTTTCGAGTTGGCTGTTATCACTCAGGTCGATGTTGTCTTCGAGCACCGCTTTGTAAGCGCTTTGGCGATGCTGCGGTTCAATACCCATGACGGATAAAGTCGCGAAAATAGGTGCAAAACGCCCCAAGCCGGTGGTCTTATCACTGCTGATATGCAGGCGAACAAAACGCGTCCCTTCTGGCATGCGGTTTTCTAATTGGGTCACATTCTCTTCATTGATGGCGCAGTAATGGCAGCCATAAGAGAAGATCTCGATAATCGTTTTATCGTCTTTGATTGGGCTGTTTTCAACTTCACTGCTGCTGACAGCGAATAGGGTTTCCTGTTCATCCTGATTAAGAACGAAATAGTGGAAATAGGCCGTTGTTATCAATGAAGAAATAAGGATAACTAACAGTGTATAGCCTATAAAAAATCCCTTACTCCTAAACATATTTTTTTCAGTAGACATAGATTCAGTTCTATTCACAATCAGAGTTCAGGTAAGACATAAACAGAATCAAATAACATTTATGCCCACGAAATAATCTTTCTAACATTCAATTAATGCGAAAATTCTTGAATTTAAGCATCGATGACACATTTGAAGAAATAAATCAGGCAAGTACAGAAATCCCTCCCGCACTTGCCTGGGATACTATTAAATATCGATAATAATTAAAGAATACTTAATTTATATCTTATTTGCAGTTAGCAATGTTGCTAGCTGTAGCTGTACGGCTAGTCACTTTACCGTGTTTGTCAGTACAAGTAGTAACAGCCTGGCAAGTCAAAGTAGTACTACCTGACAACCACTCGTAAGTATCTTTACAAGTTACACCAGTACCGCCAACGATTGTATTTGCTTCAGCCATGTTCATTTTTTTCATGAGAAAAATCCTTAAAGGAAAATAAAAATTTATAGCCTATTATTTAATAGCCCATTGAAGTATGCGTTTTAATCTTAAGTTTTATTGCTAACAACCCATTAATTTAACGCAGTGAATTTATACTATATTACCGTAATACATTACAACCGAAATATAACATTTATTTAATTTTAAATCATATATAAATAAATGCCACGGGAACCCGCTGCCATAATAAAACAACAGTAAAGTCACCCAAGTTATGAATATAAAAATAGCGATTTTAAAGCGCTATTTTATATTCATAATAATCATGTACTCAGCCAATGAGTACATGTAATTTTGTATTTAGAGGTAGGACATAATAACCACTCCACTACCACTAAAGGTACCCGCATCAGGTAATCCCACCGAATGAAGCGTTGATTCAATCGGGAAAGGTGTCTGCCCAGCAGTTGCGTTTATCGTGACACCATTGTATAGATCTTGCCCTGACATTTTTAATGTTGAAGTCAGCTTGCCGTTTTGTCCAAGATTGATACTTCTGGAACCCACCAAAGTTAATTTCAGGGATGTATTGACTGTACATTTGATATTTAATGGCTCACTTTTTATTGCACCATCAACATTTTGCTGATTAAGTGAACCATAATTGATATAGACATCACCGGTAATTTCACAGGTTTCTGGGGTCGGTGGAACCGCGCCACAATAAGAGCCAGGAATGACTCTACCACTGGTATTACCATCATTCGAACCTTGCCAATACATCACACCAAAGCAACTGCCAGCCGCACGCAATGGGTCAGTTGTCACGGTACCCCAACTCCCCGACACCCCATTTTTAGCCACAAAGGCCGCTCTCATCACCTCGGCCGTCGCGCCCTGAGAAACAACAACTCGCGTCAAGGCATTGGATGGGTTACCACATATTTCAGCACCGGGCGCCGTCGAGTAGTGACATATCGCCACAGAACAAGATGCAGCAGTACAAAGTGTCCCCTGCATTTCTTCGCTCGGCCAAGAGTATGTCCCTTGGTATTGTTGCCCTACCCGCGTTTGAGTCGACACCCAGGCACTGGCCTGGCTATAAAGTGGAAATAAAAACAGCACGCAAGCAATTAGCCAGAAATATTGACTACTTAAGCGTATATTAGGCTGTGTCATTCGTTTAAGTTCCATTGTCTCTATCCGCATATCGGCATTTAAGCTGTTGATAATAAATTTCAGCATTGAAATATTCTTATTGAAATAAAATTAGTGGGGGAACCCATTAATAATATTGCAGATTAAATGTTGCGACTGCACTGAACTCACCGCGTTTAATCGTGCGTTGAGCTATTGCATCTGGCTCACCCTGGACATAAGCTTTCAAGGTAATAATGTTATTACCTGTATCAAGTGCAATATCATCACTCGACGTATTCAGGGGCAAAGCTTTCCCAGCCAATGTTTCAAGGCCGATACCTATGCCGACATCATTACCATCGACGGACAATAATCCGGGTAATTTAAGGTTATCATTACCTGTAAACTTAATATTGGCCGTGGTACCGAGGCTAATGTCGCAATCAACCAGATGTATTTGAAATTGCTTACCTAAGGTGCGTTGATTCGAATATAGATATTTGTCAACTACTGTACCGAAATTCAAACTAATAGCTTCATCACCAGGGCGAATCGTGCAAGGCTCGGCAACTAGTGCACCATGAAAACGCATATTATCAGCAGCCGATGCGGGTATAGCCCAAAAAATATTCAGAATCAAAATACTTAAAATAGTTCGCCCACGGCGCATCAGCAGATTTAAATTAGTCATCATTTGATCCTATTGATAATCCACTAATAATGTAGCGGTGGCCTCAAAACTGCCTTCACTTAATGTTGCGCCCGTGGCCTTAATAGGAACGGCTTTCAGCACCGGCGGGTTATTTTTGTCATAAGCAACACGGGTATTCAGCGGAAAAGAAACGCCATTTTTCAGTATACGGATACCCAAATCCCTAACATCAGTTTGTATCGCTGCGGGATCAAATGTAGCAACAGATGCACTTACGATCGTTAGACCCAATTCCAAACTACTACTGACCGTTTCACAGGTTATGCTGTAAGGCACTGTTTGGGTGTAATTGATGCCATCAATCTTATTTACGCCCAGATTTTCCCCGAAAGGCACATCTATAATTTTCCCCCCATTAATCACACAAGGGGCGGGATTAATTAATGTTCCCGTGAATAGCATGTCTTCCGCATACGCCAGTGGGCTACTCAATGTCAGTACAGCCGCTATGGAACAGCCCGATATCAGTGATCTATTTTTCATTACTGATACTCCACAACCATCGTCGCTGTGCCGTAAAAAGCTCCCGCATTCAACGTCGAACCTACTTTTTTGACCGGTACAGCCTTCAATACAGGAATCGTCGGATAAGAAAAGGTGAACGCAGTATTCAGTGCTAATGCTTGATCATTGCGTACCAGTTTAATCCCGAGATCTGAATTATTCGTTTTTAAGACATTGCCATCAAAACCGGCACCATTACCTTTGATAGTCATTTTCAGCGCATTGGATATGGCCCCAGTGCAGCTCAACGTATAAGTCACCGGCTGTATATACTGAGCCCCATCAACACGCGAAGTCATGACCTCGTTGCCAAAATCAACAGTGATGGTGCCAGTATTGTTAATCACGCAAGGCGGCGGGTTAATTAATGTCCCCGAGAACAGCATGTTGTCCGCATAAGCCCACGAACTACCAAGAGCCAGAACCACTGCAACGGAACAGCGCGAAATAAATGAATTCATTTTCATTATTGATACTCCACAACCAGGGTTGCTGTGCCGGAAAAGTATCCCGTGCTCAACGTTGCATTTGTTTGTTTGATCGGTACCGCCTGCAATACAGGAATATTCGGATAGGTAAAGTTGGATGCAGTATTCAGTGCAAACGGCTGCCCATCACGTATCAATTTTATCCCCAAAGCTGAATTGCTTGTTTTCAAGAGACTGGTATCAAAAGTCGCACCATTCCCCTTAATACTTATTTTCAGCGCATTAGCTGCTGCCGCAGTACAGTTCAACGTATAGCTCACTGGCTGTATGTAGTTGACACCATCAACATTTGATGTCAGAACCGTATCGCCGAAATTGACGTTAATCGTGTTGTTGCTGTTAATCTCACAAGGCGGTGCGGCGAAAATAGTGACCGAAACATTGACTGTCGCAGTCTTATTTAGCGCCCATGCAGAGCTACTTAACAATAATGTCATCACTGCGGTTGCCGTCCCTGCAATGGCTGTCATCTTAATGATGGACATCATGGCCATCGGAGTCAGCCGGGTAACTATTCCCCTAAAAACAACAGTCATCCCATATTCCTTATTCATTGTTCAGCCTGACATCCGCCCTGTCTTCTTATGCAGCGCCCAGAAATACGCCGTTACTTGATGCTTTCAACCACAGAACACGTGCTACCCGTGCAACCAAATACCAATTTTGGCCGACCACCAAAATCATTGACATAAGTCAACACCGGTTTGCTACCCAATGCGGCAGCGCTGACATCCAACATACCCTGCGCTTTTGGCGCAATCATGAGTGGCTTGAAGCCCGCTGCTGTTTTCCCGTTTTTGCTCTCACTGGCATCGACCAGCGTGATGTAATACGGGGTCGGGTTATTAACCTGATAACGATCGCCCTGACGAGTCAGTTGTAACTTTTCCTGCCAAGGTGTCGACATATCCGCCTTTTGGGGCACGATGCCCACTGGGCGGTAGAAAAGTTTGATGCGCGTTTGCAAAGCAATTTGCAAAGTATTGGGCTTGTCCGAGCGCGGTGGAATTTCGCGCAAGTTAAAATAGAACAAGGTTTCCCGGTCTTGCGCCAACTGGTTCACTGCCGGCAAGGTTTGTACTTTTAACTGGCTCATCGCACCGGGTTCTACCCGCTGAACCGGTGGAACCACCGTCAACGGTGAATTGATCTTGTTACCCTGCTCATCTTCAATCCAACCCTGCGCCAGATAAGGCAATTCCTTATTCTGGTTGCTGATATTCAAGCTGATGGACTTATCGCCGCCATTAAGAATGGCCCGGGTTCTATCCAGTGCAATCGCTGCTGTTGCTTGCTGAGCCATAAGTGCCGTCACCAGAATCGTGGTGATACGCAGTTTGTTATTCAATTTCATTACTTTTTCCTTCGAATTAGTTTTGTCAGAACCTGGTGGCACCGAACGTTTTCTCTTACCGGAACCCGCGGTTATCCGCAGGTCCGTTACCAAAGCTTTCTACTCTGATGCCGGGAGCTTATTTCCCGCCGCTATCGGCTGGCAAGGCAGCAGTAGATTCGCCAGTATTGCCGGAGAAAGTGCCTTCGGTAAGGTGATGCTACATTGCGCCTTCCCATTCCAGTTTACTGACATAGTTTCACCGGCTTTTATCCCACTGAGATAAGTGGAACCGTCGTCGTTAACAATGCCGGTCTCTTGCTGATTTTCATTTAATACGGTGGCCCCAAATGGCGGTGATGTACCATCTGCCATGCGTATCATGGCCATCGCTTTTTCGCCGGAAATCACATTAAAGCGGCGATAACCAATAGCGCCTTCAGTCAGTGTGACTTGTGCTACGGTTCCTCTGGCCTCAACATCATCCGCCAGGTTATCAATATCTATACTGGCCCGGTTGCGGTAATAACTGTTCACATCACCGACCACAGCTTTACCAAACCGGTTGGTGCGTATTGATGAGCCATACCCTTGCACCGGAACACCGGATACCCCTTGGGTATCAAGTAACAATCGGGTTCCACCAAGAGTATTCACCCGATGTAAAGCCCCACCTTCAGCCGTAATAGTGGCCCCGCCCTGAATACCTAAACCGACGGAAGAATATTGGCCTTCCTGATAACTGGCGTTGGCGTTAATATCCGCGCTACTACCAATGTGGTTGTAGTTACCGCTGACCAACGCGCCGCTACGGGCTACGCCAGTATTGATCTGGTAGTTGTTATGAGCATCTATGCGATCGGAATACCCCACTCGCTGACTGTTTTCACGGCCATTGACTGACGCGCTATAACTGATTGTTGCACTGTTGCCAATCGGCATAGACAAGGACAGATACACCCCATCATCATTGCTTTCGTTATAACGGTTGCGGAAAGCCGAGAATGTCATACTGACGTTTTTCACTTTGCCAATATCGAAATAGCGCGAGAGTGACAGGTTATAGCGGTCATTCGCCGAGCGATCCCAATATGTTTGATGGCTATAGTTCAAATACGCGCTCAGCCCCAGATCCTGAAATTGCTGGTTGAAGCTGATGGTGTACATCTCTTTATTGCCACCCACACTATTACCGCGATAACGTGTGTCGAGATATTCCGTCATGGTCATAAAGTTACGTTCAGAGAAGCGATAGCCAGCAAACGTCACCTGACTGCCTGTCTCCTGAAAGTTTTTCGAATAGTTGACGCGATAAGAGCCACCACTCAAAGTGCCTTTCTCGGGTAAAGTGGCCCATGATTGGGTCATATCAACCGACACTGCACCAAATTCCATCAAATCACGGCCAATCCCCATGGATGCCGCTTGATATTCGTTTTCACCACTGATCCCACCACCAAACAATGACCAGCCGCTATTGATCCCCCAAGAGAATTCCCCGGAACCAAATACCGGCCCTTCAGACTGATGCCCGATACTCGAAGGCTTACCTGCGGCCACCCGGTAGCGCACCATTCCAGGGCGGGTCAGGTAAGGAATACTGGCGGTATTCACCTGAAATTGTTGAACTTGCCCATCAAGCTCTTCTACTCGTACATCCAGCGTCCCAGAAACAAAACTGTTCAAGTTCTGGATGCGGAAAGGACCGGCAGCGACCAGTGTTTCACTCAACACTCGCCCTTGCTGACTCACAATAACCCGCGCATTGGTTCGGGCCACACCCGTAATCTCAGGTGCATAGCCACGCAAATTCGGCGGTAACATATTGTCATCTGTCGCCAGGCTAGCACCGCTGAAGCGGAAGCTATCAAAGATGGCAGAGTTCAAAAAGTCTTCACCCAATGTCAACTTAGCGCCCAAACTCGGAATAGCGCGATAGGCGTAATAACGGCTCCAATCCCATTTGCGATTAGACTCGGCATCAGAATTCTGATCGACACGCGACTGCCAATCTGCACGCAGACGCCAGGCACCTAAGTTAGCGCCGGTGGTTCCGTTACCGCTCAATGTGTTATTGCTGGTATTGCTCTTTTGCTGGCGGTTCAACTGCCCTAACAGGTTGTAGTCAAACAGCACACCGGGAAGACCGTCTTCCCAACGAGACGGAGGATCCCAGTCAGGTTCGCTATATTCCAGCCAGGCTTGCGGCACACTCAGGTGCAACGAGGAAGTGGCTAAATCGCCTTCCACGGTCAAGCCGGGTAAGCTGCTGATATCGAGACATTCACCACCACGCGACCACGCCAACTTTTTAAAGCTATCTTCTTTTAATGCCAGTAACTCAATTAACTGGGGTGATAAACACGCTTCACTTTTTTTAGGGTCTGTTTCAGAGGCGTAGAATATAATTGGCTGCTCACTGAGTTCCTGTTTATTCATACTAACCAATAAGTTATAACTCCCTGGCATGATATAACCGCGTTGGGAGAACTGACTTAGGTCAAAATTAGCGCGATCCTTGGTATCCAGCACATCTGTATTAAACTGAATATCATCACTAGCAAACACACCATACGCATTGCCACTTAATGCAACAGCGATCAGAATTCGCAATAAATCACGACAGGCAATACCAGAGGTAATGGAACGAGCGGATACCATGAGATATGTCACCTTACTCATTGAAATCAGTAATAATCCAATTTGAAACGAACGCTAGAATGATAAGTTCCAGCACGCAGCATCTTGCCATTGCCCACTAACCGCAGGGCATAATTGAGTTTCAGATCAGCAGGGATGATATTTATTTCCGGTGATGCTACCCCTGGAGTTGAAGCAATGCCTTTATCATCAATAATTTGCATTGCTACTCCTTCGGCTTCTCCGTAAACCGCAAAATTATTACCGTCCGCAGCACCGTCAAATGTCACGGCAAAATGCTGCCGGTTCGCTTTGTCCGAATCGGAATGAACTATCGTGCAATCAAGCAAACGAATGGCAAAGGGATGGTCATCTCCAACGCCGTTCTGAACCAATTGACCGATAGGCAAAATTGCCATATCAATGGTCTGTTCCAAACTTCCCGGATCTATAGCGCAAGCAGTATCAGTAATACTTCCTTCCATACTCACGCGGCCCCAATTGGTTTTCATGGGATCTGCCATTACCGGTAGACTCAGTAATGACGCCATCAGTAAGGAAGGAGGCACTATCAAAAAAAATGACTTGGACATAAATCACCTAACTCATCCAGCACGTATCTTTTTCAAGAGAAAAAGACATGCGGAAAAATCCGCATGTCGAATTAGAAAATGATGCTTATTGGTAAGCCAGGGTGAAGTCAGCTACGCTTGAGAAGCTGCCTGGTTTGATAGCGTCAGATACAGTGCTGCCCTGCAGGTAAGCAGAGAATGCCAGGGTGTTGTTACCAGCAACCAGAGTCTGCTGTTCAGTTGCAGTACCCAGTTTGATAACAGAACCAGTACCATCAACGATTGCGATACCAGCGCCTTCAGCTACACCAGTGATACCCAACAGGCCAGCTACTGCTGCTGATTCTGCACCGCCGAAAGTGGTGGTTACAGTTTTCAGAGTGGTGGTGTCACAGTTTTCCAATTTGATTTTGAAATCATGTGCAGATGATTTGCCGCCATTCTGCAGTGCCACGTTAGAGATCTGGCCCATTTCAACAGTCTGTGCATCTGAACCTGCTGCGATTGAGCAAGGTGCATCAATGATAGAACCATTGAAAGTTACAGTACCTTGGCCTTGGTCAGCAGCGTTAGCCACAGAAGCAAAACCCAATACCATAGCTGCAGCCAAGATCGTTTTATTCAGTTTCATTACGTGATTCCTTTATACACAATTAAAGTTTTGCCCGCTGATTTACCTTAATAAAATCAAGGTAAATACCGCATCGAAGTTGTTTTAAACATAAAAATTCATGCAGTTTCTTGTTGTAAAAATACAAGAAGATAAACTGCGAACTGCTTAGAGCTATAAAGTCAACATGGAGACATTGAAGAATATCTACATCTTTAGAAAACGTTTAAATAACGATAAAGCCCTTTTTGTTCGACGCAGATAATACAAATATAACGCTCCACTTGATAGTTATTTAATTCAAACAATCAAAATTCAGAGTGTTTAACTTAATTAACTAATTTAAAACAATAATATCGATAACTTTGATCGAAAAACATTGCCCGCTCGACATATCCTACTACAAAAATGAGCAAATCGACACATTAGATCGCTAAAAGTCTATTTTACGAAATTAATGATTGCTTATTCCATTAGTCAAATTATAATCGATATTAAATCCTTATAATTTTAATGCAAAAAGCAGAAAAAGCTTAACAATAATACATTTAAACCTTGCTAATACTTTGGTTAAGTCAAAGGAAAGCGAGGTTTTTTTATATATTATACTCAGTAAGTTATTGAAATTAATGGATAATTAAAAAATGCCACCCACCATCACTTCAGATATAAAGAAAGGTATTTAACCGAGCGTTTTAATTGAATAAAATAGTTGCCCGGCTTATTAACTGAGCCTAATTGTTAAATTTTCGCGAACCCATTCTGAAGATAAAAATAAGGATTATAAAAACAATATAAAATAAATAAGAGAAAACACCGATGTCTGTATGAATAGTCTTTTAATTTGTAGGAAACGTCCTACCAATATGTGTGAAATATAAACCTGTTAGTAGGAATGTAAGAAATTAAAAATAAGACATTCTTAATAAGATAAATTGCATGAGGAATTAATCAATGAAACCTAAGGATCAACGTAAAGAAGAAGTCATGAGTATATTGGAAGAACGATGTAATGTTCTAAAGGAACAATTTACTGAATCACCTCCCCCAGTTATCAATTGGCCAAAAACAAGAGAGCTTGCTGATAAAGCACAGCTGGATATTTATACGGCAAGATTGGTATTAATGAAGTTAGTCGATGAAAATAGAGCCAAAATGTCAGAAACCAAAGTGATGAACTCACTACGCTGGTTTATTGCTCATCCGACTGAAAAATAACTGAAGTCACTCTTATTGAGCATTTATGACTCAATACACTAGATGATCGTTACCCACTAACCGCCAACACAGTTCACCAAACAGCAATCAATTGAAAATAATGAAATTATTCTTTTTTACATCGATTAAAACCACTTTTCCCACACGAAAAGTTAACCTTATTGTTTTGCTGCTCATGGTCATGACGTTTGTCTCCATGATGCACTATGAAATCAATCGAGGCGGCGCCGGGCTTCATCTTCCCCATAATATTATCATCTGGGCCATGATGGCGCTGTTAGTGATTGTGCTCTATTGGCCACAAAGTGTAGAGGCCCGCTCGGTAAACTCTCCGAG
Organism: Yersinia kristensenii; assembly: GCF_900460525.1. NCBI lineage: Bacteria > Pseudomonadati > Pseudomonadota > Gammaproteobacteria > Enterobacterales > Yersiniaceae > Yersinia > Yersinia kristensenii. Next base: position 413,471 of record NZ_UHIY01000001.1, read on the forward strand.
CAATCTATGGCTGTTGTTTGGTGCGCTGCTGCTGACACTTCCAGGGTTGTGGCCCGCGTCATTACAGCATATCGGGGCCTGGCTACCACGAATGCTCGGTTTGTGGGGGGGGATAATACTGCTGCTTGGGCTGTTTCGGCTGAAACTAAATCACAATGCACGACAAGCGTGGTTACTGTTAATACTGTTGTCGGCCTGGGGCCAGGCTATACTGGCTTTACTGCAATGGTTTGTTTTTACAGCAGATAACTGGATGGAATTTGATATTACCCAGCGCCCTTACGGGATGTTTCAGCAAACTAATGTGCTGGCCAGTTACCTGGCAACAGGCTATGGCATCGCGACCTACCTGTTTATGGCCTCAGGCAATCGGGTCATACGTGGCATAAGCACCCTCACGCTGCTGGTTTTCCCCGGCATATTAATGCTATTGCAATCGCGAATTGGCTGGGTTGGCGGCGTCACAACGCTATCATTGCTTTCTCTCTATTACTGGCGTCAACGAAAAATAGCCTGGTTGTGGCTATTCAGCCTGATCAGTCTGTTAGGTGCCTTTTATCTGCAGGAACAGATGAAAGTCAGCATATTGGTAGCAAAAGGAGCCAGCAACCAAGAACGCTGGTTAATGTTGGAATATACCTGGCAGATGATACAACAACGCCCATGGCTGGGCTGGGGATACGGTAACTTTGAGTCCGCCTTTGCCCGAGAGTTAGTACAGAACGGGCTAATATTTAAAGACTCGGGTTACCCTTCTCATCCGCATAATGAAGTGCTTTATGGCTGGGCAGAGGGTGGCATCGTGGCTTTGGTGGGGATGCTGGTATTAGTTGCCGGGTATATAAAACCGCTATTAATTCAACCGAAGAGGGTTTTCCCTCTCTGGGTACTCACTCTCCCAATTGCTTTGCATCTGATGACCGAGCTGCCTCTTTATCACTCTGCTGCTCACTGGCTGGTGCTGATCTTACTGGGTCGACTGATGGTACCAGAAAACATGTTAGTACCTATAGCCTCTCCCCTTCCCCAGTGGCGGCGCTGGCTACAGGGCGTTATTGTGCTATCCGCACTATGTACCCTGCTATTTATGGTGACGGGCTTCAAAACTGGTCGGATACTGACACTGAGTGAAAGGAGTGGTTTGGTTGATATGCAGCCGTTAGATAAACTGATAAATCCCTATATCCAGTGGGAAAGGTATCAATACATTCGGCATATCAATCTGTTACTGCAATTTAACCAAAATCCTGATCCTGCGTTACTGACTCAGTTCCGCGTATGGGCCGAGCGATACATTCAATTGCACAATGATCCGAATGTTTATCAAAGCCTTATTATGATTACTCAATATCAAAATGACCTCTCTCAGGCCAACCACCTGCGGGATACAGCTCACGCGCTGTTCCCCAAAAACCCTGCATTCCAGTAGCCTCCCCCCCAATAAGCTGACAGATCAATGCATAGCTCCTGAGTTTAGGGGCTAATCTGCTTTGTTTGCGAGTCGTCTCGAGTTTTTAGCTATGTCAGTTTCTGGGCTGCTGGGCTAGTATATCGGCTGGAAAAAGGACTTAACTAGAAAACATAACCGCATGAATAATACTGATAAGCTAGATTCCCATACCCCAATGATGCAGCAGTATCATCGGCTCAAGGCCCAGCACCCTGACATCTTGCTGTTTTATCGCATGGGTGATTTTTATGAACTGTTCTACAGTGACGCCAAACGCGCGTCACAGTTGCTGGATATCTCACTAACGAAACGGGGCTCTTCCGCCGGTGAACCTATTCCTATGGCCGGTGTTCCCTATCATTCAATAGAGAACTATCTGGCAAAACTGGTTCAATTGGGTGAATCAGCCGCTATCTGTGAGCAAATCGGCGACCCTGCCACCAGCAAAGGGCCAGTTGAACGTAAAGTAGTGCGTATCGTCACCCCCGGCACCGTAAGTGACGAAGCCTTGCTGCAAGAACGGCAAGATAATCTGCTGGCAGCTATCTGGCAGGATGCTCGCGGATTTGGTTATGCAACACTGGATATCAGTTCAGGCCGCTTTAGGGTTGCAGAACCCGCAGACCTTGAAACTATGGCTGCCGAGTTACAACGCACCAATCCCGCAGAGTTACTTTATCCAGAAAATTTCGAGCCCATGTCGTTGATAGAACATCGACATGGCTTACGTCGCCGCCCGTTATGGGAATTTGAGCTGGAAACAGCCAAACAGCAGCTTAATCTGCAATTTGGTACCCGCGATTTAATTGGTTTTGGGGTTGAACAATCTCATCAAGCACTGCGGGCAGCGGGTTGTTTACTGCAATATGTCAAAGATACCCAGCGCACTTCCCTGCCTCATATCCGTGGTTTAACCATGGAACGCCAGCAAGATGGCATAGTTATGGATGCCGCGACCCGCCGCAATCTTGAACTGACCCAGAATTTGTCCGGAGGAACGGAAAATACACTGGCCGCTATCCTTGATTGCAGTGTGACTGCCATGGGTAGCCGCATGCTGAAACGCTGGCTGCATATGCCAATCCGTGACACTAAGGTATTGACCGATCGCCAGCAGGCGATTGGCGGCTTGCAAAATATTACCGCTGAACTGCAAACTCCGTTGCGTCAAGTCGGAGATTTAGAACGTATTCTGGCTCGTCTGGCACTGCGAACTGCACGCCCGAGAGATTTGGCAAGAATGCGCCATGCGTTCCAGCAATTACCTGAAATTCATCGGCTATTGCAACCGCTGGATGTTCCTCATATACAAAATTTACTGTCACAAGTCGGTCAATTTGATGAATTACAAGACTTGTTGGAACGCGCCATTGTTGAAACACCGCCAGTATTGGTACGCGATGGGGGCGTGATCGCGCCGGGATACAATGCAGAATTAGACGAATGGCGGGCGCTGGCTGATGGCGCGACCGATTATCTGGATCGGTTGGAAATCCGTGAACGCGAAAAACTGGGCCTGGATACACTAAAAGTAGGTTTTAATGGCGTTCATGGCTACTTCATTCAGGTGAGTCGGGGGCAAAGCCATCTGGTACCAATTCATTATGTTCGCAGACAAACCCTGAAGAATGCCGAACGCTATATCATTCCTGAGCTAAAAGAGTATGAAGACAAAGTTCTGACCTCTAAAGGCAAAGCTTTGGCGATTGAAAAAGGTTTATACGAAGAGATTTTCGATCTGCTTTTGCCGCATCTATCCGAATTACAAATCAGTGCCAATGCGCTGGCTGAGCTGGATGTACTCGCAAATCTGGCTGAAAGAGCGGAAACACTCAACTATAACTGTCCTGTTTTGAGTGATAAACCGGGGATCAAAATTACCGGGGGCCGTCATCCAGTGGTGGAGCAGGTACTCAGCGAGCCTTTCATTTCTAACCCACTAACCTTGTCACCTCAACGGCGTATGTTGATCATTACTGGCCCGAATATGGGCGGTAAAAGTACTTATATGCGCCAAACAGCGTTGATTGTATTGCTGGCACATATGGGGAGTTATGTTCCCGCTGCTCAAGCCACCATTGGGCCAATTGATCGCATTTTCACCCGCGTCGGTGCAGCGGATGACCTGGCATCCGGTCGTTCTACCTTTATGGTCGAAATGACAGAAACAGCGAATATTCTGCATAACGCCACCGAGCAAAGTTTAGTGTTGATGGATGAAATTGGGCGCGGTACGTCGACTTATGATGGTCTTTCACTGGCCTGGGCCTGTGCGGAAAATCTGGCTAGCCGTATCAAAGCCATGACACTATTCGCGACTCATTACTTTGAGCTGACGACCCTACCAGAAAAGATGGAAGGCGTGGTCAATGTTCATCTGGATGCACTGGAACATGGCGAAACTATCGCCTTTATGCACAGTGTGCAAGATGGTGCGGCGAGTAAAAGTTACGGTTTAGCCGTTGCAGCCTTGGCCGGTGTGCCACGGGACGTGATAAAGCGCGCGCGGCAAAAACTGAAAGAACTGGAATCATTGTCAAATAATGCAGCAGCAAGCAAGATTGATGGCTCGCAACTCACATTGCTAAATGAAGAAGTCCCGCCCGCCGTCGAAGCATTAGAAGCCCTGGACCCAGATTCTCTATCGCCACGTCAGGCACTTGAATGGATTTACCGCCTGAAAAATATGGTGTAACGGCTCTTTTCAAACACACTTACCGCCTGTAACCCACCAAATAGTAAGTTACAGGCATAAAAAAACGGTGAACATCAGTTCACCGTTTTCGTGTTTTCTAGGTTACTCATGATAGTGCTTATTCACGGAACAATGCTTCGATACTCAGGCCTTGTGCTTGCAGAATTTCCCGCAAACGCCGTAATCCTTCAACCTGAATCTGACGAACACGTTCACGTGTTAAACCAATCTCACGGCCAACATCTTCCAGCGTTGCTGCTTCATACCCTAACAGACCAAAACGACGAGCCAGAACTTCGCGCTGTTTTGCATTCAATTCGAACAGCCATTTAACGATACTTTGCTTCATATCGTCATCTTGCGTGGTGTCTTCTGGGCCGTTTTCATTTTCGTCAGACAGAATATCTAACAACGCTTTCTCTGAGTCGCCGCCTAAAGGCGTATCAACAGACGTGATACGTTCGTTAAGGCGTAACATACGGCTCACGTCATCGACCGGTCTGTCGAGTTGCTCAGCAATCTCTTCCGCACTCGGTTCATGATCTAATTTATGAGAAAGCTCTCGCGCTGTACGCAAATAAACGTTTAATTCTTTAACGATATGGATAGGCAAACGGATAGTACGGGTTTGGTTCATTATTGCCCGTTCAATCGTCTGACGTATCCACCAAGTGGCATAAGTGGAGAAACGGAAACCGCGTTCAGGGTCAAATTTTTCCACTGCACGGATCAGGCCGAGGTTACCCTCTTCAATCAAATCCAGCAGCGCTAAACCGCGATTACTGTAACGGCGGGCGATCTTCACCACCAACCGCAAGTTACTTTCGATCATGCGCCGGCGTGAAGACACATCTCCGCGCAATGCACGCCGGGCAAAATAAACCTCTTCTTCTGCGGTCAATAACGGTGAATAACCAATCTCACCAAGATAGAGCTGCGTTGCATCCAGTACTCGCTGGGTAACACCTTGCGCCAACAGCTCATCTTCTGCTAACTCGCTTTCAGTAGGTTCATCTTCTACTAATGCTTTTTCGTCGAAAATTTCAGTTTCCGTACTGTTTTCATCAAAATCAGCATCTTCATGCAACTCGTTAACTTTCAGCGTATTTTGGCTCATATGCTGCTCCTACCCGTGAATCCGGCGAGCAGAATACAGCGTATTCTGCCCAGTCTATCGCTGCGGAAGGTAACGCAGCGGGTTTACGGATTTCCCCTTGTAACGAATTTCAAAGTGCAATCTTACTGAACTGGTTCCGGTGCTACCCATGGTTGCTATTTTTTGACCCGCCTTCACTTCTTCTTGTTCCCGGACCAGCATTGTATCGTTATGAGCGTAGGCGCTCAGGTAATCATCATTGTGTTTGATGATGATTAGATTACCGTAACCACGCAGTGCGTTCCCGGCATACACAACTCGCCCATTTGCTGTAGCGAAGATAGGTTGCCCACGAGAACCGGCGATATCAATCCCTTTATTTCCCCCTTCGGAAGCAGAGAAACTATCGATCGTTTTACCTTCAGTTGGCCATTTCCAGTTACTCACTGGGCCACCATTGCTGGTAGGGTCACTGATTGGACTGCTCGGTGCGATAACAGGTGCGGTTGTAGCGACAACTGCCCCTGACGCTGGCAACATTTTGCCAACATTCTGTTTACCCGAGTTTTCAGAATACGCGCTAGTTGCTTGAGAATCAACCGTTGTAGTTGTGTTCTGAATATTTGCAGGCGGTTTTGAGATTCCGCCTGATGTCGCATCAGTCGCGGCTAACATTCCACCACTAGAACCATTACCCAACTGAATAGATTGCCCCACATTCAGGCTATAAGGCTCTGCAATATTATTTCTTGCGGCCAGATCACGGAAATCATTCCCCGTTATCCAGGCAATGTAAAACAGAGTGTCACCACGTTTAACGGTATAAGTATTACCGCTGTAGCTTCCTTTGGGGATATTGTCGTAACTACGGTTATAAACGATACGCTCGCCCGAACTATTGGTGTCCGAACCACTTAGCATGGTACCAGAGCGATCACCACCGACACTGCTGATTGGCGCAGATGTTGTATTATCATTGCTGCAACCAACCAACCATAAACTCATAACCGTACATGCCGCTACCCGGCGTAATGTAATCATTGGGCTTCCCGTGCTCATGCTTCCCCCATGACAGCAATAATTATAGATGCGCGCATGCTATCAATAGCGCCCCTGCCATACCATAAAATTTATGTTACTGATTTTTGTGCCATCTTTAGCACAAAAAAACTGAACTTCAACTTTAGTCAAAGATTAAGACTGAAATAATGACACTTTTTCAGGCCAACTCCCCTTTAACTAAAGGAACAAAACGCACAGCTTCTACCGTCTCAACCTGGAACTCATTATTACGACGCTGCACATATTTCAATGTTTGAGCCTGTTCACCCACAGGCAGAACCAGTATCCCGCCCTCGTCCAATTGCTCAAGTAAAGCATTCGGTATTTCTGGCGGGGCGGCGGTTACAATGATCGCATCAAATGGCCCGCGTGATGCCCAACCTAGCCAACCATCACCATGACGGGTAGAGACATTATGCAGATCCAGCTGTTTCAGGCGACGTTTTGCCTGCCACTGTAACCCTTTGATTCGTTCGACTGAGCATACATGTTCGACCAAATGCGCCAAAATAGCGGTTTGATAACCCGACCCTGTTCCTATCTCTAATACGCGCGAAGTGGGTGTCAATTGCAACAACTCCGTCATACGCGCCACCATATAAGGCTGAGAAATAGTTTGCCCAGAACCTATAGGCAATGCTGTATTCTCATAGGCTTTATGGGCCAGTGCCTCATCAACAAAACGCTCGCGCGGCACCGCTTCGATCGCCTGTAACAAGCGCTCGTCCTGAATACCTTGCTGACGTAACAGCATCAACAATGTTTGCATGCGTTTATTTACCATTCCCCGTCAACCTCAGCATTGGCTAACCAGTTTTCAACCACGTTTTGAGCCCCATAGGCGGTTAAATCAACCTGCAACGGCGTGATAGACACATAGCCTTGTTCAACGGCTGCAAAATCAGTGTCTTCCGCCACATCAAACTTTTCCCCCGGAGGCCCAATCCAATAGAGATCTTGCCCACGCGGGTCTTGTTGACAAAATACCTGCTCTGCTGGATGGCGGCTACCACAACGTGTTACCCGAATCCCTTTGATTTCAGATAAGGGTAAATCAGGTACATTAATATTCAGTATCTTGCCCGTATGCAACGGTTTATGTTGTAACGCGCGCAAGATACGGCATGTGACCGCCGCCGCCGTTGCATAGTGCTGATGCCCATTAAGTGAAACTGCCAAAGCAGGGAAACCCAAATGTCGCCCTTCCATCGCTGCCGCCACAGTACCGGAGTAGATAACATCGTCCCCCAGATTAGGGCCAGCATTGATGCCAGAAACCACAATATCTGGCCGGGGTCGCATTAATGCATTGACCCCAAGATAGACGCAATCGGTCGGCGTTCCTTGCTGTACTGCAATGTCGCCATTAGATAAGGTGGTAATGCGCAAGGCGCTATCTAGCGTCAAGGCATTGGAGGAGCCGCTGCGATTACGATCGGGTGCTACGATTTGTACCAGCGCAAACTCCCGCAATGCGGCTGCCAACGTCTGTATGCCCGGCGCAGTAATACCGTCATCGTTACTCAGCAATATCCGCAGCATCGGCATTATCCTGATTCATGATTTCCCGCACCACACTGGTGGCAAAGCTGCCAGCGGGTAACCAGAAGTTGAGTTCCAGAGTGACCTCATCCCACCAGTTCCACGTCATATTTTGCGGTTTTAATAAGATTGCCCGACGTGCACCTTCAACACGTTCGCGCTTAATCAGTGCCAGTAACTCGGTTTGATCCGCTAAACTGGCTTGCTCGAAAGCTAATGCCGCGCCCTGAGTGCCCAGCTCGCCATCACCCGGCAACGGAGCGGTCACATTCAATTCCCCCGCATCAACCCGCTGTTGTAACAAGGGCAATTCATCAGCCCCGGCCACAAACCAACTGCCGCGACCCGATAGCTGCAAGGCATCACCTTCCAGTACCGTCGTGGCTTGCTGTTGAGCTAAACGATTACTGCTAATCAGGTTGAACATAGCACTGCGGCTGGCGGATAAGTAAAAGCTGCGCTTGCTGCGCTCTTTAACCCGAATTTCATTGTTCGCCCACAAGCGCGCCTGCACCAGATTATTGCCACCACGACCAAAACGCTGGCTACCAAAATAGTTCGGTACACCATGCACGGCAATCTGCTGCAATCGCTGTTCGACGTCCTGATTATCAGTGATGTGGCGCAACACCAAAGTAAAAGCATTGCCTTTCAGTGAACCAATACGCAGTTTTCTTTTCTGGCGCACAGACTCCAGCACTTCACAACCTTCTAACTCGAAAGTAGCAAGATCCGGTGCTTCTTTGCCCGGTAAGTGTAAACAGAACCACTGCTCGGTAACGGCGTGGCGATCTTTCAAGCCCGCATAGCTCACCAGCCGCGGGTGAATCTTGGCGAAACGCGCCAGATAATCCGCGACAAATTGGGTGTTACAGCCATTTTTGCGGATACGAACCAATAGATGCTCGCCTTCGCCATCCGGCTCAAATCCCAAGTCTTCGACTACCACGAAATCTTCCGGATTGGCTTTTAAAACACCATTCGCCTTGGGTTTACCGTGCAGCCAGGTTAGATTGTCCATATCCATCAGTTATGCCTTAAACCTGTTCAACCTTAATTAATAGCGCCACCGCTTCACATGCAATGCCTTCCCCACGGCCAGTAAAACCAAGCTGCTCAGTGGTGGTGGCTTTTACATTGATATCATCCATATGACATTGTAGGTCTTCTGCCAAATGAACGCGCATTTGTGGGATATGGGGGGCCATTTTAGGGGCTTGGGCGATAATCGTAATATCCAGATTACCCAGTTTGTACCCCTTGGCGAGAATGCGGCGGTATGCTTCACGCAATAAAGCGCGGCTGTCAGCACCTTTAAAGGCTGGATCCGTGTCAGGGAATAATTTGCCGATATCACCTAACGCGGCCGCCCCCAGTAATGCATCGGTGGCAGAGTGTAATGCAACATCGCCATCTGAATGTGCCAACAAGCCCTTTTCGTAAGGGATACGCACACCACCAATAATCAATGGGCCGCTGCCATTTTCACCAAATTTATGCACATCGAAACCATGGCCAATTCGCATTAATTGCACTCCAATGAATTTTGGGATTGCCGTTGGGTTAAATAAAACTCTGCCAGCGCCAGATCCTCTGGGCGCGTCACCTTGATATTATCCGAACGCCCTGAAATCAGTATCGGATGATAACCGCAATGCTCTAGAGCTGAAGCTTCATCAGTCACCACCGCACCATCTTGTAGGGCACGGGATAAGCACATTTTTAATAACTCAAACGGGAAAAGTTGTGGTGTCAGGGCATGCCACAGTGCTTGACGATCAACAGTATGGGCAATAGCTTGCACACCTGGTTCACTGCGCTTCATGGTGTCTCGAACCGGCGCCGCCAGAATGCCACCGACCTTGCTGTGCTCAGTAATTGCCAGCAGTTTTTCAAGATCGTTTGGGTGCAAACAAGGACGCGCTGCATCATGAACCAGTGCCCATTCGGCCTGCCCGGCCTGCTGCAAACCCGCCATCACAGAATCAGCCCGCTCATCACCGCCATGAACAATACTGATGCGGGGATCCTCGGCGATAGATAACCTGGAGAATTGCGTGTCTTGCGGATGTATCACGACAATAATCCGCTGAATTCGAGGGTGACTCAGCAAAGAAAAAATAGCATGTTCAATAATTGTCTTGCCCCCCACAATTAAATATTGTTTAGGGCAATCAGCCTGCATGCGGCTGCCAATACCCGCCGCCGGCACTATCGCAATAACTTCAGGTGCGGCGACTTCAGAAAGGGAAACGGCGAAATTACTCATTATTTATTGTTGTGCGTTATTTTGCGTCGAAGGGAGACTCGCATTACGTCTGGATTGGTCAGGAACCAGACGATAGAAACTTTCGCCGGGTTTAATCATACCCAGTTCGTTACGTGCGCGTTCTTCGATAGCCTCTTGACCACCGTTTAAATCATCGATTTCAGCGAATAGCTGATCGTTTCGAGCTTTAAGTTTGCCGTTATTGACCTCTTGGAGCGCCACGTCATCCTTAACCCGAACTAAATCATGAACACCATTCTTGCCCAACCACAATGAATACTGTAGCCAGCCAAGTAAAATCAGCAATAGTAGCGTAAGTTTTCCCATTTCCGCCCCCTGAAAAACTGCCTATACCGTAAATAATTCGAGTTGCAGGAAAGCAGCAACTGAGCGACAAATTGGTTGTAAACCAATTTGAACAGCGCAGCCTCTAATGAGGCCCATAATCCTCAGGAGCTTACACAAGTAAGTGACTGGAGTGAACGAAGACAGCCAACACACATGCAACTTGAAGTATGACGGGTATAATCATCCCACAACTTTTCGTCGGACTCCACTCTGTGACGGAAATAGGCCACAAGGCGCAGATTAAGGACGATTTCCGGCAAAAATACCACGTAACTCGACAAAATGTCATTAAATGCTAATTTCCTGCCCTCTTTCACCTCGCTATTGTCGATTAATCACGCAACAACATCACACAGAGATAAACACTGGAAAAGTTGTTTTTTCCATTAGCTTATGCCAGTCATTAAATCAAATATGCATATTTAATATCGCCATAAATAAATAACTCCCGTCACAGTTGAGTTTGTAGTTATAAAAGTTTATTTTTATGCACTCAAACTGCATAAATAAAAAAATCATACTTTCATTCATCTGTACCTTTTAACCGGGAGATTCACATGTTTAAACGTTTAATGTTGGTCGGGACTTACTTGGCAGCCGTGTTGTCTGCGGGTACGGCTATGGCCGTCGAACCCACTTACGTGGTCGGTTCCGGCGGTACTTATCGCCCATTCGAATATGAAAACAGCCAAAAACAGCTGGAAGGTTTTGATATCGATATCATTAAAGCTATCGGTAAAGCTGAAGGTTTTCAGGTCAAATTGGTGAATACGCCGTGGGAAGGTATTTTTGCCACTTTAGGTTCTGGTGATCGCGACATCATTATTTCCGGTATCACGATTACAGATAAACGTAAGCAAATGGTTGATTTCTCTGATCCTTACTTCCCAGCAGAACAAACCATTGTGGTCCCTAAAGGCTCTAAAGTGGATTCTATTGCCGCATTGAAAAACCTGAATGTTGGCGTGGTGAATTCCAGCACTGGGGATATCGTAGTTTCAGATGTATTGGGCAAAAATAGTACCGCAATCAAGCGTTTTGATAATACCCCGCTGATGCTGCAAGAGTTATATGAAGATGGTATCGCCGCCGCAGTTGGTGATGTGGGTGTTGCCAAGTTCTACCTGAAAACCCACCCAGATAAAGCCTTTGAACTGGTGGCTGATGATAAATTTGAGCGCCAATACTTCGGCATCGCGGTAGCGAAAGGTAACGAAGAATTGCGCAGCAAAATCAATAGCGGCCTGCAAAAAATCGTGGCTGACGGCACTTACGCCAAAATTTATGAAAAATGGTTTGATGCTCAGGTTCCTACTCTGCCTACAGCAACACCGCCTACAAAATAAATGTCATCCTATTTTAGCCGCCGTGTAACTGCGGTGGCATTCGTTTTACTTCACTGACCAGGTTGTTTGTCTTATGTCGGGATTTCGTTGGGAAATCATTCAGGAATACGCCCCACTGTTTATGGACGGCGCCTGGATGACAATAAAGTGCACCATTATTTGTGTGATTTTGGGGACGACCTGGGGATTAACACTCGGTCTGGGGCGGTTAGCGCAAGCACCTCATGGTATCTGGAAGCCAATACTGTATTACTTTGTTCAATGGCCGGTACGTATCTATATTAGTGCCATTCGTGGGACACCGCTCTTTGTACAGATAATGGTGGTGCATTTTGCCCTGGTGCCGCTGTTTATCAACCCGCGGGATGGCATTCTGGTCACCAATGGCATTATGTCCTCTGATTTTGCCAGAATGCTGCGTTCTGATTACGGCGCGTTTTTATCTTGTATCGTGGCTATCACATTGAACGCCGGGGCTTATGTCTCTGAGATTTTCCGCGCGGGTATTCAATCCATTGATCGCGGCCAAATGGAAGCTTCCCGCTCACTGGGTATGAGCTACGGCAAAACCATGCGCAAGGTTATCCTACCGCAGGCTTTCCGCCGCATGTTACCGCCGCTGGGCAACAACGCCATTGCGATTGTGAAAGATTCATCACTGGCCTCCGCCATCGGGCTGGCTGACTTAGCCTATGCTGCGCGCACCGTTTCCGGGGCCTATGCCACTTATTGGGAACCCTACCTGGTCATTTCGGTGGTTTATTGGGTTATTACATTCATACTTTCGCTGTTAGTCCGGCATATGGAAACGAGGTTCGGTAAAAGTGATTCACGTACATAACCTGCAAAAACAATTTGGCGAAACCCATGTGCTACGGGGGATTTCATGCGAAATTCAGCCAAAAGAAGTCGTCTGCATCATTGGCCCCTCTGGCTCCGGGAAAAGTACCTTTTTGCGCTGTATTAATGCACTGGAAACCTTGTCCGGTGGTGAAATCACCGTGAATGGTTTTGAGATCCACAACCCCAAAACCGATCTCAATCGTATGCGCGAAAGTGTCGGGATGGTATTCCAGCGCTTTAATCTGTTCCCGCATATGACGGTGCTGGAAAACCTGATTATGGCCCCCATGGATGTCAAAAAACTGTCCCGCACACAAGCTATTGAACGGGCTGAATTATTGCTGCGTAAAGTCGGTTTACTGGACAAAATTGATGCTTATCCCAGCAGCTTGTCTGGTGGGCAACAGCAGCGGGTAGCGATTGCCAGAGCTTTGGCGATGGAGCCGAAAATCATGTTGTTTGACGAGCCTACCTCAGCGCTCGACCCGGAACTGGTGGGCGAAGTGCTGGCGGTGATGAAAGCATTAGCTCTGGAGGGGATGACCATGGTGGTAGTGACCCATGAAATGGGCTTTGCCCGTGATGTTGCTGATCGAGTATTGTTTATTGATCAAGGGGTTATTCAGGAAGAAGGCAAACCGGAAGAGATCTTTACTGCGCCAAGCAACCCGCGTACGCAGGCGTTTCTTAGCAAGGTACTTTCTGCGCAAGGATAAGCGGTAACAGATTGAATTTGTAATAAATTGAAGCGGGCTATCCCTGGGGCAAACCTAACAGCCCGCTGATTTAGCCCTCACCAACCGGTGAGGAATGTAAATAACATCCAGAATAAACACACCACCGCAATCCCTGCCCCACCCACGGTGATAAGCACATTACCGCGCGATAGCATACTCAGCGTAATGCCAATCAGCACAGAAACGGGCATCAAAGCCAAAAAAAACGGCCAAGTGTAGAGCAAGAAAAAGACGGTATTGGGGCCGTAGACAAAGAAGGGGATCGCGAACGCCAGCCAATAGAAGACAAAGCCTGTAACGCCACCGAGAAAGGAGTAAGACGGCTCCTCCCGTTCCCGTTGTTCGTCGATAGTAATCTGGGTGATATTGAGCATATAAATCCTGTGGGTACAGTTTACCACCGGCACACTCTGAGGGTGTTTTACCAGCAGCTATAAGTATCTATACCCAAAGTCATTGGTGTGACAGGTAGACAGCAAGCGGATTCACCCCGATGAGCTGACTCAAGTCAGTGATCCGGGTGAGTGCGCACAGCTAACAACACTGTAGCTTCAAGAGCAAAGGGTATATCAGGATTTGATAATAGCTCGACCACGCAGTACGTCTAACAATTGTTCAATCAAATTTGTTACTAATTGTTCACCTTGCAAATGAGTATCAGGATGCTCGGGGGATTCATAAACAGAGTCGATTCCGGTGAAATTTTTCAGCTCTCCGGCACGGGCTTTTTTATACAATCCTTTTGGGTCACGGGCTTCGCAAATCGCCAATGGCGTATCCACAAACACCTCAACAAACTGGCCTGATGCCAGCATATCTCGCACCATTTGGCGTTCAGCCCGATGAGGGGAGATAAACGCCGTTAGCACCACCAGACCCGCATCCACCATTAATTTAGCCACTTCCCCAACCCGGCGGATATTCTCGCGCCGGTCACTATCAGAGAAGCCCAAATCACGACATAAACCGTGGCGTACATTATCGCCATCAAGTAAGTAAGTGCTAACACCGCGGGCAAACAGCGCCTGCTCCAGTGCGCCCGCCAAGGTAGATTTTCCTGAGCCCGACAAGCCGGTGAACCACAGCACCACCCCCTGATGTCCATGCTGTTGCTCGCGATCTTCTCGAGTCACAGCATGAGGATGCCAGACAACATTTTCATCGGCGGGCGCACCTACCCATTCATTGACGCCCACATGATTAGTCTGATCGGCATGCACGTTATTTCCCCCCTAACAGGTCACGCGCACCCCAGTGTGGGAAGTGGCGACGAACCAGTGCATTCAGTTCCAACTCAAATGAACTGAATTCAGTATTTTCTTGATAAACCGATTCCAACGTTTCACGGATCAACCCTGCGCCGACAGTGACATTACTCAGCCGGTCAATAAAGATCAGGCCGCCGGTGTCCCGATTACGCTGATAGCTGTCCAGCACCAACGGCTCATCGAACGCCAATTCAACCAAACCAATGCCATTCAGCGGCAAGCTTTCAACCACTCGCTGGGTCAGCGAGTTGATCTCGACCTGATATTGAATATTTTCAACCCGCGCACGGGTCTTTTTCCCAGCGATTTTGATGTCATAACTTTGCCCGGCCACCAGCGGTTGTTCCGCCATCCACACCACATCCACCAGCGCATTTTGCGCCGCTTTTAGGGTTTCACTGGCATCAACCAATAAATCACCACGGCTGATATCTACTTCATCCGTCAACACCAGCGTAATGGCTTCACCGGGAGTGGCCTGGGTCAAGTCGCCATCAAAAGTGACAATGCGCGCAATGGTGGATTCCACGCCAGAGGGCAGCACTTTTATTTTTTGTCCGACACGTACGATACCGGCAGATAAGGTGCCGGCATAACCGCGGAAATCCAGATTTGGCCGGTTCACATATTGCACCGGGAAACGCAGCGGCTGCTGGCGACTGGCATTCACCACATCAACACTTTCCAGCACTTCAAGCAGCGTCGGGCCAGAATACCAATTCATTTTCTCACTTGGCGAGGCCACATTATCGCCATCCAGCGCCGATAACGGGACAAATTTAATATCTAAATCAGTGGGTAACTGCTGAGAAAAACTCAGGTAATCTGCTTTAAACTGCTCGAAAACGCTTTCCTGATAATCGACCAAATCCATCTTATTCACCGCCACCACCAAATGGCGGATACCCAATAACGTGGCGATAAAGCTGTGGCGGCGAGTTTGGTCCAATACCCCTTTACGGGTATCAATTAACAAAATCGCCAAATCACAGGTCGAAGCGCCGGTCGCCATATTTCGCGTGTATTGCTCATGCCCGGGGGTATCAGCAATGATAAATTTGCGTTTCTCAGTCGAGAAGTAGCGGTAGGCCACATCAATAGTAATGCCCTGCTCACGTTCGGCCTGCAAACCGTCTACCAGCAAAGCCAAATCCAGTTTTTCACCCTGCGTACCAATACGCTTACTATCTGTGTGCAGCGTAGTGAGCTGATCTTCGTAGATCTGGCGGGTATCGTGCAGTAAACGGCCAATTAGCGTGCTTTTACCATCATCGACACTGCCGCAAGTCAGAAAACGCAGCATGGTTTTGTGTTGCTGGGCATGCAGATAAGCTTCTACCCCACCTTCATTAGCAATTTGCTGGGCGATAGAAGTATTGTTTAAAATCATCGAGTTAATTTCTAAATTCGGCTGATTTTCTGCTATCGATGGATCTTGAAATAGTGATTTATCTTGAAATTTTGTGCTCATCGGGCGCTCCTCAGAAATATCCCTGACGCTTTTTAAGCTCCATGGAGCCGGATTGATCGCGGTCGATCATGCGACCCTGACGTTCACTGGTGGTCGAGATAAGCATCTCTTCGATAATAGCGGGCAAGGTTTCCGCCTCAGACTCCACCGCGCCCGTCAGTGGCCAACAGCCCAAGGTACGAAAACGCACCATCTTCTGCGTGATAACTTCGCCCGGCTGCAAATCAATGCGATCGTCGTCCACCATCAACAGCATCCCGTCGCGCTCCACCACTGGGCGGGGCTTTGCCAAATACAACGGCACAATGTCGATTTTTTCCAAGAAGATATATTGCCAAATATCCAGCTCAGTCCAGTTGGACAGCGGGAAGACGCGGATACTTTCGCCTTTGTTAATCTGGCCGTTATAGTTGTGCCACAGTTCTGGGCGCTGATTTTTTGGGTCCCAACGATGAAAGCGGTCGCGGAACGAATAAATACGCTCTTTGGCGCGGGATTTCTCTTCATCCCGCCGCGCGCCACCGAAAGCAGCATCAAAACCGTATTTGTTCAGCGCCTGCTTCAAACCTTCGGTTTTCATGATATCGGTATGTTTGGCGCTGCCATGAACAAAGGGATTAATCCCCATTGCTACCCCTTCCGGATTACGATGCACCAGTAACTCACAGCCGAAAGCTTTGGCCGTGTGGTCACGGAACTCGTACATTTCACGGAATTTCCAGCCGGTATCCACATGCAATAATGGGAAAGGCAAATGACCGGGGAAGAAAGCTTTGCGCGCTAAATGCAGCATCACAGAAGAGTCTTTGCCGATGGAGTAGAGCATCACCGGGTTACCGAATTCGGCGGCCACTTCACGGATGATATGGATACTCTCCGCCTCCAATTGCCGCAAATGAGTGAGTCGTTTTTCGTCCATAACAGATCCTTTATGCCAAATTCACGACTGACGGGCTGATAGCCTGTTCAGTCTGCGGTTGTTGCCCAAACCAGGCAATTTGGTGATGCAAATCCACCACTTCCCCAATCACCAGCAGG
Source organism: Yersinia kristensenii (assembly GCF_900460525.1). NCBI lineage: Bacteria > Pseudomonadati > Pseudomonadota > Gammaproteobacteria > Enterobacterales > Yersiniaceae > Yersinia > Yersinia kristensenii. The sequence continues at coordinate 430,636 of NZ_UHIY01000001.1, forward strand.
GCGGGTGTCGGGGCCTGATGTGCGAGTAATTCAAGCTCTGCCAATGTACCGGTCAGGACTTGTTGGTCAGCACGAGTGCCCCGGCCAATCACGGCCACTGGCGTAGTGCTGGCCCGGCCATGAGTGATTAATTGCCGGCTGATTTCCGCCGCTTTCACCGTGCCCATGTAGATAGCCAAAGTCTGATGACCACGGGCCAGCGCTTGCCAATCCAAATCATCGCCATCAGCGCGGCAATGCCCGGTAATAAATGTCACACTTTGCGCATGGTCACGGTGAGTCAAAGGAATTCCGGCATAAGCGGTCGCCCCGCTCGCCGCCGTCACCCCTGGCACCACCTGAAAGGGTATGCCCGCACGCGCCACAACTTGTAACTCTTCGCCGCCACGGCCAAAGATAAAAGGATCGCCGCCTTTTAGCCGAACCACCCGCTTCCCGCGCTGTGCGAATGTGACCAGTAATTGATTGGTTTCTTCCTGAGTGACCGAGTGCGACCCCGCGCGTTTGCCAACACAAATACGTTCAGCATCACGGCGCACTAAATCCAGCACTTCCGGGCTGACGAGATGGTCATACAGCACCACATCAGCCTGTTGAATCACTTGCAGACCGCGTAAGGTCAGTAAACCGGGGTCACCGGGGCCTGCCCCCACCAAGGCGACTTCCCCCTGAGAGCTGCTCTGACCGTCTAAGGACAATTGCAGTTCCTCTTCGGCCTGCGCTAACTGACCACGGCTGATAAAACTGGCAAAGCGGCCACTGAAAGCATTTTCCCAAAAGCGGCGGCGCTCCCCCATTGATGCAATTTGCTGCTTAACCCGCCCACGCCAGCGCCCGGCGACAGCCGCCATCTCGCCTAAACTGCTGGGTAATAAAGCTTCCAGCTTCTCGCGCAAGATACGCGCCAATACCGGCGCCTGCCCCGCGGAGGAGATCGCCACCACCAGTGGGGAGCGGTCAACAATCGACGGGAAGATAAACGAGCAACGGGGTTGGTCATCAACCACATTCGCCAGCAGATGCCGCTTATCCGCTGCCGCGAAAACGGCGGCATTCAGCGCCGTATCATTGGTAGCCGCAATCACCAGAAACACCTCATCCAATTGCGCGGGCAAGAAATCTAATGCCAGCCAGTGAATGCGGCCATCCTGATATTGTTGTTCGAGTTCAGATGAGAGAGTCTGTGCCACTACCCGCACCTGTGCGCCCGCGCGGTGGAGTAAGTCAATTTTTCGCGCAGCAACTTCACCGCCGCCAACAACCAAGACAGGGCGTCGTTTCAAGTCGGCAAAAAGAGGTAGATAGTCCACAGCATCCTTCAATTACATAATAAGCGTAGGGTGACTATAGGGGGGGGTTATGGCCTTATGAAATGACGAAAAGTAATTACAAGTTCCATAATGATATATAGGCGTGATGGCAAGGTTCCCAGCTATGCTAGCCGATTATCACTGTGAGTGATTTTCTTATCTGGTGACGTAAATATCTGCATTTTAGGAAGTATACAAATTGTCTATTTCCCCGGAGAGTTTCATACTATACCGCGTTGTCCATGCCAGTAAGTGTGGCTCTGACTTTACAAGGATATTTCAGTATGTTTTCCCGTCGTTGCCTAAAGTGGGCACTCTTTACGCTGAGTTTAACGACCGTCCTGCCACTTCAGGCAGCGACATCACCCACCACCGGTCAAATAGCTGAACAACAAGTTCGCCACATCAGTACTTATTTCCCTGGCCGTATGGCGGGTAGCCCAGCTGAATTGCTGGCTGCTGAATATATTAATCATCGTTTTCAGCAGATGGGCTATCAAAGTAATTTGCGGGGATTTAACACCCGCTATCTCTATACCAGTAAAAATGGTAAACAAAACTGGCGAAATATCAGTGCCACTTCAGTGATTGCTGCCCGCAATATATCAACAGATAAAGCGGATGCGGCCAGCAAAGCGGATGATCAAAAGCAGATAATCATCATGGCGCATTTTGATACCTATACCCCGCAAAGTGACAAAGATTTAGATAAAAACCTGGGTGGCCTAACGTTACAAGGTGTCGATGACAATGCTGCGGGCGTAGGTGTGATGCTAGAGTTGGCGGAGCGCCTCAAAGACACACCGCTACGCTATGATTTGCGTTTTGTCGCGCTCAGTGCGGAGGAGATTGGTGCCCAAGGAACCGAAAACTATCTGCAACGCATGAGCCCAACAGAGAAAACTAATACATTGTTGGTGATCAATTTGGATAATCTGATTACCGGTGATCGTCTCTATTTTAATGCCAATAATCAGCCCGCAGCCATTGCTGCAAAGGATCAAGCGCTAACACTGGCTCGCCGCTATGGTATTACCGCCGCCACAGTAAAAGGCCTGGTAACCTCCCCCTGTAAGGCAGAGAAAAATGCTTTTGATGCCGCCGGAATAGCGGTGTTATTCGTTGAGGCCAGTAACTACACGTTAGGAAATCAAGATGGCTGCCAGCAACGGGCTATCAGCAAGCATTTCCCTCAAGGAACCACCCGCCATCAAAGCCAACTGGATAACTTAAATTATCTGGATAAGTTCTTGCCCGGCCGCATCACTAAACGCACACATAACACGGTGCAGATATTGTTGCCGCTGATACAAGAATTAGCTGGCGCTAAAAAATAAGGGCGCTATGAGCGCCCTTTTCTCTCTCTGCCACATTCAACTTTCATGCAAACCGCATTCACGTTTTAGGCCAAAGAAGCGCGTTTCTTCTTCGCTCATGCCCGGCTCCCATTTGCGAGTTGTATGGGTATCGCCGACAGATAAATAACCCTGTTCCCACAGTGGATGATAACTCAGGCCATTCTGAGTCAAATACTGATAAACCTGGCGATTATCCCAATCAATGATAGGGAGCAATTTGAAAACACCGCGCGCAATCGCCAAAACCGGTAATTTTGCACGGCTACCCGATTGTTCACGGCGCAGGCCCGCAAACCAGGTTTGGGCACCTAACGTTTCCAGTGCGCGATTCATCGGCTCAACTTTATTCAGGTCGTTATAGCGCTCAATCCCTTCAACTCCCTGTTCCCACAGTTTGCCATAGCGCGCCTCTTGCCAGGCCGGGCTTTGCTGTGCGCGAAACACCTGCAAATTAAGCTGAAGTTTTTCAGTAAGAGCATCAATAAACTGATAGGTTTCCGGAAACAGATAGCCGGTATCCGTGAGGATCACCGGGATATCAGGCCGCTGAAGCGTCACCAAATGCAAGCAAACTGCCGCCTGAATACCAAAACTGGAAGAGAGCACAAACTCACCGGGCAGATTTTCTAATGCCCAACTGACGCGCTCTTGCGCGGTTAAATGCTCCAGTTGCCCATTAACCAGCGCCAAGGCCGCGGCTTGTTCCGCTTTCGGCAACGCGTTAAGTTCATTGAGATTGAATTGGCTCACACCCCCTCCTGGACATCATAAAAGTCGCGGGCTGAATCTATCACCGGAGCAATAACACCGACACGAATAACAAAATCACCGAAACCCTCGTCAGTATGGCGCTCTTTAGCCCAACGCCCGACTAACTGGTCGGTAATCGCCAGAATTTCATCTTCGGTAATGTTTTCACGATACATACGCGGTATCCGAGTGCCTTCACGGTTGCCCCCCAGATGCAGGTTATAGCGCCCCATCGCTTTTCCCACCAGCCCAACTTCAGCGAGCAAAGCACGACCACAGCCATTCGGGCAGCCGGTGACGCGCATGACAATATGTTCATTAGGCAAACCCTGTTGTTGCAAAATCCCTTCAATGCGGGTCACAAACTCCGGCAAGAAACGCTCCGCTTCCGCCATTGCCAATGGGCAAGTTGGGAACGAAACGCACGCCATGGAGTTTTCGCGCTGCGGGCTAACACTGTCATCCATCAAACCGTGCTCGCGGGCCAATGCTTCAATGCGCGCTTTGTCTTTTTCCGGCACGCCAGCCACAATCAGGTTTTGATTGGCGGTTAAACGGAAATCGCCCTGATGGATTTTAGCAATTTCCGCCACCCCGGTTTTCAGACTGCGGCCGGGGTAATCCAGCAAACGACCATTTTCGATAAATAAGGTCAAATGCCACTTTTTATCGATGCCCTTGACCCAGCCGATACGGTCGCCCCGCCCCGTAAATTGGTAAGGTTTGATGGCCCCGAAACTCACACCCGCGCGCTTTTCAACTTCAGCTTTAAACACATCAACCCCAACACGCTCTAGCGTATATTTGGTTTTTGCATTCTTACGATCAGTGCGGTTGCCCCAATCACGCTGAGTGGTCACCACCGCCTCTGCAATCGCCAAAGTGTATTGCAACGGAATATAGCCAAATTCACTGGCTTTACGTGGGTAAGTATTCTTATCACCGTGAGCAATGGATAACCCACCGCCCACCAACACGTTAAAACCAACCAACTTACCTTTCTCCGCCACCGCAACAAAGTTGAGATCATTAGCATGGAGATCGACATCATTTTGCGGCGGAATGACCACTGTGGTTTTAAATTTGCGCGGTAAATAAGTCGCACCGAGGATCGGTTCTTCATCGGTGGTCGCGACTTTTTCTGCATCCAGCCAGATTTCGGCGTAAGCACGAGTGCGCGGTAATAAATGTTCAGAAATCTTCTTCGCCCATTCGTAAGCTTCCTGATGGAGCACTGATTCCACCGGGTTCGAGGTGCAAAGTACGTTACGGTTAACATCATTTGCCGTCGCCAATGCATCCAGACCCAATTGATTGAGCAACTGGTGAGCCGGTTTCACATTCCCTTTAAGAATGCCATGAAACTGGAATGTCTGACGGTTAGTAATACGGATGCTGCCGTATAAGGTGTTATCCGCAGCAAATTTATCAATGCCTAGCCACTGTTGCGGGGTAATAATCCCGCCGGGCAAACGGCACCGCAGCATCATGGCATGACGAGGTTCAAGCTTTTGTTCCGTCCGTTCGGCACGGATATCGCGGTCATCTTGCTGATACATTCCGTGGAAGCGGATCAGCAGGAAGTTATCGCCGTTGAACCCGCCGGTCAGCCCGTCATTCAAATCTTCTGCAATCGTCCCGCGTAGGAAGTTGCTTTGCGACTTCATGCGCTCGCCGTCAGAAAGTTTTCCCGTCACAACCAACGGCCCAGGGTGTTTTTCACTCATCAGTACACATCCCGCTGATAACGGCGCGCCAGGCGCAGCTCACTTAAATATTCATCAGCCTGCTCAGCATCCATCGCGCCGTGCAGAGCCACCACGTCCAGTAAAACCTGCTCAACGTCTTTCGCCATGCGATTAGCATCGCCACAGACGTAAATGTGGGCACCTTGTTGGATCCAGTTCCACAGTTCTGCACCTTGTTCGCGCAGTTTGTCTTGTACATATATTTTATGGGCTTGATCGCGCGACCACGCCAGATCAATGCGGGTCAGCAAGCCAGTTTTGACATAGCGTTGCCATTCAACCTGATAGAGAAAATCTTCAGTGAAATGCGGGTTACCGAAAAGTAACCAGTTTTTACCCGTGGCCCCGTCAGCTTCGCGCTGCTGCATAAAGGCACGGAAAGGGGCAATGCCGGTTCCCGGCCCAATCATTATCACTGGCGTTTCTGGGTTAGCCGGTAATCGGAAGTTATCGTTATGTTCGATAAAGATGCGGATATCGCCATCGACCTCCAATCGATCAGCCAGATAACCCGATGCGCCACCAGTGCGAGGACGGCCATCAATCTCATAGCGCACCACACCAACGGTGATATGCACTTCGTTCTCAGTTTCAGCCTGCGAGGAGGCAATGGAATAGAGACGGGGTGTTAGTGGCCGCAACAATGCAATCAGTTGGTCGGCATTCAGATCAGAGGGGGCCTGACGAACCATATCCACAATAGGAGTGTTCTTAGCATAGTGTTGCAGCGCCGGTTTATCCGCCAGCAAAGCAATTAATTTTTCATCACGGGAAAGCGCGGCATATTTATCGACAATCACCGTGGTATTTTGGGTCAGTTCAAGATGGCTACGCAGCGCTTGTGACACCGATATATTCTGCCCATCAATACTGACCGGCTCATCACCTTTAAGCCACAAGAGTGCCAATAGCTCGTCGACCAATGCCGGGTCATTATCAAACCAGACCCCCAGAGCATCACCCGGCTGATAGCGCAGCCCGGAATCCCCTAAATCAATTTCAATATGGCGCACATCTTTTTCAGAGTGACGGCCCGTCACTTTTTGCAGCACCGATAATTTTGCGGTCAGTGGCGCACTCTTGCTGTAAGGGCTAGAGGTAATTTCATCGACCGCGCCGCTTTGTGTTACTGCTACCGCAGACGCTGATTGCGCGGGGACTCTTGCCTGCAAGGCCGCCACAACCTGTTGACGCCATTGTTGTGCTGATTCTTGATATTCCACATCAGCATCAACTCTTTCAACTAACCGCTGCGCCCCCAAATCAGCCAATTTGTTGTCGAAATCTTTGGCTGCCTGGCAAAAATGCTCATAGGAAGTATCGCCTAAACCAAACACCGCAAAGGCGGTTTCTGACAATTTAGGCGCTTTTTTAGAGAATAAGAACTTATGCAGCGCCACGGCCTCTTCGGCTGGCTCGCCTTCGCCTTGGGTGGAAGCAACAATCACCAGCAAACGTTCCTGCGCGATCTGTTTAAACTTATAATCACCGGCATTAACCAGATTGACGTTAAGTTTGGCGGCCAAAAGGTCATCGCGTAACTGTTCAGCCAAACGCCGCGCATTACCGGTTTGGGAAGCAGAAATCAGGGTGATCGTCGCTGCTGGGGCGGCCACAGCAGGAGCAACAACCGCGCCAGGTTGTTGGTTAACCATGCCCCAGAAATAGCCAGATAACCATGCCATTTGGGTGGGGGAGAACTCACCAACCGCGGCTTGCAAGCGGGCCAACTGCTCCGGCGATAGCGGGAGTAAAGAAGTAGGAGGAACCTGAGTCGTCATTGCAGTACTAATTCCTTTATGCTTAGCCACGGTAGGCACGGACAGCTATCAGTGCGAACAGTTTGCGCTCAAAAGTCTTGATAGTTTGTAAGGTTAACCATCCCGATAATAACAATTAAAGAAGCAATGGAAATAATAAATAACCAAAACGACTAAGCAGTTTTTCAGGTAATAGATATGAGTTAAAGTGTTCAACTTATTAGCAAATTTTCGCCCACTGATATTGCACTATAAATTAATCATATCTATATAAAAATCAGTGGAATACGTTCAATATAAGCAAGCCACATCTGGCCCAATAGAGCGCACAGTGACGGGCATTCATAGCCAGCATCCATGCTTTCCGGTACTATGCGGCGTTTTTTTGAGTCAATAAGGTCAGAATTATGAGCACCACCCTATTTAAAGATTTTCAGTTTGAAGCCGCCCACTTGTTGCCCCATGTCCCAGAGGGACACAAATGCGGTCGTTTGCACGGCCATTCATTTATGATCCGTATTGAGGTGACAGGGGAAGTTGATGCTCACTCCGGCTGGGTGATGGACTTTGCTGAACTCAAGGCTGCATTCAAACCCATTTGGGAACGTTTGGATCATCACTATCTGAATGACATTCCCGGCCTGGAAAACCCTACCAGTGAAGTGCTGGCCAGTTGGATTTGGCAGCAGCTTAAACCGCAATTACCAGAGCTCAGCGCGGTGATGGTAAAAGAGACCTGTTCGGCGGGTTGTGTTTACCGCGGGTAATAAATCGCGACTAACAAATCGATACCCAAAGTCATTGATGTTGCAGCAAGACAGCAAGTGAATGAATCCCAATGAGCTTACATGAGTAAGTGATTTGGGTGAATGAGCGCCGCAACACGGCTGCGGCGGCAAGGACGAAGGGGATTAAGCGATATTTAAATACTTATGCGTCTGCATCGACAACCGCCAATTCTTGGCGATACAGGTTTCAATGCAGAGCTTAGTGGCATCTTCTTTCTGGCTGATCGGCTGCAAAGCAATAATCCGTTTTTTGTCATCTGTCAGGGTGACTAACAGTACTTCAAGTGCTTCAATATCCCGCAAACGCCCCACCGGATGTTTAATTTCATCCGCTCGCTGTAATGCCTGTGGCAATACTTTTAGGCCGCCGCGCATATTCACTTTTGGCGAAACCGTCACCCACGTGGTGGCGGAACACTGCACTTCATGAGTACCGCTGGTTTCAATTTGGCAACTGTAACCGGCTTGCTCCAATTGGGATGTTAAAGGGAGCAAATCGTAAATCGCTGGCTCCCCCCCAGTTATCACCACATGGCGGGCGGTATACCCTTGTTGACGGAAGATATCCAGTAACTGCTGCTCACTGGCTGTTCCCCAGAGATCACTTTCCGCGGTTTTTACCATGATGCGCTGCATATCAACTTCCCGATCAGCCTCTTTTTCCCAGGTATGTTTGGTGTCACACCAGCTACAACCGACTGGGCAACCCTGCAAACGCACGAAAATCGCCGGTACTCCGGTGAAGTAACCCTCGCCCTGCAAGGTCTGGAACATTTCATTAATCGGGTACTGCATTAGCATCTCTATCGTGATTCAAACCAATGCGTGATTATCGCAGATTCCCTGGCTGTGACCAAACTGGTAACACCAAAGCTACCAGTTTGTTTGTATCAGGCCGTTACTCGATGACCCCACAAGCCATGCGCGCACCGCCACCACCCAAAGGCATTGGATGGTCGGCATAGTTATCACCACCAGCATGAATCATTAGTGCGTGTTGTTTCATCTCGGATAACGATTTCAGGCGCGGAGCCAATACTTGGTAGGTCGCAGTGCCATCGGCATTGACCACCAGCCCTGGCAGATCACCCAAATGCCCTTTATCATTATAAGGCCCAAGGTGCGTCCCGGTTTTTTGCGGATCGAAATGACCGCCCGCAGCCAATGCGGGCACAGCTTTACCGTCTTTCTGCCCCGGCGCACAGCTTGGGTTCTCATGGAGATGGAAACCGTGAACACCCGCAACTAGCCCAGTCAGAGTTGGCGTGAACAATAAACCATAAGGCGTTTCTGTCACGGTAACAGTGCCCAGCGTTTTGCCATTTCCATCTGGCAGCGCTTCATTCATGGTCACGGTAACCCCGGCAGCCAGCACGCTGCCCGTGAAAAGCATCGCCGGTAACGTTAAGTATTTCAATCTCATCAGTTATCTTCCTTTATGCATTATTGTCGAATCATTCGGGTACTGATTAATAATAACGGGTGATGAATTATCTGCACGATGGTGGTGTTAGAGATGTGAGTCAGGTGAGGGGTTCTGACGATATTCGGATTAATCTCGCAGGAATAAGTAATCGATAACAATAGGTTAATCTGCAAAACAGCAGATTAACCCGAGTAAATTAGAAAAGTAAAAAATAAAGTCTCCCCTCTCAATCAGCGATTAACTCGGCGTTTCCATGGATTGCCTTTGCGACCTCTAATGCCTGAAGTAAATCATTTAATAGATCCCCTACATCCTCTAACCCCACCGAGAGTCGAATTAACCCATCGCTAATTAAATGCTGATGCCGTTCCTCGGGGGTATAAGAGGAGTGGGTCATACTAGCCGGATGCTGCGCTAATGTTTCACAGTCACCCAAACTGACCGCACGATAAATGAGTTGTAGCGCATTGAGAAAGGCGATACCCACCGCCATGCCGCCACGGAGTTCAAAAGCAATCATGCCGCCAGCTCCTCTCATTTGCCGTTTCACCAACTCATGCTGGGGAAAGTTTGGCAATCCGGGATAATAAATTTTCTCAACCAATGGATGCTGAGATAATTTTTCAGCAATAGCTTGGGCGCTGGCACAATGCCTTTCCATGCGCACAGCCAATGTTTTCATCCCACGTAAAATCAGTGCTGCATCCTGCGCAGACAGCACCGCACCATTCATATCTTTTAGCCCGACCAGACGAATTTGGTCTGCCAGATTTTTGCGCGTCACCGCTAATCCCGCTAACAAATCACCGTGCCCGCCCAAATATTTAGTCGCAGAATGCACAACAATATCGGCACCTAGCGCCAAAGGCGTTTGTAGATAGGGAGTGCAATAGGTGTTATCCACGATAAAGAGTGAACCATTGGCACGGGTAATCTGGCTCAGCGCCGCAATATCAACAATTCGCATATTCGGATTAGCTGGCGTTTCGCAGTAAACCAGCCTGGTTTGTTCCGAAATAGCCGCAGCCAGTTTTCGCGAATCAGTTAAATCTACATGGGTAATTTTCACCCCAAATCGTGCCAATCCATGATGAAAATAAGCATAAGTACAGCCATAGATGGTTTGGTCGACAATAATTTCATCGCCCGGTTTAAGAAACGTCCAACAGCAAGCCGTAATAGCCCCCATCCCCGATGAAAAAGCGACAGCCGCCTCCCCCTCTTCCAGTATGGCAATACGACGCTCCAACAAATCTAATGTTGGATTACTGATTCTTGAGTAAAAATAACCTTTCTCTGTTCCGGCAAAACAAGCCCCACCGTATTCCGCACTGGGGAAAGTAAAAGTAGAACTCATATAGACCGGCGGCGATAATGCGCCTAAATGCTCTTGAGGGTGATAGCCATAATGGATAGCCTGAGTAGAAAAAGACTTTGCTGGCTGCATCGACATCTATATATCCTCATAAAAATAGCGTTAAGGTGGCGATATTTTTGTAGCATTAATTCTTTGACCAATTATCTGCAACGTCCGTAATAACAACGTAATTCCGACTAATGTGTCTCGGTCGCGAAATAAAGAATATAACGAACGGTAATTAACTGCCTCTTGATTAAGCCGCAACTCAGTATTCGCTATCCTTAATGCATTACCACTTTCCCATCCAACGGCAACAATACTTTCGAATACACCAGCCAATTTCTCGACTAATGCATTATCTGCAATATCAACCACATCAGATAACAATGACAACATATCGACTGCGTTATTTAATCGCCCTCCCGCCAGTAATGGTTGTAATTTATTAAGCAATTGCGTGAAATCAACCTCAGGCGTTATTGCTTTATCAACATAATTTTCATCTGATTGATGTTCGCTCATATTTTCTCTTATTAAATTAAGCCACGGACAGTGGCCCAATATAAACCACGGTTAAAACCATTCCGTAACATTCCACCCACTTTGGTCGGTGGTGTTGGCATCACATCATTACGGTAGTCGTACCACAATGGCATCCCCGCATTCAGCCCCATTTGGGCCAGTGCTTGTACTTTTCCATCGTAATAATGGGTTGGGTAGCCAATGCGCAGCTCAGAAACAATATTGTCAGCGATAACAGGAGCTTGATTATGGCAAGAGCCACCTGCTTTACTAATCGGCAAGTCAACGGTATCGCCAATAACATAGACCCCCGGCTGCCCATAGACTTGCAGGGTTTGATGGTCAGTCGGCAACCAGCCCTCCCCATTATCCCATTCACTCAAGCCGGTGTTACGCACAGCATCAACAGCAGTAATAGGAGGGGTACTCATTAAAATATCAAAGGGTTGCGCGTCTCCTTCGGCGGAATAGGCAATCTTTTTATCGGGGTCGACTTTTTGCAGCGTAAAACCGCGCTGGTGCTTGATATCTTTAGCTGCAAAGATGTTAGGTAGAACTTCGCCTGTCGGTCTTTGTAAGAAAAGGCAATTACGCAATAGCTGAGAAACTGTGGGATAGGTATAGACAATTTCAATAGCATTACGCACCCCACGACGGCGGAGATAGTCATCCAACATCAGTGTGGTTTCTATCGGAGCAATGCCACATTGATGGGGTACATTGGGTGTTTGCGGGAAAGAGACAGTAATAAAAATACGACCTTTCTCTATTTTAGCTAATTTATCAGCTAATTGACGTGAAGCGGCATATTGATAAAAATGATCACCTGCTTCAGCAAGGCCTTCAATTCTATCGGGGCGAGGGACACACCCTGTCGCAAAGACCAAAAAGTCATAATTATATTTTTTCCCACTACGACATGATATTTCTCTTTTTGAAAAATCGAAACTTTCGGCTTTATCGACAATAAAAGTAACTTCTGGCCGTAACAAACTTTGCTGTGAACGTTCCAACTCTTGCTTATAAAATAAGTTGAAAGCGACATACATAAAAGCGGGTTTATAGTAGTGAACTGGAGAGTCAGAAATAAGTATTAACTCAACTTTATTTTCAAGAATATCTCGATGTAATTTAGCTGCTAATAAATTAGCTAAAATAGTACCACCAGTGCCACCACCGATAATAACAATCCTATTGAGCATTTAATCTTACCCCATTAGACCAAGATAAAAATCCTCCTATATCTATAATGTCTGCATCAATTATGAATAGCCATGAGTCGCATCAGAATAAATAAGGAATATTAATTAATCAAATCCATGAGATATTAATTGTAGTAATAAAAAATTAGACGACAAATAATATTTCGTGATGAGCATCACACCATTAAAATTAACATATAAGAAACATTTATGTAACGCAAGGGGATTATATAAATTTAAAGTAGTTATAATTAACCAGATGACTTTCTCGCTACATTACAGGTATAAAAAAACCCGCCGCAGCGGGTTTTCCATCAACTTTAATCAAAGCTAAAGCACAGTAATTACTGGCCTTTGACTTCTTTCAGACCGTTGAATGGTGCGCGGTCACCCAGCGCTTCTTCGATACGGATCAGTTGGTTATATTTAGCAACACGGTCAGAACGGCTCATAGAACCTGTTTTGATTTGACCAGCAGCAGTACCGACTGCCAGATCGGCAATGGTTGCGTCTTCGGTTTCGCCTGAACGGTGAGAGATAACCGCGGTGTAACCTGCATCTTTCGCCATCTTGATAGCAGCCAGAGTTTCGGTCAGAGAACCGATCTGGTTGAATTTAATCAGGATAGAGTTAGCAACACCTTTTTCGATACCTTCTTTCAGGATCTTGGTGTTGGTTACGAACAGATCGTCACCAACCAACTGGATTTTGTCACCCAGAACTTCGGTCTGGTATTTGAAGCCAGCCCAGTCAGATTCGTCCAGACCGTCTTCAATAGAAACGATTGGGTACTGTTTGGTCAGATCTTCCAGGAAGTGAGTGAACTCTTCAGAAGTGAACGCTTTGTTACCTTCGCCAGCCAGAACATATTTGCCATCTTTGTAGAACTCAGATGCTGCACAGTCCATCGCCAGAGTGACGTCTTTGCCCAACTCGTAGCCTGCCTGTTTTACCGCTTCAGCGATAACAGCCAGTGCTTCGGCGTTAGAACCCAAGTTAGGTGCATAACCACCTTCGTCGCCGACTGCAGTGCTCATGCCTTTGGATTTCAGAACTTTAGCCAAAGTATGGAACACTTCTGAACCGATGCGAACCGCTTCTTTCAGAGTTTTAGCGCCCACTGGCTGAATCATAAACTCTTGAATATCAACGTTATTATCAGCGTGTTCGCCACCATTGATGATGTTCATCATAGGCAGTGGCATAGAGAACTTGCCTGGGGTGCCATTCAGTTCAGCAATATGCTCGTACAAAGGCATGCCTTTAGATGCTGCTGCTGCTTTAGCCGCTGCCAGAGAAACAGCCAGAATGGCGTTAGCACCAAACTGTGATTTGTTCTCAGTACCGTCTAAATCGATCATGATTTTATCGATGTTAGCCTGGTCTTTAGCATCTTTACCGATAACTGCCTGAGCAATTGGGCCATTTACTGCTGCAACGGCTTTCAGAACGCCTTTGCCCAGGAAACGGGATTTGTCACCGTCACGCAGTTCCAGTGCTTCACGGGAACCGGTAGATGCACCTGATGGTGCCGCAGCCAAACCAACAAAACCGCCTTCAAGATGAACTTCGGCTTCTACAGTTGGGTTACCACGGGAGTCGATGATTTCGCGACCGATGACTTTAACGATTTTGGACATTAGATTTTCCTCAGTACAAGTTAAACTAAAACTCCAGACAGAGGGGGCGACATCGCTGCCGCCCCTTCTACCAAATATTTTATTTCACCTGGCGCTTCTGATACTCACCAGCCGCTTTCACAAAGCCGGCAAACAACGGGTGACCATCACGTGGCGTCGAAGTAAATTCTGGATGGAACTGACAAGCCACAAACCACGGATGATTTGGCAACTCGATAATTTCCACCAGTTTGTTATCCGCAGAACGCCCTGCTACACGTAACCCGGCAGCTTCAATCTGCTTCAACAACATGTTGTTTACTTCATAGCGATGACGATGGCGCTCAACGATGGTCGGTTCGCCATACATCTGACGTACCAAGCTACCATCGGTCAGGTGACATTGCTGCCCACCCACACGCATGGTACCGCCCAAATCGCTCTCTTCCGTGCGTACTTCAACGTTGCCGTCTTCATCACGCCATTCGGTGATTAATGCAACCACCGGATACTTACAGTCTGGCACAAATTCTGTGGAGTTCGCGTTTTCCATCCCCGCCACATTGCGGGCAAACTCCATCAGTGCAACCTGCATACCCAGGCAAATGCCCAGATAAGGAATATTGTGTTCACGGGCATAACGTGCCGCCAGAACTTTGCCTTCCACACCACGGTAGCCGAAGCCGCCAGGAATGAGGATAGCATCCAATCCTTTCAGCATCTCTTCGCCGCGCGCCTCAACATCCTGTGAATCAATTAGCTTGATATTCACCGTCAGACGATTTTTCAGCCCACCGTGCTTCAAGGCTTCAATCACAGATTTATAGGCATCCGGCAGTTCTACATATTTGCCGATCATCCCAATGGTCACTTCGCCACCTGGATTCGACTCTTCGTATAATACCTGTTCCCATTCTGCGAGATTTGCTTCAGGACAAGTTAAGCTGAATCGTTTACAAATATAATCGTCAAGGCCCTGTGATTTCAATAGCCCTGGAATTTTATAAATGGAATCAACATCTTTTAGTGAGATAACCGCTTTTTCTGGCACATTACAGAATAATGCAATTTTAGCCCGTTCATTAGCAGGAACCGCGCGGTCAGAACGGCAAATCAGCACATCTGGCTGAATACCAATAGAAAGCAGCTCTTTTACCGAATGTTGCGTTGGCTTAGTTTTCACTTCGCCCGCAGCGGCGAGGTAAGGAACCAACGTCAGGTGCATGTAAAGCGTATGCTCGCGGCCAACATCAACCGCCATCTGACGAATAGCTTCAAGGAATGGTAAGGATTCGATATCGCCTACAGTACCGCCAATTTCAACCAAGACAACATCGTGGCCTTCGCCGCCTTCGATGATGCGTTCTTTGATAGCATTGGTGATATGAGGAATAACCTGAATAGTTGCACCCAGATAGTCGCCGCGACGTTCTTTGCGCAGAACTTCAGAGTAAATACGGCCAGTGGTGAAGTTGTTACGGCGAGTCATTTTAGTGCGAATGAAACGCTCGTAATGCCCTAAATCCAGATCGGTTTCAGCACCATCTTCGGTGACAAAAACTTCCCCGTGTTGTGTCGGGCTCATGGTGCCCGGATCCACGTTGATATACGGGTCCAGTTTCATGATGGTAACGTTGAGGCCACGGGCTTCAAGTATAGCCGCCAGAGAGGCTGCGGCAATGCCTTTACCCAGAGAGGATACGACCCCGCCGGTCACAAAAATATAATTAGTTGTCATGCTGAACCTGAGAGTTTAGGTTTAAAGACGATGGAAGAACCAAGACGGGAAAGTAGTATACCCGAACCTTGGTTTCGCTACAAACTATCTCCGCGCGAGTGGCCATTTTTGCCATTTTTACCGCGCGAAACATCGTCTTGCTATCCGTTATAATTCAATATATTAACGCAATTAAAACTCAACAACCATCCACCAAATGAATTAAAACACCTTACATTTCAGTTTCTTGCTGTTTAACTCCCTGCCAGGCAGATTCCATTTCATCCAGTGTCGCGCTCTCCATGGTTTTACCTGATGCTGTAACTATTTGTTCTACCTGACGAAAGCGACGTTCAAACTTGCGATTTGCTGCCTGTAAGGCATTTTCAGCTTTATGCCCTAAATGGCGAGATAAATTAACGGTGGCAAACAGTAAATCACCAATTTCCTCACCCAATTTTTCTTCATCCACCACAGCTTGTCGAGCTTCGAACATCACTTCATCGATCTCTTCGTAGACTTTATCGAGCACCGGCCCAAGAGTGTCCCAATCAAAGCCGACTGATGCACAGCGTTTCTGAATTTTATGCGCTTTCATCAGGGCTGGCAGGGCGTCGGGGATATCATCCAATGCCGAATACAAGGCTTTCTCCGCCCGCTCCTCAGCTTTACGCGATTCCCAGCCCGCCAATGCAGTATCACTGCTAATTATAGCGTCTGAAGCGTTTTGTGGCGCATCAGGGAACACATGGGGATGGCGGCGCACTAGTTTGTCGCTAATAGCATGACAAACATCATCGAAGGCAAACAGCCCTTGCTCCTGCCCCATCTGCGCATAAAACACCACCTGAAACAGCAAATCACCCAACTCGTCGCGAAGATCGTCGAAATCCTTGCGCTGAATCGCGTCAAGCACTTCATAAGTTTCTTCGAGCGTATAAGGTGCAATAGTGTCAAAAGTCTGCTTACGATCCCACGGGCAGCCATGCTCCGGATCACGCAAAGTACGCATAATATCCAGCAAACGTTGTAGCGCTAAGGCGGTAGAGTCAGTTGTGGGGTGATTTTGATTCATTATTTTCCGCTATAGTAAGTCGAGGCGTAGCGAGCGCAGCCAGTTTAGTTGCGGACTGCGCGCAGGGCTCCGGAATGTACTTGAGTACATGAGGAAGCCGAGCACAGCCCAAGGCTAAAATGGCAAAGCGCAGTAGCCGCCCAGATCAAAAAACTTAATTGCCGTGTAGCCGACGGGCGTCAATCACATCCGGCAACTGATTCAGCTTAGCCAGTACCCTACCCAGCACCTGTAGATTGTAAATCTCGATATCCATGTCGATGGTTGCCACCATCTTTTTGGTATCGCTACGGCTGGCGACGCCCAGCACATTGACTTTTTCGTTCGCCAAAATGGTGGTGATATCGCGTAGCAAACCACTACGATCATTGGCCGTGACTCGCACTACCAGTGAATAACCACTGGAATAACTTTCGCCCCAGACCGCATCGACAATCCGCTCAGGTGCATGGGATTGTAATTCAGCTAACTGCTCACAATCAGCACGGTGAATGGATATTCCCCGCCCTTGCGTAATAAAACCAATAATTTCATCGCCCGGAATAGGCTGGCAGCAACGAGCAATATGGTGCATCAGATTGCCGACACCTTCGACCACAATGCGCCCACTGTCTTTGCTGGCATTACGCGGCGCTGGCTGATGCTTATTATTCAGATGGCGTAAGGCCTCTAAATCTGCCTCTTCCGCCGTCGGCTTATTCAATTTGCCTTGCAGGAAGTTAACCATCTGATTCAGACGGATATCACCCCCACCAATAGCTGCCAGCACTTCATCCATAGAATTCATGTTGTAGCGCGGCACCAGCAGCTTCTCGGCCTCTTTCAAGCTGATATCCAGGTGCTCCAACTCGTCGTCCAACATCTGCCGACCAGCAAGAATATTCTTGTCTCTATCTTGTTTTCTAAACCAGTTATGAATCTTAGAACGCCCGCGGCTAGTCGTAACATAGCCGAGGTTAGGATTCAGCCAGTCACGACTTGGGTTAGGCTGCTTCTGAGTGATAATTTCAATCTGATCACCCATCTGTAACTGGTAAGTAAACGGCACTATCCGGCCACTAATTTTAGCCCCAATGCAGCGGTGGCCGACATCACTGTGGATATGGTAAGCAAAGTCTAGCGGTGTAGAACCGGCGGGTAAATCAATGACATCACCTTTAGGCGTGAACACATATACGCGGTCGTCAAATACCTGACTGCGCACTTCATCCAGCATTTCGCCGGAATCCGCCATTTCTTCCTGCCAGGCAATCAATTTACGCAACCAGGCAATCCGCCCTTCATAACCGGAGCGGCCTGCGACTACCGCACCCTCTTTATACTTCCAGTGCGCAGCGACGCCCAGTTCAGCATCTTCATGCATCTGGCGGGTACGAATTTGAATTTCGAGCGTTTTACCGCGCGGCCCCAGCACTACCGTATGGATCGACTGATAACCATTGGGTTTGGGGTTGGCGACATAATCGTCAAACTCATCAGGTAAATGACGGAAATGGGTATGAACAATACCAAGCGCGGCATAGCAATCCTGCAAGCGCTCAACCACCACCCGTACAGCTCGCACATCAAACAGTTCATCGAAAGCCAGCGACTTCTTCTGCATCTTGCGCCAGATGCTGTAAATATGCTTGGGGCGACCATAAATGTCGGCTTTGATCCCCTCTGCCGCCATGGCTGTGTGTAATGAAGCCACAAAGTCATCAATGAATTGCTCACGATCGATACGGCGCTCATGGAGTAATTTGGCGATTTGCTTATATTCATCCGGGTGCAGATAGCGGAAGCAGAAGTCTTCCAGCTCCCACTTGATCTGGCCAATACCCAAACGGTTAGCCAATGGAGCATAAATATTCGAACACTCTTTAGCCGCCAGCACGCGCTCATCTTCCGGCGCATCTTTCACTTCACGCAAATGCGCAATACGTTCTGCCAGCTTGATGACGACACAGCGAAAATCTTCCACCATCGCCAATAACATACGGCGCACATTATCCACTTGCTCAGAGCTCATGGAATCATTGTGGGTGGCTTTCAACTGGCGGATGGCATCCATATCGCGTACGCCATGCACCAAATAAGTAATACTTTTACCGAATTGTTCGGTCAATGTGGCTTCATCCACCACATTGGCATCCACCAGCGGGAACAGCAGCGCTGCGCGCATACTGTCGTTATCCATGCTCAGGGTGGAAAGAATCTCAACCATTTCAAGGCCGCGCCACAGCAATAGCGATGCATTGGGGTGGTTTTGCGTCTGCTGCTCACAGTAGCGCCAAGTCTCGGCTAATCGCTCACCTGACTGCGGATTAGAAAGTCCCAAACTGGCTATCCAATCGTCGAGAGCAAACTCGCCCGCTGGATTCAAATGTGCACTTCGTACCGCAACCATAACTTCTCCCTACTTTGCGACCCCTGGCTCCTGCATCAACAGCGCCATAGATTCAAGATGCCCGGTGTGGGGAAACATATCTAACATTCGCACCTGAGCAAGACGGTAACCGGCGGCTAATAACACCTGATTATTTCGTGCCAGCGTGGTGGAATGACACGAAATATACACCACCCGCATTGACGCCAGTTTAACTAAATATTTTTAACTATTATGTGTTTAACTAGTATTTAATTATATGTGACATGACCCCAGCAGCATCCGTGCGAGATCTAACTATATTTTATCGAATACGTGTGTTGCCCACGGCTGACAATTGATGTCGGATTCCAAATTTTCATGAAAAAAAGACCCATTGGGCAACGCGTTATTCAATGCATTATACTGCCCATTCGCTACTCACGCCGCAACTCCTTCCACACCGACCTCTTCGCGGGTAAATTTTGCTAATGAAAAGATAAAATTATCCCTATCGCAGAGTAAATCTAACCTCAGCTCATCGGGCTGCACATCCAACCATGCTATAGCCTACCCCACCATTTACTGGTTAAACGCCTCATTGACTTGAGTCAAATCTTGCGAATGAAACGCTAAACATAGACCCCAAATCGGGTAATAGGGTTCCGCACCGATAAGTTTTTCAGACTATGATTACCGCCAGCCAGATAGATGGCAACCTCATCTCGCTCGCCACCGGTAACACTTTCAACTTCCCCTCAGGGCAAAACGCCAAGGATAAAGATAGCTTTGCCTTGGTGGTACGCAACCCTCTGACTCAACGGGTCGAGCAAGTTTACTGTCACAGTTAGCGTTTGTTTGGTCGTCACACGCCGGTTTGGAGAGTAGAATTACGCCATGTTGATTGATCAAACATCGGTTTTGTAAGCTGCTGATTCTCCCACATTGGAATACCATGACCAAATACAGTCTTCGCGCGCGCATGATGATTTTAATCTTGGCCCCCACGCTGCTTCTTGGGCTGTTACTCAGCACGTCTTTTATGGTCAATCGTTACAATGAGTTGCAAAAACAACTGGTTAACGCCGGCACGAATATTATTGAACCGCTAGCGGTGGCCAGCGAATATGGAATGACCTTTCGCAACCGCGATACTGTTCGGCAGTTAATTAATCTACTTCATCGCCGTCATTCGAGTATTGTTCGGTCAATTTCCGTTTTTGACGCAGATAACAATCTTTTTGTCACATCTAACTACAATTACAATTCCTCACAATTAAGATTGCCTAAAGGCACTCCCATTCCTACCTCACTGATGCTTTCCTATCGCGGCGACTCTCTGATTTTGCGGATGCCCATTGTGTCAGAATCCAACCTGTCCAGTGATCGAGCTTCCGATTCCGATATCACGAATCAGCCATTGGGCTATATCGCCATGGATTTAGATTTACAATCAGTTCGCTTGCAGCAATATAAAGAAATCTTTATTTCGACGCTGCTGCTGCTGTTCTGTATGTGTGTGGCGATTTTGTTTGCTTATCGGCTGATGCGCGATGTCACAGGCCCCATCCGTAACATGGTGAATACCGTCGACCGCATTCGCCGCGGGCAATTAGACAGCCGGGTTGAAGGACAAATGCTCGGGGAGCTAAACATTCTAAAGAATGGTATCAACTCAATGGCCATGTCACTGGCGGCCTATCACGAAGAGATGCAGCAAAATATTGATCAAGCCACGTCAGATTTGCGTGAAACACTGGAACAGATGGAAATCCAAAACGTTGAATTGGGGCTGGCGAAAAAACGTGCGCAAGAAGCCGCGCGGATTAAATCTGAATTTCTGGCCAATATGTCTCATGAGTTACGAACCCCTCTGAATGGAGTGATTGGCTTTACCCGCCAAACACTCAAAACATCACTGACACCGACACAAACTGATTATCTACAAACCATCCAGCGATCGGCCAACAATCTGTTATGCATCATTAATGATGTACTGGACTTCTCCAAGTTAGAAGCCGAAAAACTGGTTCTTGAACATATTCCTTTCCCACTGCGTGGTGCCTTGGATGAAGTCATTATTCTGTTGGCACATACCGCCCATGAAAAAGGCTTGGAGTTGACCCTCCATGTTAATAATGATGTTCCGGAGCAAGTGATTGGTGATGCTATGCGTTTACAGCAAATAGTCACCAACTTGCTAGGTAATGCGATTAAGTTCACCGAACAGGGCAATATCGATATTCTGGTGGCCACCCAGGCAAAAACTCCGCAGCAAGTGACCTTGGTGGTAGAAATTCACGATACCGGCATTGGCATTTCTGAATCCCAGCAAGCCCAATTGTTCCAGGCATTTCGTCAAGCCGATGCCAGTATTTCACGTCGACACGGGGGGACCGGGCTTGGGCTGGTCATTACCGAAAGATTGGTCAAAGAAATGGGCGGCGATATCAGCTTCCATAGCCAGGTTGATCGAGGGTCTACTTTCAGATTCCACCTCACTTTGGATCTCAATGAAACCATTGCCTATCGCCATCCCGATATGTCGCATCTGGAAGGGAAAGCCCTGGCCTATATTGAACGCAATGCCACAGCGGCAAGAGCAACACTGGATATTCTCAGCATCACGCCTTTGCAGGTCACTCATAGCCAGACATTAGTGCAATTGCCGTTACAGCATTATGATTTCCTGCTGGTAGGGGTTCCCATTCCATTCCGCAATAATATGGCAGTTCATCAGGATAAATTAGTGGCCGCACTCAAAATTGCTGATCGCGTTATTCTAGCACTACCAAGTCAGTCACAAGTGGAAGCTGAGCAACTTAAACAAATTGGTGCCAAGGCCTGTCTGATAAAACCATTATCATCTAATCGATTGATTCCTTTATTACTATGTGAAGAACCTCTTAGCGAATTAGCCGTGACAGAACAACCCGGTAAATTGCCAAAATTGCCATTTAAAGTTATGGCCGTGGACGACAACCCGGCTAACTTGAAATTAATAGGAACCTTACTGGAAGAACTGGTTGAAGAAACCGTGTTATGTGACAGCGGAGCAAAAGCCATAACCTACGCCCGTGAAAATACGTTGGACATCATTTTAATGGATATCCAAATGCCGGAAATCGACGGCATTCGTGCCAGTGAAGTGATTCATCAGATGTCACATCACCAAGACACGCCGATCATTGCCGTCACTGCTCATGCCGTCCGTGGGCAGCAAGAGCAATTATTAAAATTGGGGATGGCAGATTATCTGGCAAAACCCATTGATGAAGCTCGGCTAATACAAGCAATTTCACGCTATCAATTTGATTATAAATCAGAACTTAGCGTAGAAACTGACATTCAATCTATTCCTCCATCGGAATGTCAGGGGTCAATAGACTGGCCATTGGCTGTGAGACAAGCAGCAAATAAAGAAACGCTGGCCAAAGACCTTTTAACCATGTTGTTAGAGTTCACCCCGCAAGTGGCAGAGCGCGTACAGGCGATTCTGGCTGGTGCTCAAGATGATGATATTCTAAATCTGATTCATAAGTTTCATGGCAGCTGTGCATGTAGCGGTGTGCCACGGTTGCGGCAATTATGTATGACGATTGAACAACAATTACGCCAGCAAACTGAGTTGCAAGATTTGCAGCCTGAGTGGCTTGAATTATTAGATGAGATAGATAACGTTCGCTATGCTGCCCGAAATTATTTGGGCGCAGCCTGATATCAACGCGGCATCGGACATAAATAAAAAGGGCACAGCGATAAACGGCTGTGCCCTTTGTTACGGTATTTATACTTTTTCTATATAAACACCGGTCACTGTATCAGTGACGATTACTGCATCAGCAAATAAAGTGAAGTATCACCACGCTGAATACTCAACGCTAATACCGATGGTTTGGTATCAAGGATTTTACGCAGCTCACCCAGATTCTGAACCGGTTGCTGGTTTACACCCATGATGATATCGCCTTTTTTCAGGCCGATACGCGCAGCAGCAGTGCCAGGTTTCACACTATCAACTTTCACGCCTTTCTTGCCATTCACATCAGAGTTGCTCAGCTCCGCCCCTTCAATGCCGGTGTAAAGATTACCGGAATCAACTTGAGTTTGGCTGCTCTGCTCTAATGTGACTTCCACATTGATCGGTTTACCCTCACGCAGCAGACCCAAGGTCATTTTGCTGCCCACGGGCAGAGTACCAATCTCAGCACGGAAGCCAGCGAAACTGTTGATGGCTTTGCCATTCATGCTGACAATCACATCACCCGCCTTGATCCCTGCTTTAGCCGCAGCAGATTTTGGCAATACCTGGCTGATAAAGGCACCTTTCTGTGCATCAACATTCATGGCTTTCGCCAGCTCAGAATTCAGCTCGGTGCCCATGATACCCAACTCACCACGTTTCACCTGGCCAAATTCAACCATCTGCGAGGTCAGGTTTTTCACCATGTTACTTGGGATAGCAAAACCGATACCAATGTTGCCGCCATCAGGTGCCAGGATCGCCGTGTTAATCCCGATCAGCTCACCATTCAGATTGATCAGAGCGCCGCCTGAGTTACCCCGGTTAATGGCTGCGTCAGTCTGGATAAAGTTTTCATAGTTTTCCACATTCAAACCACTGCGCCCCAGCGCGGACACGATACCCGAGGTTACGGTTTCACCCAGGCCATATGGGTTACCGATAGCAACAGTATAATCCCCGACACGCAATTGATCAGAATCGGCAATTTTAATCGCAGTCAGGTTTTTAGCATCTTTCAGCTGTAACAATGCGATATCAGTACGTGGATCTTTACCGATCACTTTTGCATCAAAGCTACGGCCATCGCTCAGCTTAACGCTGATTTTGGTCGCATTATCCACTACGTGATTATTGGTAACGACATAACCCTTAGCAGCATCAATAATTACACCTGAACCTAAGGCACGGAAATCCTGTTTGTTTGGCGCACCGCCTTTACTACCAGGCCCACCCTGACACATCGGCGAACCCTGGAACGGAGAACCGTCCTGGCAGAATGGTGAATCATCACCAAAGAATTGCTGGAACTGTGGTGGTATACCGCCGGCACCGGCATTGCTTACCTGAGCACTCCCCTCCACATTAATACTCACAACCGAAGGCATTACCTTCTCTAGCATTGGCGCTAGGCTAGGGAGCTGCTGGCTGCTGGAAGAAGCCGTCTCTGCCGCAATGGCAGAAGAAACCGGCCCCATGGCTAAACCGATGCTCAATGCCAATGCACTTAACACTAAAGTTGTTTTTTTCATGTATTCTGGCTCTCGCTATACAATTAATAATGAGTCAATAAATGGTGTATAACAGACTTATCCCGTAATAGTTGATGTTGCCGCAGTTACAACTGGCAAACCCGAGAATCTAACTCAATTTAGTGAATCGGGTGAATGCGAACAGCTCACACCACAGCAATCTCAAGTAATAAGAATATAGTCGTCTTGCATAGTAAGATTAAATATGGGGGATGAAGTTCAGAGAACCAATCACTGCAAAAGTAAAAAATATTGTCCGCCTTTACAAATCTATAGTTAATTAAACAGGCACTTTAGTTTTTCTGCATACTATTCCGCAGCCATCAAACGTCGATATTCATCATAAGCATAAAGATCTGTCATGCCACTGATATAATCCTGAATTAGACGTGCGCGATAATAATACTCATATATCTCATGTTGTTCTGGCGATAAATTACTTAACCGCTCTGCTGACTCCGCATAAGCTAAGCGATGTTTAGTCGACAATTTATGGAACAAGCGGGTCTCAATCGGGTACTGACGATGACTGTCTTCTGCCACTAATTGTGTAAACGCTGCTTGGGGCATAGCTAATAGAGGGCTATATATATCAAGCAACCCACTAATAACTCTATACCCTTGTAATTCAAGCTGTTCTACTTCCGGATGGTTGAATACATGCTTCACCGCGACTTTTTTAAAAATTTGCAGTAATTTACACGCCGCACTGGAATCTTCTAATAAAGCCTGATTAAACGAGCCTGAAAATACAGCGGGAAGATTATCAATAAAACGCTGTGCTGCATGGGGAACTAATTTCCCTACGGTATTAACCCGTAAATACATAAAGAATTGGTCTTCCGAACTGCGCCGACCTTGCCCTCGTCCTAATTGACGAAATGCACCGCCAACCACTTTATCAAACAAATCACCATGAGCAACATCGCCCCACTCTTGCATCATATGGTCATAAAGTTGTTCAACACTGAAAATATTCTTTTCGACCGCATCTTCCAAGTCGGCAATACAATAAGAAATATCATCGGCAGCTTCCATAATATAGGTCAGCGGAAAACGGTTAAACTCACCCATATTGAGTTCACGACGTAAATCTTTAACATAATCTTCTTCCGCGAGATAAAATCCTGGCTTCTTCATCAAATAGTTATGAGAAACCGGAATATCACCCGACCAATAAGCCGGTTTGGTATATTTAAGAATACAGCCAACCTGCGCATAGGTGAGGTTCAGCTTTAATAAGCTATAAACCAAGCGAATTGCTTGCGCATTACCCTCAAATTGGCTCAAGTCATGGCGAATTTTACTACGCAAAATATTAAGTTCAGTTTCCCCATCCCGCAACTTTAATACCTTAACCTGGCATTGATCGTTGCTGCGCGGCTCAGCGCCACCGCCATTAGGATCCATTTGTTTAGTAAACCAATTATTAATTGCTGACTCGCCAAAATGCCCAAAAGGCGGGTTACCAATGTCATGCATTAGGCACGCCATTTCTACAATACTTTCAAAAGGATCAAGCAGCTTATCCAGCCCATAGACACTGATTTTTTTATCTTGCTTAAAGCGATTGAGGATCTCTTTGGCGATATAACGGCCAACCTGCTGAACTTCCAGTGAATGGGTCAAACGGCTGCGAACAGCAGCATTGCGCTCCAAGGGGAAGACTTGTGTTTTTTGTTGTAAACGCCGAATAGCCGCAGAGTTTACAATCCGGCCGCGATCACTTTCAAATACCCGGGTAATCTCATATTCATCTTCAGCCGAACTTGGTTTACCAAATGGCCGCTGAACACTAATTTTCTGTTTAAAGTCGATCCCGGACATATTACCCCCTGATCATTCATCTAAATACAGTGATACCCACTCTCAGTAGAAGATGCAATTGATTACGTGTGAACTTTGGCTGATTGCGTATGAACTGCGGCACATTACGCATTATCTTGGGTGAGCTACCCGACTATCTCACTTACCTGATAAACTGTGTATTGATAATTACAGACTAATCTACTCTTTAAAATCGGCAGGTATCCATATGAAAGTAGGAATTATTGGTGCAATGGAGCAAGAAGTTACGTTGCTGCGTGACAAAATTGAAAATCGCCAAACTTTGGCTCGTGCAGGTTGTGAGATTTACACCGGCCAACTCAATGGCGTAGATGTCGCCCTACTCAAATCCGGTATCGGTAAAGTGTCTGCGGCAATGGGCACCACGCTATTATTAGAGCATTACCAGCCAGACATTGTTATCAATACCGGTTCGGCGGGTGGTCTGGCTTCTAGCCTAAAAGTCGGTGATATTGTAGTTTCTACTGAAGTCCGCTATCACGACGCAGATGTGACTGCTTTTGGCTATGAACCAGGGCAGATGGCTGGTTGTCCGGCTGCTTTCAGCGCGTCTTCTGAGCTGATTGAACTGGCTGAAAGTTGCATCAATGAATTGAATTTAAATGCAGTTCGTGGCCTGATTTGCAGCGGTGATGCTTTTATTAATGGCGCCGCTCCTTTGGCTCGCATTCGCGCGACTTTCCCGACAGTTGCTGCTGTTGAAATGGAAGCTGCGGCTATCGGCCATGTTTGCCACCTGTTCAATACACCCTTTGTTGTCGTTCGCGCTATTTCTGATGTCGCCGATCAGGAATCTCACCTGAGCTTTGAAGAGTTTTTGGTGGTCGCCGCTCAACAGTCGACATTAATGATTGAAGCAATGTTAACTACACTGGCTCACCGCGATTAATGGTGCAGCTTAATATTGCCCTCTTGGCACGAGCAACAATAATCCTGCCTCAAGCAGCGATGTTATTGTTGCTCAGCCTATTTACCTCATCCTCACTGGCGGCTGAGCGGGTTATCAGTTTATCACCCAGTACCACAGAATTGGCCTATGCTGCTGGACTAGGGGATAAGCTGATTGCAGTAAGTGCTTACTCTGACTATCCTGAAGCCGCTAAAAAACTGGAACATGTAGCCTCATGGCAAGGGGTGAATATCGAACGTATTCTGGCATTAAAGCCAGATTTGATTCTCGCCTGGCGCGGAGGGAATCCCCAACGTCCGCTGGATCAATTAGCTTCTTTTGGTATCCCGATTTTCTACTCTGATCCGATTAATATTGATCAAATCGCAGATGATCTGGATAAATTAGCCCAATATAGCCCACACCCAGAGCAAGCACATCAGGCGGCGATTCAGTTGCGTCATGAGGTCACCGAGTTACGTCGCCAGAATGCGCGTAACCAGCCGTTACGCACTTTCCTACAATTCGGTACTCAACCGCTGTTTACCAGTTCCGGACATACGTTACAGAGTGAAGTTGTTTCTCTCTGCGGTGGGGAAAATATTTTTGCTGGTAGCCGAGTTCCCTGGCCGCAAGTCAGTCGTGAACAAGTAATGACCCGCCAACCACAGGTTATCGTGGTGAGCGGTGATAAGTCCCAGGCAGATAATATCCACGCCTTTTGGCAGCCCCAACTTGCAGTTCCTGTGATAACTCTTAATGAAGACTGGTTTAATCGTGCTGGCCCACGTATTCTGCTGGCCGCTAAACAACTGTGCCAGCAAATGGCCAGTCTTCCATCCCCTGTGGCGGAGTCACATTAATGCTGGTTTATTGGCTGGATATTTTAGGTACTGCGGTATTTGCTATCTCTGGTGTATTACTGGCGGGGAAGTTGCGTATGGATCCCTTTGGCGTGTTGGTTTTGGGGGTAGTGACTGCCGTTGGTGGTGGCACAATTCGTGATATGGCCTTAGCCAATGGCCCTGTATTTTGGGTGAAAGATCCTACCGACTTAGTGGTCGCTATGGTGACTTGTCTGGCAACTATCTTGCTGGTAAGGCAACCACGGCGAACACCTAAATGGATTCTACCTGTACTGGATGCCATTGGTCTGGCGGTATTCGTGGGTATCGGGGTCAATAAAGCCTTTGCTGCTGGTGCCAGCCCGCTAGTGGCTATTTGTATGGGGGTTATAACTGGCGTCGGGGGTGGGATTATCCGTGATGTACTCGCTCGCGAGATCCCGATGATCCTGCGTACTGAAATATATGCTACGGCCTGTATTATTGGCGGTATTGTGCATGCTACTGCGTTTTATACTTTTGGTATGCCGCTACAGCAAGCAATGATGCTAGGCATGGTGATAACCTTAGGTATCAGGCTTGCCGCTATTCGCTGGCGCTTAAAACTGCCAACATTTGAAATAGAGCACTAATGACCATCCATCATTCTGATTGCCAATAACAGCCTGTATTTTGTACAATATATCTTAATTGTAAGCTCTCACTGAGTTTACAAGCCTTATTCATTAGGATGAGATGTGGGGATGAGTACGAATTAAATCTTCAAGTTTTTAAATAATTGTCCGATACCTAGAGTCATAGCTGCCTGAACAAAATAGTAGCGGCTAAAAATGCAGTTATAAATCATGAAATATTCTTTATTGATGTTTTGGCTGGTCATTCTTACCAGTCCGTCGCTAGCCCAGGGGCTAAGCGGCACAATAGATTTACATCTGACTATCGTGCCATCTTGTCAGGTGCACTTACCGAATAAAAATGAACACGTAGTGAATGATCCAAAAATGAATTATCCAAGAATACAGTGTGATAGAGGAAATGGATTGGTTACAGAACCGAGAATCAGCCATTCCTTGATTGCATCAAATGGACCATATGTCAGCAAAAACAGTGCCGACCAAATGGTGCGATTGATTACTGTTGAATGGTAATATTCAGATATAAAAAAACCGCGACTATGGAGGTTGCGGTTTTTTTTATCAAAACCTTCGGTGATTTTATACCCAAAAACATTGGTGCCACAGCAAGGCAGCAAACCAGTAAATCCCAATGCGCTTACTCAAGTAAGTGATTCGGGTGCATGAATGCCGCTAACATAGCTGTAGCACCAAGGATAAAGGGTAGGTTAGATGCTGAAAGAAGAACCGCACCCACAAGTACTCTTCGCGTTCGGATTAGTCACGATAAAGCGAGAACCTTCCAGCCCTTCGGTGTAATCCACTGCGCCACCAACCAGATATTGCAAGCTCATTGGGTCCACGACCAGCTCAACACCTTGCTTCTCAATGGTCATATCGCCGTCGTTGATCTGATCATCAAAAGTAAAGCCATACTGGAACCCACTGCATCCGCCACCGGTAATGTAAACCCGTAGTTTCAGATTTGGATTTTCCTCATCAGAAATCAACAGTTTCACTTTTTTTGCCGCTGCCTCGGTAAACTGCAGGGGCAGTACTGTTTCATCACTCATACTCATCACTCCCAACCGGTGTTCGAGGTGCAGGTTACTACAATGGCAGCCTGATCTGTCTATTGATTATCCAATACCCGAGTAATTCATTCAAGTATTGTGGCCTAATGTTATATATTATCTACCTGTTTGGGTGCTACTTTCAACTGCGGCCTGTTGTTCCGCTGCCTTTGCCTTTGCTGCCTTTGCCTTTGCTGCCTGCTCTTGTCTTTGTAATGTGCGGGCCAAAATAGCTGAATACAAGGGTTTACCCCCCATAAACTGCGCTATTAAGGTCGCCCCCAAGCAAGTCACAATCATCGGCAAAATAAGTTGATAATTATCGGTCATTTCCAACACCAACACGATTCCGGTTAACGGGGCACGTACCGACGCGGCAAATAACGCCCCCATTCCGGCAATAGCAAAAGTGCCGGCATCAATACTGTATTGCGGAAAAAAATGCGCGCAGGATAGGCCAAACGCGGTTCCCAAAATGGTTCCCAGAGCCAACATTGGAGCAAATATCCCACCAGGAGCACCAGAGCCAAAACACAGTAAAGTGGTAATGACTCTCGCAATAAAGATAAAGAGCAACATACCAATACTGAAATTACCGGCGACTGCGATGGGGATTAAGGCAAAACCACCGCCTACCGCTTCGCCATGAATCAATGCCAGTAAGCCACACATTCCCCCCAACAAACCACCGATTAATACCAATTTGCGCCAGTCGCCGCCGTGGAAACGCACAAATAGATCTTGTGTACGAAATATCAACGCATTAAACATCACTCCCACAGCACCGAAAATAATGCCCAGCAACAGATAGAGCCACAAGGTATTCAGCGGAACATCACTGAGTTTTCCTACATCAATAATCGCACGCTCACCATTAAAATAGCGGTAAACAATGGTTGAAGTAATGACTCCCACAAATACCGCTTTGATGGAGACCAAGCTATAGCGGAACTGCGAACGCATCTCTTCAATAACAAATAAAATCCCGGCCAATGGAGCATTAAAAGCGGCTGAGAGCCCCGCTGCTGCACCGGTCGCTAATAATGAATGGCGTGCTTCTGAGCTGCGCAAACGGAAGATGTCGACAATCATCCGCCCACTATTACCCCCCATTTGCACCATTGGCCCCTCTCGGCCTAACACCATACCAGCCCCGAGAGTACCAAGCCCACCAATGAACTTAACCGGAATGACCCGCCACCAGCGAACTGGGCGCATCTCCTCCATTGCCCCTTCTATTTCGGGTATCCCAGAGCCCCCCGCCTCGGGCGCAAAACGGCGTACCAGAAAATACCCCAACATAGCCAATAGCGCCGACATAATAAAAGCCAGCGGCCAGACTAAAATTGCATTATCAGCAACCTTAGCGAGGGTCGCCAACCTTTCTTGCTGGATCCAATCGACACCGCGATCAAATGCGACCCCCAATAAACCAGTGACCGCCCCTACGATAGCGGCCATGATAAGAATAACTAAGGGTGTTGTGTCGCGATTAACCAATGCATGGATAAAGCGGCCACGTTTGACTTCAGAAATGCCTTCATTGGGTATATTTTGCGTTGAATCAGTCATAGTTTGTATGCTTGTCAGTTAAATAATAAGTAATACAAATGAACAATATGAGTCTAGCTTACACATTAATAATGTGCCTGATTAAACGCCCATGAAATGATCTTGCTCAGAAAAGATTTTTTCTTAAGTTTTGCGGCATGTCGCGCAAGCTGGCTGTTAAATATGCCCAATCATTTGATAACCGCAGCCAGTCCTTTAGAATAAGCAGCATTGTTGATTGCCAAAGCTGATGTTGCCAATGTTAATGTCACCTAATTCAGGAGCTGTTTATGAGTAAATCCGAAAGTCTGTATGCCCAAGCAAAAGAGTTGATCCCAGGCGGGGTTAACTCTCCGGTGCGGGCATTCACCGGCGTCGGTGGCAGCCCATTGTTTATTGAACGTGCTGATGGCGCATATTTGTTTGATGTCGATGGCAAAGCTTATATTGATTATGTTGGCTCCTGGGGGCCAATGGTTTTGGGGCATAATCACCCGGCAATTCGTCAGGCTGTCATTGAAGCCGTCGAGCGCGGTCTGAGCTTTGGCGCCCCCACTGAAATGGAAGTCAAAATGGCTGAATTGGTCACCAATTTAGTCCCAACAATGGATATGGTGCGAATGGTCAACTCCGGTACTGAAGCAACCATGAGTGCTATTCGTCTGGCTCGTGGCTTCACTGGCCGCGATAAAATTATCAAGTTTGAAGGCTGCTACCATGGTCACGCCGACTGCTTGCTGGTCAAAGCCGGTTCCGGTGCTCTGACTCTTGGGCAACCAAACTCTCCGGGTGTACCAGCTGATTTTGCTAAACACACTTTGACCTGTACTTATAACGATCTGGATTCAGTACGAGAGGCCTTCGAACAATACCCACAAGATATCGCCTGTATTATTGTCGAGCCAGTCGCCGGTAACATGAACTGCGTCCCGCCATTACCCGAGTTCCTGCCCGGCCTGCGAGCACTGTGTGACAAATTTGGAGCACTGCTGATTATTGATGAGGTTATGACCGGTTTCCGGGTGGCATTAGCTGGCGCGCAAGATTACTACAATGTCATACCTGACTTAACTTGCCTGGGTAAAATCATCGGTGGCGGTATGCCGGTGGGTGCTTTCGGCGGTCGTCGTGATGTGATGGATGCACTGGCACCCACTGGCCCGGTTTATCAGGCGGGTACGCTGTCCGGTAACCCCATCGCCATGGCTGCCGGTTTTGCTTGTCTGACCGAAGTTGCACAGGTGGGGGTCCATGAAACCCTGACCGAATTAACCGATTCGCTGGCAAGCGGCCTACTGCATGCCGCTAAAGCAGAGAATATCCCGTTGGTCGTTAACCATGTCGGCGGTATGTTCGGTATTTTCTTTACTGGCGCTGAAACCGTCACTTGCTATCAGGATGTGATGAATTGCGATGTTGAGCGCTTCAAACGCTTCTTCCATTTGATGTTGGAAGAAGGTGTTTATTTGGCTCCATCTGCTTTTGAAGCCGGTTTTATGTCTGTGGCGCACAGCAAAGAAGATATTCAGAAAACGGTGGATGCCGCTCGTCGGTGCTTCGCCAAGCTTTAATCTTAGTCCATTAACCATCTCCTACACTGGGAGATGGTTAAAAACTCATACTCAATCTCATGTAAGCGACTTAATATTATAAAATAATTCGGATATCTCTAGCTGTTGTGGAATGTTACTGTCACTATTATTCCAACCTGGTCCCAGAGGTATTTCCGGTATTTTAACTTCATGTGGGCAATAATTTACTATGCTATTTATTATTGGTTGAACAGTATCTGATAATATCAGCAGAGAACCTGTCAATAAGTCAGAGTTGAGTAACAAACCAAAGCCTATAACCAATAGACTATAAATGAGCACAACTTTAGAAACACCTTTATTATCAAATTGATATACATCAGATTTGTTTTTTTCATAGTCTAGTTTAGTCATATTATTTCCCTCTAATATAATTATTACTAACTAACAGATAAGGAAAATCAGTACCATAGAGTACATGATAAAATTAAGTCCAATACAAATATAGATAATTAAATAGTTATTAAACAAATAGTTACCTTGATGGCAACCAACTTTGACCTCCTTTGCTATTTTTACATTACCATATAAATTCATATAGAATGTTTTTATATAAATAAAAGTCAAAATATAATTATCTTTTTATATTTAATTATTTTATTTATTTTTTAGAAAGTACTTTTAGATGATTATTATAATCAAAAGGTAATGAAAATATCTAATATCGCCATCTCATCAGCCCATGAAGAACAAATCTATCATGGAGCTCAATGAGATAAACGATAAAATCTAATTATCGCCCTTGCTTACGCAATAAATAAACAAAATATGGCGCGCCAATAAACGTCGCTAACAATCCGGCAGGGATCTGATTTGGGAATAGCAGCATCCGGCCGCACCAATCAGCAAATACCATCAATAAGCCACCTAAAATAGCCGCGATAAATAACTGCGGAATAGCTCGGCGGAAGCCCAGCATACGAGCCATATGAGGTGCCATCAGACCAACAAAACTTAATGGCCCGACCGTCAATGTAGCAGCCGCTGTCATGGTGGCTGCCAGTAACAAGATGGCTAGCCGACTAGGCGCTAGCGCCACACCTAATGCTCTGGCTGTCACACTTCCCAATGGTAAAATCATTAACCAACGGCGGCACAGTGGTGCTAATGCCATCAAAATCAGGGCGATGGCACCGGTGCTCAATGCTTGTGGAGCATCAACGGCATAGGTGGAGCCAGAAATCCATGTCAGCAAACCGCGCATACGGGGATCGCCGCTTGCTAGTAACATAGTAATGACCGTGGTAAAGGCAGTGCTCAATGCAATTCCCGCCAATAACATTCTACCGGGAGAGAACCCTCCTCGCCCTGCAACCACCAGAATCAGCAATAATGTCGCGGCCGCGCCCAAACTCCCCGCGGGTAACAACCAGGCCAGTGCATTGCCTGGCACAATAAACATCATAATCACGACACCGAAAGATGCACCGGAGCTGATCCCCAATACCTCGGGGCTGGCCATCGGATTGCCCGTCAGCTTTTGAATTAATGTGCCCGCAACCGCCAACATCATACCCGCCGCCAATGCAGCGAATACTCGCGGCCAGCGCCAATGTAATAATGCCTGGATATCATCACCGCGAATCCAATTCCAGCCATGGCTATCACGACCAAACATCAGCGCTACCATCAAACCGGCAAGCAGTATCAGTAAGCCAGCACTGACCCAGAGACCCAAATGTTGCCGCTCAGCGGGAACATGATCGCCAAAATCTATACTCGGTGCCGTTGCGCTGTGTAAGCGGGGCAACAACCATAATAGTAGCGGTGCGCCAATCAGCGCGGTGGCGGCACCGGTCGGAATTTCTTGCCAGACTTGTGCCAACCAGATGAGCCCTTGGTCCGTTACCCACAACAACAATGCGCCTAATACCGGTGCCAATATTAGGCGCTGCGATAACCGACGAGCGCCCAAAACCTTTGCCAACAGCGGAGAAAAAAGACCAATAAAACCAATGACACCGACCGCATTAACCAACATTGCACTAAACAAGATTGCTATCCCCAGCGCACTAAGCCGAGCCAATGATAGCCCTAACCCTAAATTACGGGCGACACCATCATCCAGCCCGAGCAAGGTTAATGGGCGAATCAATAAAGCCGCCAATACGCCGGTTATCAGCAAACGAGGTAGCAAAAACTGTACCGTGCTCCAATCTTGTTGATTCAGAGCGCCGCTACTCCACAGGAACAACCCTTGCAGTTGGTCATAATTAAATAACGCCAGCAGATTGCTGACTGCACTACAGTAAAGGCCGAGAACCAACCCCGCCAGTATCAGTGTCACCGGCGACATTCGCTTGCCCCAAGCCACGCCAAATACCAGCACGCCAATAGTAATACCACCGGCCATTGCTGCCAGTTGGCGGGTCAGTTCACCGCCGGGCAGCATCCACAACGTCGCAATGGTTAGACCAAGCTGCGCCCCTGCGGCGACACCCAAGGTGGCGGGTTCAGCCAATGGATTTCGCAATACTTGCTGGAACAAAACCCCCACCAACCCTAATCCGGCACCGGTTAGCAGTGCCACTGCCAAGCGGGGAAGTTGGCTGTAATGGAATAACATTTGGCGCACGTCATCGCCGTCGGGTTGCCATAACGCAGTGCCCCAGAGCGGAGCCGGTAATGTCTGGCTAAAATTGTGCAGTGTCAGCACCACCGCCAAAATCAGCAATAAGCCAAGTAGGCTGATAGGCAGAAGCCAACTTTTACGCGGGGTATTTGTCATCATCAGGATTTATCCCACGCCGATTCTAATAAGCGCACGAATCGCATGGCGGACAATGTTGCGCCATAGAACCATACTGCGGGCAGTATCTGTAATTGATTTTGACGCACGAATGACATGGATTGCCATAGTGGTGTACGGGTAACCTGTTGTAGTATTTCACTATTACCCTGGACGAAGCACATAGCCCGCCCCGGTTTTACCGTTGCTAAACGTTCGATACCCACCACCGCACTGCCCCAAAAATTAGTTTCACCCTGCCAGGCATTTTTAATATTCAATTCGTTTAATACATCCTGGAACAGACTACCTTGGCCGATGACCAACGCGTGGCGAGCATCCAACAGAGAAAACATCAATAATGATGTATTTTGGGCATTAAATATCCGCTGGCGAGCAACTTGCATAAAATGGTTAAAATCGGCGATATGCTGTTCAGCAGCGGCTTCTAACCCCAGCCGCTGGCCTAATGCACGCAATGAACTTTTACCGACGGCGAGCGGTGAACTCCCCTGTTGGCTAAAAGCAAAACTCATCGATGGGGCGATAGGCGCGAGTTTCTCTGGTGAGGGGCCAAAACCCTCGGACATCAGAATCAATGACGGCGCCATTTGTTGCAGCAATTCCAAATTAGGTTCTGTGCGCTGGCCGACATCAATAACACTGGCAGGTAATGCCGGTTCTTCGACCCATAACCGGTAATTATGAGTATCAGCCACACCGTACGGCGTGACCCCCAGCGCCAGCAATAATTCAGCGGGCAACCATTCCAGAGCAACGATCCTATCCACAGCAACGCCCCCGCGAACAGCAATTTTAGGGGGATTCACCGCCCATCCGGGCAATGAATATAATAATGGCGATAAGGCTAACGCGGTGAGCAATCTACGCCGAGTCAGGTTCGGCCGCACCGCAGCTATGGGGAAATGCATTTTCATCAATACACGAAACTTACCGGCGCACCACCGGCTGGATGCGGCAATATTCCCATAGGAATACCGTAAATTTGCTCCAATACCGCGCCCTGCATCAGGCTGTCCGCCGGGCCTTGCGCTATCATCTCGCCCCCGCGTAATGCCACTAAATGATCACAATAGCGGGCTGCCATATTAATATCGTGCAATACCGCAATGACGGTCAAACCGCGCTCACGGCTAAGACGCTGAATCAGCCCCAAGACTTCAACCTGATGAGCAATATCCAGCGCTGAGGTCGGTTCGTCGAGTAACAGGCAGCGGCTATTTTGTGCCACCATCATCGCCAACCAGGCACGTTGGCGCTCGCCGCCGGATAAACTGTCGACCAACCGGTTCGCCAGTGGTTTTAAATCCACCTGCGCAATAGCCTCTTCCACCTGCTCGCGGTCTTCTTGACGAAAACGCCCTAGCGCACCATGCCATGGGTAACGACCCATCGCCACCAGCTCACGCACAGCCATTCCTTCCGCTGCCGGTAATTGCTGTGGCAAATAAGCCACTTCACGGGCAAACGCTTTGTTGTCCCACTGGGGTAATGGCACACCATTGAGCAACACCTCGCCACTGGCAGGCGGTTGGTGGCGGCCCAGCATTTTTAAAAGTGTCGATTTACCGGAACCATTATGGCCGATAAGTCCACAGACTTTCCCCTGTGGAAAGGTCAGTGACAAGGGTTGCAATAAAATTCGGCCAGGAACCGAAAAACTCAACTCACGGAGTGAAAACACGCTGGATTGGCTTGCCTGTTGGTCCAAGATAGTGCCCTGCGATTGAATGTTAGCGGTTTTAACCGTTACTGTGACCCGAACGTTATCGACAAATAACGAGAAAGTGAATCGAAACGATAATAATTATCAAAGCAGCTAGTTTATGCGTAACTCACGGCGAACTGCAAGCGCAAAGCCTGTCGATTTAGCTGGATGAAGTACAGAAGATGAGTGCAAATAGCGGAAGTGAAGAGAAATGAACAATTGGCACGGTGACAATCACCGTGCCAATTATTTTAGCGACGCCCTTTGAACATTACTGGCCGAACATGTCTTTGATCCAACCCGCAACACCATCGCCATCAGGTTTAGCTTGTTCCGCAGGTTGAGCGGCTTGGCACAATCCTTGTGGATTTTCTGTCCAAACAGGGATTGAGCGCATACCGCCGCCATCACCACAGACAAAATTACCAGCCGAATCAATATTCATCTGGCTAATCCCTTCCGGTGGCTGCAATACCAGCGGCAATGGGGTTTGATTCTCAAGATAGCGGCGATACAAGGTCAGCGCACCGTTAGCACCGGTCAACTTGGCTGGGCCATTATTGTCGCGCCCCACCCAAGCAATCGCCACTTCTTTGCCATCAATACCGGCAAACCAGCTATCACGCAAGTCATTGGTGGTACCGGTTTTGGCGGCCAGATTGTATTTTGAGAATTTCACTGATAATGAACGAGATGTCCCGCGGGCGACCCCTTGCTGCATGGCGTAAAGGGTCAAATAAGCTGCCTGTGCCGGTACCATGCGCTCCGCCTGCGGGAAGCTCTGATACAGTACAGTGCCATCTTCAGCAATTACCGAGCGCACGGCGGACAATGGCGCGCGATTCCCACCACTGGCGATAGTCTGATATTCCTGCGCCACTTCCACCGGAGTCAAGTCAATCGCCCCCAGTAACATCGCCGGAACCGGGTTAATCACATTTTTCGGAATGCCCAAACGTTGCAGCATGGCACTTATTTGATCCAGCCCGACAGACATCCCCAGATTTACCGTCGGCACGTTCAGCGAGTTTGCCAAACCATCAATTAGCATCACCTGACCACGGAACTGACGATCATAGTTTTTCGGCTGCCATGATGAGCCGTTGGGTAATTTAATCGACAGCGGTTGGTCCGCCAGCCAGGTATTCAGGCGGTATTTATCCGGCTCACTCAGGGCAGTCAGATAGGTCGGTGGTTTGGCGAGTGACCCCACTAAACGGCGAGCCTGCATCGCGCGGTTAAAGCCAGCAAATTGCGGCTGCGCGCCCCCGACCATAGCACGAACTTCTCCACTGAAACGGTCGACAATCACCATCGCCGCTTCCAAATCATCCAGATGGCGCGCCGCTTTTAGCGCTGGAATCCCATCTTCGATGGCTTTTTCTGCCGCATCCTGTGAAACCGGATCGAGGGTGGTGAAGATTTTCACGCCGGACAAATCGTTAATTTTGTCGCCCAGCTTCTGCTGTAACTCTTGGCGCACCATCTGCATAAATGCCGGCTGTGGGGTGATTACCCCGCCTTTCGGCTGCACACCCAATGGCCGGGCGCTGAGCATAGTGTACAGCTCGGCATCAATTACCCCCTGATTCTGCAACAAGCGCAGCACCAGATTACGGCGCTCAAGTGCCAGAGTCGGGTTACGCCACGGGTTATACAGCGACGCCCCTTTTACCATTCCCACCAGCATAGCTTGCTGATCGAGGCTCAGCTCATTCACCGGACGGCCAAAGTAATACAGGCTCGCCAAAGGGAAACCGCGAATCTGATCACTGCCACTTTGGCCGAGATATACTTCGTTCAAATACAGTTCCAGGATCCGGTCTTTGCTGTAACGGTAGTCCACCAGCAGAGCCATATAGGCCTCGTTGGCTTTACGCCACAGTGAACGCTCGTTAGTCAGGAACAGGTTTTTAACCAATTGCTGCGTCAAGGTACTGCCGCCCTGCACCGCCTTACCGGCAGTGAGGTTAGCCAGCATCGCGCGGCCAATAGAATACGGGCTGATACCATCATGCTCATAGAAATGGCGATCTTCTGTTGCCAGCAAGGTATCGACCAGCAAATCAGGGAAGCCAGCACGCGGCACAAACAAGCGCTGCTCACCATTAGGAGATTGCAACATGGTGATCAGCTTGGGATCAAGACGCAGGAAACCGAAGTCACGCTGATTATCCAGGTTTTGGATTTGCGCCAAACTGTCATTTTTAAACACCAAACGCGCGCGGATTTGACCTTCTTTCGCATCAGGGAAATCAAACGGGCGGCGCAAAATATCAATGCTGTCGCCCTGCACGGTAAACTCGCCAGGGCGAGTCATCCGAGTGACCTGGCGGTATTGCATTCCTTCCAGCAAATCGATCATTTCTTTCTTGCTGTAGGACATTCCCGGCTCAAGGCTCACCATGCGGCCATAGACGGCGGCGGGCAGTTGCCAAACCTTGCCATCAATCCGGCTGCGGATTTGCGAATCGAGATAGACCCCATAAATTGCCAACACCACTGCGCCCACCAGGAACAGTTTGATGAATAACCCAAGCCAACGGCGTTTTTTGCGCGGGGGACGTGATGCTACCTTTCTTGGCATCGGTTCTTCCTCGTCATCATCATAATCATCATCGTCGTGGTCTTCGTCATCTAAATAGTCTTCTTCATATTCATCTTCATCACGCCGCCGGCGCAATGGCCGTTTTGGTGTAGCTTTGGGTTGGGCTTTTTTGCCCTTGCGCCCTATTGGCTCGCGGTCATCCCCAGACATGTCTTTCTCTCCACGCGCATTGCGGCTTAATGTGTTCCCCAATTCAGCGGATAGAAAGGGGAAACATCTGAAATTATTGGCTGTTAGCCATGTGATCTTACTTATCTTGGTACTTTTTAGTCCGGCGAGTTGGCCGGGTATTGGCAGGGTCATCTGGCCAAACATGTTTGGGATAGCGCCCTTTCATCTCTTTTTGTACCTCGCGATACGCTCCCTGCCAGAAAGCGGCCAAATCACCGGTAATCTGTAGCGGCCGGTGTGCCGGTGAAAGTAACTCAAGCACCACCGCCACCCGCCCACTGGCGAGCATCGGGCTTTGCTGCTCGCCAAAAACCTCCTGCAAACGCACCGCTAATACCGGTGGTCGATCGGCATAATAACGAATGGATAGGCGGCTACCGGTCGGCACAGTGTAGTGAGTTGGCAGCTCAGTATCCAGCCGTTGACGTAACTGCCAGCTCAACAGGCGAGTCAGTGCTTCCGCTATATTCACTTGGCGCAGCCCACGTAAATCCCGCACGCCAGACAGTGACGGCTGCAACCACAACTCAAGTTTACCCAGCAAATGCTCGTCATCTACCGCAGGCCATTGTTCTTCGGGAAGCCAACGGCTAGCACAGTGTAAGCGGGTGCGCAGCTGTTCAGCATTCTCATCCCAATTGAGCACTTGTAAACCTTGCTCGCGCACCCAGTTTAGCAGCGCGAATTGCAAT
Organism: Yersinia kristensenii; assembly: GCF_900460525.1. Taxonomy (NCBI): domain Bacteria; kingdom Pseudomonadati; phylum Pseudomonadota; class Gammaproteobacteria; order Enterobacterales; family Yersiniaceae; genus Yersinia; species Yersinia kristensenii. Next base: position 471,232 of record NZ_UHIY01000001.1, read on the forward strand.
GCTTCAGCACTCGGTTTCGCTAAAGGCTGCGCCCGTAAAGTCAGCCGCCCAATCTTCCAGCGCCGCCAGGCGCGCAAAGTGCCCTTGTCATCATCCCACTCGACCTCTGTCCGCTCTTCGACCAAACGGGGGAGTTGTTTCGCTAGCGCTTCAATCTCAATCGGTAATGCCAGTAAAATACGCGCGTCCGGCCCGCTACTGCTTTGTAATAAGCTGGCGACCACCAACCAAGGCGCTCGTGACAACGCCTCGTCTTGCGCCATAGCGGCCCCCATACCGTTAGCCAACAGATAGCGCCCATCCTGCCCACGTTGCTGCGCGATGCGATCAGAATAAGCCAAGGCCAGCAATTGACCGGCGATATCACTGTCAACCGCGCCCACACGGGCATTAATTCTTTGTGTTAATTGCCTCGCACGCCGCTGCCAGTGCGGTTGTGGGCGGCTGAGCCAATCGTGTAAATCAATTTGACCGGATCGCGGCGGCTCTTCCAGAATCGCCGCTAATAATGCCGCCGTGGCTAACGCATCCGGGCTTTGCTCGGCGGCAAAACACAGCATAGCGGCCAGACGCGGTTCGCAACCCAAACTGGCCATGCTGCGCCCCATGCGGGTGAGGTGCCCCGCTGCATCGATAGCCCCTAAACTTTTCAATAAATCATGCGCCACCGCCAGTGCAGCTTGCGGCGGCCTATCAAGCCAACTGAGTTGCGCCGCATCCTGGCATCCCCAGTTCAGTAATTCCAGCCACAAGCTGCATAAATCACTGTTAAGAATTTCTGGTTCACTGTATTCCGCGGCCCGCTCGGCCTGCTCTTTGGCAAACAGATGCCAGCAGATCCCCGGCTCCAGTCGACCGGCACGCCCGGCACGTTGCACCATGGAAGCTTGACTGATGCGCTGAGTCACCAGCCGGGTCAAGCCGTTTTTGACATCAAAGCGTGCGACTCGTTCCAACCCGCTGTCGACCACCAGCCGGATCCCCTCAATGGTCAGACTGGTTTCAGCAATATTGGTCGCCAGCACCACTTTTCGTCGCCCAACAGACGCCGGTTGAATAGCTTTCTGCTGTTCACTGAGCGGTAAAGCGCCATACAGCGGGCAGAGGTCAGTATCATTGGCAACCTCGCCTTGCAGCCGCTCCATCACTCGATGAATCTCTCCTACGCCGGGTAAAAATAGCAGTAAAGAGCCCGTTTGCTCATTCAATAAGCGCTTAACGCGATTGGCAACCCCATCCTCCAGCCGCTCATGGCTCGACAAAGGTTGATAGCTGCGCTCGACTGGAAAGCTGCGCCCAGCAGAAACAATGGCTGGCGCTGATGGCAACAGTGCGGAAAGCCGCTGGTTATCTAGCGTCGCTGACATGATCAGCAGTTTGAGGTCATCCCGCAGCCCTTGCTGCACATCCAACAATAGCGCCAGCGCCAAATCGGCCTGTAAACTGCGCTCATGGAATTCATCGAGAATGACCAAAGACACTCCCGTCAGCTCGGCGTCCTGCTGTAACATGCGGGTCAGAATGCCCTCAGTCACCACTTCCAGCCGTGTCTCCGGCCCGCTTTTACTCTCGGCGCGCATCCGATAGCCTACCGTCTGCCCCGGTTGTTCGCCCAATTGTTGGGCCAAGCGGTAAGCGACATTTTTCGCCGCCAGCCGCCGGGGTTCCAGCATGATAATCCGGCCAGACAAGCCCCCCAATTGCAAGATTTGCAGCGGTAGCCAGGTCGATTTACCGGCACCGGTAGGGGCATGGAGTAAGACTTGCGATGAGGTTTGCAACGCAGACAATAGCTCACTGAGCACTTCACCTACCGGTAAAGCGGCTCTCTGCGTATCACTTTCTCTCTGACTTACCACCCCATTATTCCCCACACTCTCTACTTTCATCGTCAGCCATTGTAACATCATGACCGTATAGCGTATTTAGCCGAGTGATTATGCCAATCTAATGATTAATAAAGAAAGTGCGAATAAAAGCAGCGTTCGTCGCCTGTTCTTTGCTCTGGCCTTGCCGGAGCCCCTGCAGCAGACCATTGTGCCCTGGCGAGCGGATAACTTCCCGCCCGAGGCTGGCCGCCCTATTGCTGCCGCGAATCTCCACCTGACACTGGCGTTCCTCGGCGAGGTCAGTAACGCCAAAGCTCAGGTCTTGCAGCAGCAGGCCGGGCGCATTAGTCAGTCAGGTTTTAACATCACGCTGGATGATATTGGCCACTGGCCCAATTCCGGAGTGATCTGGCTCGGGTGTAAAAATCCCCCTCGCGGGCTGTTGCAGTTGGCTCAGTTGTTGCGATCCCAAGCAGCGCGCAGTGGTTGTTACCAAACGCCGCTGCCATTTCATCCTCATGTGACATTATTCCGTGGAGCGACTCGCCCGGTTGCCATACCGGCTAAAGCCCCCAACGAAAGCTTTCGGGCAGACCTTTTTTCGTTATATGAATCGGTATTCACACGAGGCCGCACCCGTTATAACATTGTGCAAAGCTGGCCATTGGCTAGCGCTGAAAGGAAACCTGATGCCATCTAACCCCCGGCCGCTGACTTTGGCCCCTCGGTTATTATCTTTTAACCCCAAATTACAGTCCGCCACACTTATCCTGCGGTATAAACGCTTTTTAGCTGATATTGTGACGCCCGCGGGAGAAACATTAACTATTCATTGCGCTAATACTGGAGCAATGACTGGTTGTGCCACACCAGGGGATCGGGTCTGGTATTCGACCTCGGATAACCCAAAACGTAAGTATCCCCATAGTTGGGAGTTAACTCAGACCCAAACCGATGATTGGATATGCGTAAATACCTTACGTGCCAATGAGTTGGTCAGTGCAGCAATAGATAATAATTATATTGTTGAATTATCTGGTTACACTTCTGTCAAAAGAGAGGTTAAATATGGGGATGAAAATAGCCGTATAGACTTGTTATTGCAGGCAGAAAATAGGCCTAACTGCTATATTGAAGTCAAATCGGTTACTTTATTACAGCAACAGTGTGGATATTTCCCGGATGCCGTCACTCTGCGGGGTCAGAAGCATCTCAGGGAGTTACAAAACAGGGTTGCCAATGGTCACCGGGCGGTACTTTTTTTTGCCGTATTGCATACGGGCATCAGGCAGGTCGCCGCTGCCCGACACATTGACAAACGCTATGCAGAATTGCTGGCTCAGGCTCAGCAAGCAGGAGTGGAGGTTATTTGCTACGGTTTTCAACTATCGCCTGACGGTATTGCGCTGGATGCTCGCCTACCGTTATTACTGGACGAAACACCCCATTCAGAACGCTGAATAAAAAAAGCGATTATTGGATGAAGTTGCTCGCCAAATACGCCTGCCCTCACACCATTGTCAAGCAGGCGACAGGAATAATTGCTAACCTTCCTCCCTTCTGTTATTTATAGCGGCCTGATTTTTTCCCCTATTGGGGATTTTGATAGTGCGTATGAATGTAGGAGAAGCATCATGCAAGAAGGGCAAAAACGTAAAACCTCGTCCTTGAGCATTCTCGCCATCGCTGGGGTAGAGCCATACCAAGAGAAGCCTGGCGAAGAGTATATGAATGCCGCCCAGCTGTTGCATTTCAAGCGGATTCTTGAAGCATGGCGCAACCAGCTCAGGGACGAAGTAGACCGTACTGTATCGCACATGCAAGACGAAGCTGCTAATTTCCCCGATCCGGTAGACCGTGCTGCGCAGGAAGAAGAGTTTAGTCTTGAACTTCGTAACCGCGACCGCGAGCGTAAACTGATTAAAAAGATCGAGAAAACGCTAAAAAAAGTCGAGGATGAGGATTTCGGTTTCTGCGAGTCTTGTGGCGTAGAAATTGGTATTCGTCGTCTGGAAGCACGACCCACTGCAGATTTGTGTATTGACTGCAAAACCCTAGCCGAAATCCGCGAAAAGCAGATGGCAGGCTAACACAGTAATAACCTGTGACACGGTGCCAGAGTCACCCTCCGGCACCGTATTTACCACACTGGATTTCCCTTTCCTTTTATGCCCGAAAATATCAATACCGAGCAAGCTGCGCTTACGCAGACCCCGTATATTGGGCGTTTTGCACCTTCTCCATCTGGCGATTTGCATTTTGGTTCGCTGATTGCTGCATTGGGAAGTTACTTGCAAGCCCGCGCTGCAGGTGGGCGTTGGTTAGTTCGCATCGAAGATATTGATCCCCCTCGTGAAATCCCTGGCGCTGCAGACCGCATTTTAGCGACATTGGACCACTATGGCCTCCATTGGGATGGCCCAGTTATTTATCAATCTCAGCGCCACGAAGCCTATCGCGCCACCTTAGACTGGCTGGAACAACAAGGGCTGAGTTATTACTGCACCTGCACCCGCAGCCGCATTCAGCAGATCGGTGGTTTATATGACGGCTATTGCCGTGACCGCCATTTACCCGCCAAAGGCGCGGCTATTCGTTTGCGACAGACTCATCCGGTTTATACCTTTTGTGATAAATTACTGGGTGAGTTACATGCTACGCCCGCGCTAGCCGAAGAGGATTTCATTATTCGCCGTCGAGATGGCCTATTTGCCTATAACTTGGCAGTGGTGATTGATGATGCTTTTCAAGGTGTGACCGAGATTGTACGCGGGCCGATTTAATTGAGCCAACGGTGCGTCAGATAGCCCTCTACCAGCAGTTAAAACAACCCGTACCTGGCTATTTGCACTTGCCACTGGCATTGAATCATGATGGTAATAAGCTATCTAAGCAAAATCATGCGCCGCCGTTGTCCCATGGCGATCCACGCCCGATTTTAATCGAGGCACTGAAGTTTTTGCGGCAACCTCTGCCAGAATGCTGGCAAGATCTTGATTTGCCGTTATTATTACGTTTTGCCGTCGAAAATTGGACATTGGCAGCAGTTCCGCATCATGGGGCGATGATCGCCAGTGAAAACACAACGGCATTCTCAAAGACAGCACGGTGAGCTATGATTAGCCGCTGTTTTTCTGTTGTTCTGTAATTTATTAGCCACTATCGAGGTGTACCATTTTTACCCGAGTAGCCAATTTCTGCCGTAAGGTACTGATTCGCGATGATAAATCAGCTCGCGATAGCAAAGCTGTCCGTGATGACACGGCCCGTGATAGCAGTGCCCGTAAAGATATAGTGCCCGGTGAAGATAACGTGGCCCGCAAAGAGAAAAGGCCTGCCAGAACGAATACTGGCCGCAAGAATCATGCGGTGCCTGCGTCACAACAGCCCTCTTTACAACAAATGGCTTCACAACAAAGTGCAATGACGATCATTCCACGCGATCAGCACAATATTTCCCGTAGAGATATCAGTGATAATGCGCTGAAGGTTCTCTATCGCCTGAATAAATCAGGTTTTGAAGCTTATCTGGTTGGCGGCGGTGTCCGTGACCTGCTGCTGGGCAAAAAACCGAAAGATTTTGATATCACCACCAGCGCCACGCCAGAACAAGTGCGAAAATTATTCCGCAACTGCCGCCTGGTCGGTCGCCGTTTCCGTCTGGCCCATGTGATGTTCGGCCCGGAAATCATTGAAGTCGCCACTTTCCGTGGTCACCACGAGCAGCAACAAGCGGAAGACAGTGACAAAAATTCTTCTCAGCAAGCACAAAATGGCATGCTGTTGCGTGACAACATTTTCGGCACCATTGAAGATGATGCTCAGCGCCGCGACTTCACTATTAATAGCCTCTATTACGGTATTTCTGATTTTGCGCTGCGCGATTACACCGGCGGTTTGCGTGATCTGAAAGAAGGTATCATCCGCCTGATTGGCTCCCCTGAAACCCGTTATCGTGAAGATCCGGTGCGGATGCTGCGAGCAGTTCGTTTTGCCGCAAAACTGGATATGACCATCAGCCCGGAAACTGCAGAGCCGATCCCGCGTCTGGCTTCACTGCTGCACGAGATCCCGCCCGCGCGCCTGTTTGAAGAGTCACTCAAGCTACTGCAATCCGGCTACGGCTATAAAACCTATTTAAAACTGTGTGAATATCAGCTTTTCCAGCCGTTATTCCCGCTGATTGCCCGCCATTTTACCGAACATCATGACTCACCGATGGAACGTATTTTGGTTCAGGTTTTGAAAAATACAGACTATCGTTTGCATAATGATAAGCGCGTCAATCCGGCATTCTTATTTGCCGCTATGCTTTGGTATCCGCTGATTGAACATGCGCAGAAGCTGACGCAAGAAAGTGGTCTGGCCTATTATGATGCTTTCGCACTGGCAATGAATGATGTACTGGATGAAGAGTGCCGTTCACTTGCGATTCCAAAGCGTATAACCTCATTGGTCCGAGATATCTGGTTGCTGCAACTGCGCCTGTCGCGCCGTCAGGGTAAACGTGCGCATAAGCTGATGGAGCATCCAAAGTTCCGGGCAGCTTATGACTTGTTAGCATTGCGCGCGGAAGTAGAAAATAACCATGAGTTACAGCGTCTTGCGCAATGGTGGGGCGAATTCCAAGAAGCCACGCCGCTACAACAAAAAAACATGCTGAATACCTTAGGGGCCGATCCAGCGCCGCGTCGCTCGCGTCCTCGCCGCCCACGGAAGCCAGCACCACGTAACGAAGGGGCATAATACGCACCATGATCCGAGTCTATATCGCGCTAGGCAGTAATCAGTCCATGCCACTACAACAGGTTAAAACTGCACTGGAAGCGCTGGCGCATCTGCCGCGCACCCAGTTGGTGGCATGCTCGCCTTTTTACCGCACTAAACCGTTAGGCCCACAGGATCAGCCGGATTTTCTTAATGCGGTGGTGGCCTTAGATACCGCCCTGCCGCCAGAACAGCTACTGGATAGCACTCAAGCCATTGAACGCAATCAAGGGCGGGTGAGGAAAGAACAGCGCTGGGGGCCACGGACACTGGATCTCGATATTATGCTGTATGGCGATCAAGTAATAAAAACTGATCGCCTTATTGTGCCGCATTATGGTTTGAAAGAGCGAGAGTTCATGCTCTACCCTCTGGCCGATATTGCCCCTGATCTTATTTTCCCCGATGGCGAATTGCTGTCAGATCGCCTTAAACTCGTGGATAAAAATGGCCTGATACCTTGGTAAGGGTGCTTGCTAAATCCAACACATAATATGCCCATCTGATATCCCTCCATTTTAACCTACCGTCTCAGGAGAAAGAGTGATGAAAGCCACCACCATGAGCCATTTGCGCCAATGGAAACTCGAGAAGCGTAAATTCGCCACACTGACTGCCTATGATGCCAGCTTTGCGCAATTATTCGCCGAACAGGGAATTGAGGTTCTGCTGGTCGGTGATTCGCTCGGTATGACGTTACAGGGCTTCGACTCGACATTGCCAGTCACAACTGCGGATGTGGCTTATCACACTCGTGCTGTGCGCCGTGGTGCACCTCATTGCCTATTATTAGCAGACATGCCATTTATGAGTTACGCCACACCAGAGCAAACATTTGTCAATGCTGCCGAACTGATGCGGGCCGGGGCCAATATGGTCAAATTGGAAGGCGGTAGCTGGTTGTGCGATACCGTTCGTATGCTGGCAGAACGGGCGGTTCCGGTATGTGGGCACTTGGGGTTAACTCCACAATCAGTCAATATTTTCGGCGGTTACAAAGTACAAGGCCGTGAAGAAGTCGCGGCGAACCAACTGTTGAAAGATGCTCAGGCGCTTGAAAATGCTGGTGCACAATTGCTGGTACTGGAATGCGTCCCGGTGGAACTGGCACAACGCGTAACGGAAGCACTGGCTATTCCGGTGATTGGTATTGGCGCGGGGAATGTTACCGACGGGCAAATTCTAGTTATGCATGATGCCTTGGGCATTACTGGTGGACATACGCCGAAATTCAGCAAAAACTTCCTGGCGCAAAGTGGGGGGGACATTCGCTCCGCCATTAAGCTGTATATTCAAGAAGTTGAGAGCGGCGACTATCCCGCTGAAGAACATACTTTCCAGTAAGTTTTTATTGATAAAAATTCAGGGGAATTGGGATGCTGATTATTGAGACTTTGCCACTGTTACGCCAGCAAATCCGCCGTTGGCGTCAAGAGGGTAAGCGAATCGCACTGGTACCTACGATGGGTAACCTGCACGAAGGGCATATGACATTGGTGGAAGATGCCAAAACTCGTGCCGATGTTGTGGTTGTCAGTATTTTTGTCAATCCACTGCAATTCGAGCGCCCGGATGATTTAGCCCGCTACCCGCGCACCTTGCAGGAAGATTGCGAGAAGCTGACCCGCCACGGTGTAGATTTAGTGTTTGCCCCAGCAGCAGCGGATGTTTACCCCGCGGGCCTGGACAGCCAGACCTATGTTGACGTCCCTGCCCTATCAACTATTTTGGAGGGTGCCAGCCGCCCTGGCCATTTCCGTGGTGTATCGACTATCGTCAGCAAGCTGTTCAATCTGGTTCAACCGGATGTGGCCTGCTTTGGTGAGAAAGATTATCAGCAACTCGCGCTGATCCGCAAAATGGTGGCGGATATGGGCTATGACATCAATATTATCGGCGTGCCCATTGTACGCGCGAAAGATGGCTTGGCACTGAGTTCCCGTAATGGTTATCTGACCGCTGAAGAGCGCAAAATTGCGCCGCAGCTTTATAAGATAATGCAGGCGTTAGCTGAGAAGCTCGCCATGGGTGAACGGCAGATTGATGAGTTACTGGCTGACACTGCAGAACAATTACGCAATGCCGGTTTTACACCGGATGAGCTGTTTATCCGTGACGCCCAAACCTTGCAACCGTTGACAGTTGACAGTAAGCAAGCCGTGATATTGATGGCCGCCTGGCTAGGTAAAGCTCGCCTAATTGATAATCAACAGGTTGATTTACAAGGCTAATTTTAACAATACAGCGTGTATTGACTCTCTCAAAAGAAACCTGCACTGCAAGTTGGCGCTGGGGATACAAAGTCAGTCATAGACAACTGATATAAAATCAGCAAAACTGGATGCTTCTCCCTAAATCGATCGATGATGGGGCGGGTGCCAGACTTATTCTGGGCAATAACCGGGGTCAAAGGTAAGAGTTATGATACGCACTATGTTGCAAGGCAAACTGCACCGGGTGAAAGTCACTCAAGCTGATTTGCACTATGAAGGTTCCTGCGCTATTGATCAGGATTTTCTGGAAGCCGCAGGTATTCTGGAATATGAAGCCATTGATATTTATAACGTTGATAATGGTCAGCGTTTTTCAACTTATGCTATCGCTGCCGAACGAGGTTCACGAATTATCTCAGTGAACGGCGCAGCAGCACGTTGTGCCTGTGTTGGCGACAAATTGATTATCTGTTCCTATGTCCAGATGTCCGATGCTGATGCCCGTCTGCACCACCCAAAAGTGGCGTATTTTGAGGGTGAAAATCAGCTGCAACGCAAGGCTAAAGCCGTCCCCGTTCAGGTGGCTTAATAACCGTCGGACGCGAAGTTACACATATAGAAAAGGCGCTTAGCTTAACCACAGCGCCTAAAACTGCTGGTAAACCTTGATATCTCGATCTTGTAAGGTGAGGACAGGTAGAAGAGTAAAGCGTCCGCGCCAGGGATGGCGCGGCTCGAGCCCCCAGGGAAGGGTTTACGGCGTCTTTACGATCTACCTGTTTTCACCGCTGCGAGCACTTTGTCATTAAACCCACCTTTTTTATATCTTAACGTCACACTATAAAATAACTAATCTGACTCCATCACCGCAGGTGCAGCGGCAACCGGCTGGCCAGGTTCATTGGCAATACGCTCTGCCATCGTCGGAATGGAATCGGTACGCAGAATATAAAGCCGCTTGAGGGTATACGGATTATCGCCAGGTTTGACCTTGCCCTGCATGGTCGTCACCGCCAAATGGAAACCGGCATTTTTCGCCGCATCAATGGCGGTTTGGTTAAAACCACCGAACGGATATGACAGAAAAATCACGTGTGGATTAAACTGCGACAACGCCCGGCGAGAATGTTCAAAATCAAAAACAATATTATGATAAGAACGACTCAATAAGATTGGGTTACGTTTATTGTCTGTCCGGTGTAAAAAGTGCGTATGAGACTGAATATCAAATACATCCTGAATTGCTTTCAATTCAGAAATACTCATAAACTGTAATGTGTCAGGATTCCATTTCTGAGGATGACGTTTAATGCGCGATGAAATAATAAATGCCGTTGCCCGGAAACCATTTTCTTTCAGAATCGGATAAGCATAGCGATAGACTGATTTAAGGCCGTCATCGAATGTCAGCACCACAACTTTCGCCGGCAGGTTAATTTTGTTATTGAGATAACCTTCAAGCTGATAAAGAGAAATAGTGTCATAACCCGTCTGCTTGAGATAGGTCATCTGGTTGCTAAATGCGGCATCAGAGGTCGTCGTTGAAGTATTCAGGAAACGTTTATTTTCCTCATTTTTCAACATATGGTGATAAGTGAGAATAGGAATGCCATTATCTATTTCAGCATCAGTGCTGCTGACATACCCCAGACGATCGCCAATATTAACCTGATACCACGTGTTACCTAGCCGGTCTTTCAACTTACCTACAATCGGATAGCGTAAGTTTTCTGCTAAGGTTGCAAATTGCTCGCCGTCTACATCTGCGACCAGATAAACAGGGGTCTCGCGTTTGATAATAATGTTTTGATTTGGTAGAGGCTTGTTCAAGTCACCCAATATATCATTGTTTTTTCGCGCTTTATTGATATCGCGTAAATCGTCTTTATCAATAAAGCCGATACCGTTACCAAACTTGAATTCATAATATTCTGCCGCCGCGGGCAAAACCTGGATAAGTTGATCTTCTTTAATCTCACCGACAGGAATGACCTGATCGCCAACCAATGAATACATTTCGCTATCGCGGTCTGTAACCATATATTTAGGGGTAAGAACCGCTTCGTCTGGCAGGAGATCTGCATGGGTTGCCGGCATCATTACCGACATGACAATACCGAGTAGCATCCCAATAGCTATTCTGTTTTTATGCCACATTATTGTTCTACTTATGCGCATTCGGCGCTGAATTGAAAAGGGAAAAGTCTGGTGCGCCAGCATAACACGAGACACCCGAGGTTGAGAAAGATGATATTAGGCGGGGACATTATTTATTACGATTAAATTCCATTATTAACAACAATTAACTTACTAATAATTTACGAGCAATGTTTAACACTCAGGCCAAAATCCTTGATGTTACAGCAGTGAAGTAGTTGCTCACCGCTGCAACAGCAAGGCCGCAGAGTATACCCAAAGTCAAGGCCGTAGGGTATTAGGTGCGCAGGCCGCGGCCACGCTCAATCAAATACCAAGCCCAAGCATAAAATACCGCGATAAATACCACTAACACACCGATGGTAAAGACCAACGGCACATCAGTAATTCCGAGGAATCCGTAACGGAAACCACTGATCATATACACGATAGGGTTAAGTTTTGACACCGCTTGCCAGAAAGGGGGGAGCAAGGCTAGCGAATAAAAGACCCCGCCCAGATAGGTTAGTGGTGTTAGCACAAAAGTTGGTACCAGGCTGATATCATCGAAAGTCTTGGCAAAAACAGCATTCAATAGCCCGCCGAGAGAAAATAGAATCGCCGTCAACATTAATGTCAGTGCAATCATTGACCAAGAGTGGACATGCAGCGGTACAAAGAACAATGAAACAATTGTCACCAGAATACCGACACAAATCCCGCGCGCTACCCCGCCGCCCACATAACCCACAATTACGATATGGGTAGGAACTGGGGCAACCAACAATTCTTCGATGCTGCGCTGGAATTTTGCGCCAAAAAATGAAGCCGCGACATTAGCATATGAGTTTGTTATCACCGCCATCATGATTAGGCCAGGAACAATAAACTGCATATAATCAAAGCCCCCCATATCACCAATTCGGGAGCCAATCAGGTTGCCGAAAATAACGAAATAGAGCGACATAGTAATCACCGGCGGCACCAGAGTTTGAATCCAGATGCGAGCAAAACGGGTGATTTCTTTGATCCAGATACTCTGTAATGCTACCCAATACAGACGGGTCATGCTTTTTCTCCCCCGTTGCCATTAACCAAGGTGACAAATAGCTCTTCCAGACGATTAGCCTTGTTGCGCATACTTTGTACCTGAATTCCCTGAACATTCAGTTGACTGAATAGGCCATTAAGGCCCTGATCACGTTTAACATCAACTTCCAACGTTGAGGTGTCCGTCAGACGATAGCTATAACCTTCCAGTTTCGGCAATGGGCTCTTAATACCCAAATCAAAAATAAATGTTTCTGATTCAAGTTTGCCAAGTAACTGCTTCATGGTGGTATTTTCCACCAATTCGCCATTCTGGATAATGCCTATGTTGCGGCACAGCATTTCCGCTTCTTCCAGATAATGAGTCGTCAGAATGATGGTTGTTCCCTGCGCATTCAGCTCTTTGAGGAAGCCCCACATAGAGCGGCGTAGTTCGATGTCCACCCCAGCGGTCGGCTCATCTAGAATCAGTAGTTTAGGTTCATGCATCAGAGCACGGGCAATCATCAAACGGCGCTTCATCCCACCAGATAGGCGGATAGCACGCTCATTACGTTTGCTCCATAAATCGAGCTGGCTGAGATATTTTTCTGCTCGCTGTAGAGCCTCTCGCCGTGTGACGCCGTAATATCCCGCTTGAGTAACCACAATCTGCAATACCGTCTCAAACGGATTAAAGTTAAATTCTTGCGGTACTAGCCCAAGCTGGCGTTTGGCATTTACGATATCTTGATCGATGTCGTAGCCAAAGACTTTCACCTTGCCAGAGGTTTTATTCACCAATGAACTAATAATACCAATAGTGGTGGATTTACCCGCACCATTAGGCCCAAGTAGCGCATAAAAATCGCCTGCCTCTACGTGCAGATCAATGCCACGCAATGCCTGAACGCCACCTGCATAGGTTTTGGTCAGTTGCGTTATTTCCAGTGCATATGTCATAAGTAAAAAAGAACCTTATTCTATGAGTTCCCAGCGGCCACAGTATGTCCGTGGCTTGTTTCCCCCTCACTGTCAGGGCCAGTTGCGGGGGCTAAGGGAAGCAGTGAGAGACAGAGAAGATGTTGTGCGGACAAAAAATGTGCGATCAACAAAGTCACTGTTCCGATTTTAAAATCGTGATCCTTGTCGTATATTATCCTAACGCAATCCGTTCATTACAGGCTATTTACATTAATGAAAGAAATAGAGAAGCTCCTCGCGAACAATGACGTCTGGTCTAAAGCCATCAGTAAAGACGATCCAGGTTTTTTTGAACACTTGGCGGAAGCCCAGAAACCTCGGTTTTTGTGGATTGGTTGTTCAGACAGCCGCGTCCCCGCAGAACAGTTAACCGGCCTGAAAGCGGGGGAATTGTTTGTTCACCGCAATGTGGCCAATCTGGTTATCCATACGGATCTGAACTGTTTGTCCGTGGTGCAATATGCCATCGACGTTTTACAGGTCGAGCATATCATTATTTGCGGTCACCTTGGCTGTGGTGGTGTTGAAGCCGCAATGAAAAAAGATCTCGAATTGGGGCTTATCGACAACTGGCTACTGCACATTCGGGATCTTTGGTTTAAGCACAGCTCGTTACTGGGTGAGCTTCCTGCCGAAGAACGCAGCAATATGTTATGTAAAATCAACGTGGTAGAACAAGTATATAACTTGGGTCACTCGACTATTGTTCGCTCTGCCTGGAAGCGCGGGCAGAAAGCCATGATTCACGGCTGGGTCTATGGTATCGAAGACGGCAAACTGACAGATTTAAATATCTCAAGTACCAGCCTCAGCGAACTGGAAATCAAGTACCGCGAAGCAATGGCTAAAATACTGCAACCAAACAGACAAAACTAATGAGTTGCTATGGGAGGGTGTTAAATCGCACCCTCTCCCATTAACCACGCGCTCAATCAGCCTAAAATACCAACGCGCAGTAGCCGCGCCCAATCATTCGTCAAACATCACAACTTTGCCGACATACGGCAAGTGCCGATAACGTTGAGCATAATCAATACCATAACCCACGACGAATTCATCAGGAATGGTAAAGCCGACCCACTCTACGGGAACTTGTACTTCACGGCGCTCGGGTTTATCCAGCAGCGTACAGATCGCCAATGATTTTGGCCCACGCAGTTGCAGAATTTCACGAACCTTACTTAGCGTGTTACCAGAGTCGATAATATCTTCGACAATCAACACATCTTTACCACGGATATCTTCATCCAAATCTTTCAGGATTTTCACATCACGGGTGGTGCTCATGCCGTTGCCATAGCTCGAGGCGGTCATAAAATCGACTTCATGGGAAACGTCTATCGCGCGACATAAATCAGCCATAAACATAAATGAACCACGGAGCAACCCCACCAGCACCATTTCACTGCCACTGTCACGGTAATGTTCAGAGATTTGGCGGCCTAATTCGGCAATTCGGGTTTTTACTTCCTGTTCGGAAATCATGACTTCTACAGTGTGCTTCACAGCCAACATACCTATTTAAATTTATTGATTTTATATCAATGAGCAGCCGGTGCAGATAGCCTCAATGATACAGATTGATGCCCCTAGTTTAACACAATTCAAAGGACATCCTGCCACTCTCCCCGCTTAGTGGCGGGGCGAAAGTATAACAAAGATAAACAGCGGGAGTATTGCGAGATATACTAGGGCCTAAATTTGGCTCAGATATCGCCTGTGGAGAGCCGCCCTACAAGGAATGTTTTAATGAATTATCAGTCAACCAGTATCTGGCTTTATTCCGTCACTTTTACGGTTATCGCCGCCGTCAGTTTGTTTGTCGCCTTTTTTGGTTTGAGTGCCCCAATCTTTTACTACCTTATTGTCGGTCTGGTCTTCAGTGTCTGGGTTTCATTACATTTGCACCGAATGGCGGAGAAAGGGATGGTTTATCTGATCACTGAAAAAACACAATGGATGGTTTATGTCAGGGGGATCCCGGTACAAGAAACGCGTACATCCTTAAAAAACCCCTGTTTTATCAGTGGTGCACGTTTGACATCTTTCTTTCGACGTTTTCTGATCATCAAACTGTTGCTGCAAGCTGTAACCCTGTATTTAGCTCTACGCCAAACTGTTGAACTTCCCCCTTCCGATACCCCGTATATGCTATGGGTAATAATGGGATTGGCGCTAGTGATTATCTGTTTTCTTATCAGTAAAATGTGGCTGACAGTCAAAAACCTACTCGCACTCCAACATTCAGAATGGCTGATCGAAGAAATACCGAGAGATGGCTTTAGTTATTATCAGGGATATATCATTAAGGAAGATAAAAGCGGCAATCAGATACTCCAGCCCGCCTTGACTGAACTGCTAAAAGTATAAAAGAGAAAACATCCCCGGCCGACTCGCCGGGGTGGGATTCAAGCACTAACAGTAAAGCCCAGCATCATGCCGGTATCTTCATGCTCTAGCAGGTGGCAATGGGCCATATAAGGCGTACTGGCAGGAGCCAGATGATTAAAGCGCACTAATATTTCACTGCGCGCGCCTTCCACTCGCACTGTATCTTTCCAACCACGGCGATGCTCTGCGGGCGGTTTGCCGTTTTCGCTCAAAATACGGAACTGCGTCCCGTGGACATGGAATGGATGCAACATCATGTCGCCTTCACCGGAAACCGTCCATTTCTCGTATTTGCCCTGTTTGGCATCAAATGCCGCGTCGGTCATTGAAAATGCTTTACCATTAATCATATTGGCATGGCTGAAATCGAAAGCCGGAGCCGCTTTCATCGCGCCATGATTCATGCCTTTCATATTGCTGTGATCCATGCCGCCCATAGCCCCCTGCTCCATTCCCCCCATATTGCCGTGATCCATGCTCATGCCCGCCATGGCTTGCATACCATAGCGGCTCATCAACGCCTGCATACCCAGCATATCCAATTTCGGGTCCATCATCAGTTGGAACCAGCGCTCTGGCAAACCGGTAACATCCACCAGCGGCGGCACTATCACCAGAGAGTCCGGCAATGTTTTACTGCCCGCTGCCAAAGAAGGTTGAATGCGTAATACCGGCAAGGGCTTATCAAATGGGGCCAATGTCATGCCCATTTGTGTGACCGGCAAAGTGACCAAATCAAGAGCTTTGCCATCGGAGGTATCCACCAGCACCTCGAAACGTTCGCCCATCAGTATCGGCAACTCGCGCACCGCGACCGGCTCTGCCAGTAACCCACCGTCACTGCCAATTACATACATTGGGCGGCCATCGCTGAGGGCCAGATTCAGGGAGCGCGCATTGCACCCATTCAGCAGCCGCAAGCGCACCCAACCGCGTGGCGTAATTTGCTGTGGGTAGCTGGCACCATTGGTGAGCATCCGGTCACCAAACCAGCCTACCGCCGCCGTCATGACATCCAGTTGATAGTTAATCTGGCCATCTTTACCCAGCAATTTGTCTTGCAAAATGACCGGGATATCATCCACGCCCCACTGTTTGGGCAGCGGCAGTTTTTCACTGTCACTATCTTCTATTAGCACCAAACCGCCCAGCCCCATCGCAACCTGGCGGCCTGTTTTACCGTGGGTATGGGGATGGAACCAACAGGTGGCGGCGGGCTGTTCTGCCGTCAATGCCACCTGGCGTTTTGCTCCCGGCTGAATCAATGCCTGCGGCCCTCCATCGACATCGCCGGGGATTTCCAGGCCGTGCCAGTGCACAGTGGTGGCTTCCGGTAAGGAATTTGTTATGTGAATAGTAACCGGCTTACCTCGCTGTAAACGAATAGCTGGTCCTAATAAGTTGCCGTTATAGCCCCAAGTTTGCGTCGCGGCGGAGGGCAACCAGGCCACCGTGCCAGTTTGGATATTCAAATTAATATTGCCACTGGCATCCGGTAGCAATAGTGGCGGGATAGGTAAAGGTGAAAAATCTGCGGCCAAAGCCGCGCGGCTCCATAAAGGCAGTGAAGTGGCGGCTCCAAGAGCTGCCGTTAACTTGATAAAATCACGGCGATGCATGGTCGTCTCCATTCTGATTGTCGATAATGATAAGACTTATCGTGAGTAAGTGCCTACTTGGCACAAAAACAGCATTATCCGCCAGCATAAACCTTCCCCTAAAGGGAAGGTCAAGCTGTAATCAATCACTTTGTGAATCAATCTCCGTATATACCCATACTAAGGGCATAATAAAATTTACTCTGAACCATCACAGTGTGATAACGTCTGTTAACAATGAATAAGCCTATTTCCGCGATGAAAAGAACAACATTAGTTATGCTGCTGCTTGCCCTGTGCGGATTCTCATCTGCCAGTTCTGCATTAAGTGAATCTGAAGCAGAAGATCTTGCCGATCTGACTGCGGTATTCGTTTATCTGAAAAATGATTGCGGCTATAACGAATTACCTAACAATGAAATCAAACGGGCAATTGTCTATTTTGCTCAACAGAATCGCTGGGACCTGCGTAACTACAATAGCTTCAATATGAATGCGTTGGGTGAAGAGAGCTATCGCGACCTGCGTGGTATCGCGCTCCCCGTTCCGACCAAATGTAAATCTCTGGCTCGTGACTCTTTAAGTTTATTGGCCTACGCTAACTAGCTACCCCGCATTTACCCTATCAGTCTGAAATTCAATCGTGCAACCTCAGCCAGAGTTGGCTATGATGTTGCCCCCATTTTTCATGGCTGTTACTGCGAAGGAGAAGCCCCGAACATGTCACAGAAAGAACTATGGTATGAAACATTACATGCCAACTTCGGCCAGTATTTTTCTGTAGAGAATGTACTGTACCGCGAAAAAACTGAGCACCAGGATTTGGTGATTTTTGAGAACCCTGTGCTGGGCCGCGTAATGGCGTTGGATGGTGTGGTGCAAACCACCGAGCGCGATGAATTTATCTATCACGAAATGATGACGCACGTCCCTTTGTTGGCCCATGGTCAGGTAAAGAAAGTGCTGATCATCGGCGGTGGCGATGGCGCGATGCTGCGTGAAGTCAGCCGCCACAAAGATATTGAGCAGATTACCATGGTGGAAATTGACGCCGGTGTCGTCGAGTTCTGCCGCCAGTA
The DNA here is from genome assembly GCF_900460525.1 of Yersinia kristensenii. Taxonomy (NCBI): domain Bacteria; kingdom Pseudomonadati; phylum Pseudomonadota; class Gammaproteobacteria; order Enterobacterales; family Yersiniaceae; genus Yersinia; species Yersinia kristensenii. The sequence continues at coordinate 489,258 of NZ_UHIY01000001.1, forward strand.
TCTCCCAAAGCATAATGCGGGCGCTTATGATGACCCCCGCTTCAAGTTAGTGATTGATGATGGCGTCAATTTCGTTAATCAAACGACCGAAAAATTCGATGTCATTATCTCGGATTGTACTGACCCCATCGGCCCCGGAGAAAGCTTGTTTACCTCGGCTTTTTATGAAGGATGCGCCCGTAGTTTGAACGAGGGCGGCATTTTTGTGGCGCAAAATGGCGTGTGCTTCCTGCAACAAGATGAAGCGGTCGACAGCCATAACAAACTTAGCCACTATTTCAAGGATGTCAGTTTTTATCAGGCCGCCATTCCGACCTATTACGGCGGTATCATGACCTTCGCTTGGGCGACGCAAAACCCACAGTTGCGCCAATTAGATATTGCCACGCTACAACAGCGCTTTGCCGAAGCGGGCCTGACCTGCCGCTACTATAACCCAGCTATTCATGTCGGCAGCTTTGCCTTGCCGCAGTATTTGCTGGATGCCTTAACGGCCAAATGTTGATCATTAGTAAGGAGGTGAACTAAATTGTCCAAGCTTAAACTACACGGCTTCAACAACCTGACGAAAAGCCTGAGTTTTTGTATTTACGATATTTGTTATGCCGAGACCGCAGACGACCGCGATGGCTATATCGCCTACATTGACGAACAGTATAATGCCAACCGCCTGACTGAGATTTTGACTGAAACCTGCTCGATCATTGGCGCAAACATTTTGAATATCGCCCGTCAGGATTACGATCCTCAAGGGGCGAGTGTCACTATTTTGGTCAGCGAAGAGCCGGTCGATCCGCGCGATGTTGATAACTCCGAGCACCCCGGCCCACTACCGAGTGCGGTGGTCGCCCACTTGGATAAGAGCCATATTTGCGTCCATACCTATCCGGAAAGCCACCCTGAAGCAGGGTTATGCACTTTCCGTGCAGATATTGAAGTCTCGACCTGTGGCGTTATTTCACCGCTGAAAGCGCTGAATTACCTTATCCACCAATTGGAATCCGATATTGTTACTATGGATTACCGGGTGCGTGGTTTTACCCGTGATATCAACGGGGTAAAACATTTCATTGACCATAAAATCAACTCGATTCAGAACTTTATGTCTGACGATATGAAGTCGCTGTATCACATGATGGATGTGAATGTTTATCAGGAAAACATTTTCCATACCAAAATGATGCTGAAAGATTTCGATTTGAAGCACTATCTGTTTAACGCCAAGCCAGAAGAGCTGAGCGCCGCAGAACGAGAACGAATTACCCGCCTGTTATACAAAGAAATGCAGGAAATCTACTATGGCCGTAACGTGCCAGAAGTGTGATGTCGTTTGGGTAAAATCAGGTTTAAAATCCCGGCTTTTGACCGGGATTTTTTGATTAAGGAAGCAGGGCAAGTAAGGGGAAAATATCAGCCTTTACAGCGGCTAAGGGCTAATCGCAATGCGGCACCGATTTCTTCTGGAATACTGTCTGCGGGGATAACAACATCATCCGATTCCTTTATCCCTCTGCCGCTCCATGCCTCTAGTTTTTCATGGCGCGTGGGTGAGATGGTGATCAAATCATTAATACAATGAATAGAACAGTTTTTCATGTCCTTAAATAATGCCCGCTTGGTTTTATAACCGTATTTCTCCATCAGCATCGCTATCCAGGCCGCATATTGCTCTTTGCCTGTTTCAAGATCAAAAAAGTCCGCAGACTCCTCAAGTGATAATGTCCGGCTATTTGATAACGCAATAAGGACAGCGTCACCGATAGTTTGATTATCTGCATCTGGTGGTAATAGATGGGAAGGAAAAAGTGGATCCCTACGCACCCTACCCAGCCCAGAATCAGTTTCAACACTCAAAAAGTCTTTAGTAGAATAAACCGATACCCAGTAGTCTTGATCTTTATTAAACATAACTATTTCACCTGTGTCACAGTAACTTTTACACCCTGGCTTCTACCATACTCAATTACCCGATTTCTCTCTGTCCACTGAGTTTTATTTGTCAGGGCTGGAACAGCCAATTGTATTTCTCTGTTCGAGATCATTGAAGATTTTAACTGTTCGCCTGAAAGAGTATGTGTATGAAACTTCACTACCTCATCAATATTCCCTTTCAGCGAACTGTAGATTTGCCTTGGGTTTGCCACCCTGACTGCCGTGGTAGTATCCAGGGTTTTTACACTGATGGCAGTTCGTGAGATGCGATTATAGTAATCAAATGTCTTAAAGTTTGCGGGTAACCGTGAATTTTGCGGAAGCTGAGTCCCGACATAATTCTCCCACGGCATTCCTTGCTGGCTAATACCTTGCCCCCATTTAATGCCGGTTACTGACTGGTTTACCGTCGCAATACTTGGCACCCTAGACGGTAATCACTGAGTAATAATGGTTAATAATTGAGATTGAAATTAATTTCTGATTATAAAATAAGACTCCAACTAACTATGACTGGGGTCCAATATTATTAACGATAGATAATTTCGTACTCACTGCCCAGTTCATCACGTAAACGCTGAGCTAATTCATATCCATCAGCTATAAACATTTCCTCTTCACTGGTACTCTTAAATCCCGACGATGCTGGATCATCCATATTAAGTATCGCTTCGAACCGATCTGCCCAACGTTTGAGGCTATCTTGAAGTTCAGTAGATATAGGCAACTCATTAGGTGAAATATCACCAAAATCATTAGGCGTTGTTCCCCATAATGGATGGCATCCATAATCAGCCATTAATTTTATCGTTTTCACTTCACTGTCCCTCTCAAATTAGCGCCAACAATGTAACCATTATTTCCGACAGTAATTGCAATGTTATATTTTTGTCCATTTATAACAGTTTCGTAAATTGGGCGGCCAATACCAGAGCCTTGGTAGCCAACAATTTTTCCATCAGCAACAGCTTTCATTACTACTCTAGGTATTTGTACTTCAGAAACGCCAATTTTAGCAAATTGACTACCATGCTCCTCTACAATATGTCTCAATCCTGCTGTAGCACTGCCTTTTTCAAGGAAAACAATCTGTCCACTTGGGGTACGAGCTATCGCTAGAACATTTTCAGGCGTAAATTTCACACCATTGGTAGCTAACTCATCAAGCAAAGCAGGATGTACCGTTGGCCCTTCCCCCCTAAACTTTTTCACCTGCCCGGCGGCAAAGCGCGCGCTACCCGTTGCTACACCGCCAGCGCCTACGGCATAACCGCCATATTCAACCAGCAGTTTACCCGCTTCAACACCGGAATCATATGCGCCTCTGGCTCCGGCTTGCTGGTAATGTGCTTCCATTCTGTCAATTCGTGATAGCCAGTCTTGCTTGACACTTTGCGCCACCTTGCCCAACACATCATCGCTGTTAATCAGCTCTTTCAGTGCCATAAAGGTTTGTTTAGGCTCTTTCAGCACCCCAAGCAGCCCTATTGCACTGTCATGCAAACCCTCCGGCACACCAGCAACAATACCTGCTGCAAAAGCGCCGTCTTGTGTCGCGCTGGTTATTCCCCAACGAATGAAAACATTACCTTTATCGGCCAGTGTGTTAGCCGCATTCATCTCAGCCTCCATCAGTTTTTGCTGATGGTGGCTAAGATAGTTATAACGGAATGTCATTTCAGCGGCATTAGCACCGCTGTATGCCCCCTCCGCTTTTCCGGTAAACACCGCACCGGTCACACCGCCCAAGAACCGAACGAACTGAGCCTGACGTTCAGATTTTTCCTGCCAGTTTTGTGAGCCGATAAAATTCTCACCCATCACCACACCGGCAAGCTCGGCGGCCAGTGCCCCTGCTGCCGCGCCTTTACCATCGCCGCCACCAATTTCAGCGGCAACACCCGCCACCAGTGCATGACTCAGCGCTTTGCCCTGCACGCCCAATACACTGCCGTTATTGCCAATTAAATGCGCCCCCTCGGCATGTAACTGGCCGCCAATATTGGTGAGTAGTGCCGTGGTCAGATTATCTTTAAAACTGCCACCATTAATGCCGGTATTTAGGCTGGAACTGATAAGTGATTGGCCAGCAACTCGCTGCGCGACCTTGCTCCAATCGCCGTTACTCAGGCGCGGTAATTTAGCCGCACTGGCACCATCGGCGGCAGTATTAAAGCCCATCAGCGAATCAAACCCGCTCAATGCGCCCCCCACCGCCATTGAGGTGGCCAGGGATTTCACCGACTCGTTACTGCCCAAGGTACTGAATGTTTTAGATAAATCGCCTTTATGTTCAACTAACGCCACCGCCGCCTGTGCGGCCAACGATGACATACCCGCCGTGACCGCCCCACCAGCTACCCCGCTACCGACAGCAATGTTGGCATGGGCAACCAGGCTTGAACCCGAGGTGGCAACAGCCACACCAATGGCAATCAATGCCGCCACCACCGGGTTCAGGTGTTCACTTTTGTGATCCCAGCTATGATAGGCATCCATCACTTTTTGCCACTGCACGTCATCGCGCAAATGCAGATCTTTTAACCATTCATTGCCGGGGATGGTGGCCAGTTCATTAACCGCCGCCTGTACCGATTGGTTATTTTGCGCTTTAACATCTGCGCTAATCCCATCAGCAGCATTTACCCTAAACTCGCCCCCCGTTTGTACGCTGGGCAGCACCCATTTATCTTTCTGGTATCCTTTATCGGTGTTTTTGATGTAGAAACCTTTCGATAAGCTGGTTTTTTGCTCAAATGTGGTGTTTTTGACCGCTTCGAAAATCACTTTGCCGTGGGTGCTGGTCAGTTTGGCATTCTGGCCAGCAGCAATTTTGCTCGCCTGATAGGTACTGTCATCGCGGCTTAGCAAGCTGATATCACCATCAGCCGTGAATTCCGTCACTTTATTGGTCGCCACATGATGGACATTATGGTGCGATTTTTTTCGCCCCCACCATTTGCGGGTACTCCAGCGTTCTTCGGCATGGCTGGTTTCTTCCATTGCCTGGGCGAATAAATAGCCACCCTCGGCAGCAATATCCATCACTTTTTTAGCTACCAACTGAGTAGCCTGAAACAAGATGCTGCCGTTTGAAATTAACGTCAGTGCACCGCCGCTGTTGAGCTGGGTGGATTGCTGGAGTTTTCTGTAGCTGGAATTATCGCCACCGCCGTAATGATCTTCGTTCAACACCGATTCAAAGCGCATATTGCCGCCGGAAGTCAGTGTCATGTCACCACCGGAGGTCAGTTCTGCGCCCTGGGTGATAAAATCATGATTGGCCACCACATTCAGAGTGTTGCCGGCTTTCAAGCGAGTAGCGGCGTGGCGGGTGTAGCGTGAGTCATCAGCCCAATCAATACCAGTGTATGGCAGCACCGCCAGTTGAATATGTTGTCCCGCTAATAAGGTGAGATTATTGTCCGCATTAATATTGCTGCCCCGGGTCAGAATATCGCGACCGGCATTAATTAAGGTATTGCCTTTGGCATTTATCTGAACTGTATAATCAGGGGTTTGGGCGCGAGGGAATATATTATAATATGTAGAGCCTGAATGGTTGTTATTATAACGCTCCATAAGATCTGACCAAACAGTTATATTATAGGGTTCCAGTTCAATATCACGAGCAGCGTGCAAGTTAATATCCTGTCCGGCGTTTAGCTGGATCCCCTGTAACGTCAGGTTATTACCGGCATTCAGTATATTATCGCCATTACTGGTTAATCGATTGGATAGCGATAATAGTTGGTTAATATTTTCCATATACTTGTCTGGATCCAAAAATCCATCGGTAATTAGGATTTCTTCTGGCTTGAGTATATGTGAAATATTAATATCATGGCCGGCCGATAAGCTAATATTAGCTGCCGGATGGATAATGGTGTCGGTTAAGTTAATATCTTTACCTGCAATGGCAGTAAAATCGTGTCTGGCTTTAATGAGATTAAATACCCGCGCATCATCTGGCTGACGCGAAGACATGTCAGGTGAATTTGTTTTAATATTCCCCTCACGGCTCAGAAATAAAATGTTGCTCCCCAAAAATTCACTTGATGATGAGTAAATATCATTCAGTGCCGTCAGTGAAATATCCTGACCACGCAAACTGCTATTGGCTAATGCAATGCTGTCTTCTGCAATAAAGGTAATGTCGCCACTGGCCTGTATTAAATCACTGCTGGAAATAGTCTTACCATGCAGTAAAATATTATGGCCTTTTAATACCGGCGGTGTGAACTCGGATAATGATAAGGGAGCAGCTTTATCTAACTCCGGCACCGGGCGCTGTAACTGAATATTGTTGTTAAAGTCCAGCACGATATTTCCACCCGCCGTGATTGTCGCACTGTGTTTTTCAGCCTCAGTTAACTGGTAAAACAATCGACTGTCATGGAAAACATAATAATCCGGCCAGTGATAATCCACTTTATAATAACGAAATTCATCTTTTACCCAATGACTGGAGCTGCCGTTTAAAAAATCATTACCGGTCAGGAAAATATCTTTCGTGGCACTGATGTGGCTGTTTTTATTCTCTAACTGGCTGGCATTAATATACAAATCATTCCCTGAATACAGGGTGGCAGCCGGTGATAATGCATTTAGTTGCCAAACACTTTTTTCAGTGTTGATCCGCCAGACACCACTTTGCCATTCACCGGTTTCGATGGCACCAAACCATTTTTCGGGCAATTCTCGGGTGGGCCAGTCGTATTCTAATGTGATGATAACTTTGCCCGGTGAATCGCTATCGTCATCATAATCATTAAGTTGGCGCGAATCCGGAATTAATTTCTGCCACCCGGCAGTCACTATCGGGCGACTATTTTCCAGTTTTTCAGTACGGATAATTAAATCACCACTATTGGTTTTAATGGTGCCGGATTTATTTTCAACCCGCGTATTTTTATTCCCTGCGGCATCTTTTTGTATCCATATATTGTTATTAGCAATAAGCAGCGCTTGTTGGCCGGCATTTTTTACTTGATCACTAAAAATACGCAGATCGCCCTCTGCCGCTACCCGGCCGAAATTATTAAACTCGCTATTGACTAGCGAAATATCACGGCCGCTAAGTAATTTACTGCCCGCAGAAATAGTGGCTTTTTTACTGACAATATTCAGATCTTTTTTCGCGAAAAGATTACCTAATGTCACATTGCCCGCGACATCAATATTTGCATCGCCCTCGATAATGAAAATATTTTTAAGGTTAGCAGCCACACCTTTTTCCGTTGATACCAGGCGGATACGATCAGCATACATCCCACCGAGAACGTGGGTATCTATCGCCAGTGCGGGGGTGGCTCCCGCTGCGGGTAAAGGTTGAATACTCCCATTCTGATAATCAACCTGATTAACACCCAGAATAATATCAAGCTGATTTGCATAGATTTTACCGTCAAGCTTGAGCGTGCGGCTGATGATGGCGGTATCATCCTGATGACGAGTATTTAGTCCTTTATCACCTATAGTGATAGCACCGCCCACAACATTTAGCCGCTCCAGCGCCCCTTGCGGGTTCAATATCGGCGTCCCGGTGGTTAACGTCATTGTGTCTATATTGCTAAACCAGCTGTCATTGGCAATCAGCCCATTGAGATTGGCGATAATCACACTGGCCTTGGGGCCAAAAACTGCCAGCATTCCTTCTAGTGATGACGGCTGACGGCTCGTCACTTCGTTGATAATCAATCGGGCAGCATTATCGCCAGTTAAATGTGGATTGGCGGCCAAATGACCGGTTAATTTCGAATTGAGATCCACTTGACTGTTATTTAACACCGCCCCCTTGGGGGGAACATTAAAATCACGATAGCGGTTATGAGAGACACCGGCGGCATTGGGTGTGGCGATATTAACCACCGGAGTCTCGCCGTAAAGTTTCACTGTTGTTTGGCGATCCACGGCTTGAATACCGGCAGCCATGGCCGGGTGCAAAGGGTACACCGCCGTCAAATAAATCAGTATCCAGCTCAGTATACGCACGCGTCGATAAGCAAATCCGGCCATAAATCACCTTCCTGGTGCTGTGGGGGATACGCGGCTGATTTGCATTGATAAGAGGAAATCGGCAAGCCAGCCTGAGAGAACAACTCACGGGTTAGCCTATGTAATTTTCGGTGCAAATATTATGGCAGTTTGGCTGATTTGCTATTTTAACCCCTTACCCATTGAGCAAATAATTGGTTGCAGCTATTCCCATCATCCTGATTGACGATGTATAAGGAGATCCGTTTTTTTGTCTGACGTTGCATAAGGATGATGCCGCCCCATGAACCGCCTCCCTACCCTGTATGGCATTATTGCGATCCTGCTTTGGAGCATGAGTGTCGCCCTGACACGCGGGCTTTCTGAAACATTGGGGCCATTTGGGGCCGGAGCAGCTATTTATACCGTCAGTGGAATATTGGTGTGGCTGGTCGCCGGGAAACCGACTTTGCGCGGGCAGCATCCGGCTTATCTGTATGGTTGTGGAGCACTGTTTGTGGTGTATATGGTGGCTTTTGCCTTAGCCATCGGGATGGCAAATGACCGCCAACAAACACTCGAAATTGGCCTGATTAACTATCTCTGGCCCAGCTTAACTCTGCTATTAGCGGTGCCCTTACTCAAACTGCGGGCGCGTTGGTGGCTGTGGCCGGGAGCCGCTTTGGCGCTGTTTGGCGTTATTTGGGTGGTGAGTGGCGGAGAGGGGTTGGATGTTAGTATTCTGAAAACCAATATCAGCAGTAACCCACTGGCTTACAGTCTGGCGCTGATTGCGGCCTTTACTTGGGCGGCTTATTCCAATCTGGTGCGTGTATATAGCCACGGGCCGGGGGCCTTGCCGCTCTTTTTGCTCGCCTGCGCCCTGTGTCTGTGGGTGATGTTTTTTATGCTGACACCCGGTAAGTTGCATTTCACTCAGCGCGCCACTTTTGAGCTGCTACTGATGGGAGCCAATACTGCGCTGGCCTATTTGTGCTGGGATATCGCCATGAAAAAAGGCAACGCCACACTGGTCGCTGCCCTCTCTTACTTCACACCTTTGCTCTCGATACTGATTGCCAGTTTGTGGCTCAATACCTTGCCGTCAGCCGCTTTCTGGCCGGGTGTGGCGATGGTGGTTGCCGGTTCATTACTCTGCTGGTCTGCCAGCCGCACTCCCCTTCGCCCTTGAAGCTGTAGGGTTGTTAGCGACGTTCTCTTACCCAAATCACTGACTTACCGTCGGTCTACAACGCCAAGTTCTTTGGGTATAAATCATTTAGAAATGATGAAGTTACGATAGCCTTTCAATACTAAAAGAAAGTCTTCCAAACCGCACAGGCAGAGGCTTTCTTCATCATAATAATTCATGCCCTCTTCCATCTCGTCGCCTTCAATGTCTAATTGATTGGCGCGCACCATCACTTCTTCGCCGTCCAGCCACAAGGTATATTCATGCCCGTCCAGTTGCCACTGGCGCTCACTGCCTTTGACTTCGGCGGCAGCCGCTTCAATTTGATCCAGCTTTGCCAAATCACCTTTAATTTCTTCATTGAGCCAGTGGCCGATCACTTCATGCCCCATGGAGAATCTGACCAGCACTTGCCCGCTTAAATCACGCAAGAATTCATAGTCCATAGCATGCCCTCCTGATGCTCTTTTAATGAGTGTAACCGTATTTATCTGCCTGACTTGGCGCAAACTCGCAAAGCCAGCAAAAATTCACTTAGACGCGGTTTTTTAAAATAAATACGGGAGGCCATTGGCCTCCCGTCGGGTGCGAAATATAGCGACTTACACCGCGGTTTGGAAGATCACACCATCAGCTTTATCCGTATATTGGCTTAACTGATCAAAATTCAGATAGCGGTAAGTATCTTCTGCGGTCTTATCAACCTGGGCCATGTAAGTTTGATATTCATCAGGAGTTGGCAGACGCCCCAGCAGTGATGCAATCGCCGCCAGTTCAGCCGAAGCCAGATAAACATTCGCCCCATTGCCCAAGCGGTTCGGGAAGTTACGGGTGGAAGTAGAAACCACTGTAGCGCCATCTGCCACGCGCGCCTGGTTCCCCATGCACAGAGAGCAGCCTGGGATCTCAATACGAGCACCACTCTTACCAAAGACGCTGTAGTAGCCCTCTTCAGTCAGCTGCGCAGCATCCATTTTAGTCGGTGGTGCAACCCACAAGCGGGTTGGCAACTGACCTTTATGTTGATCCAGTAACTTACCGGCAGCACGGAAGTGACCAATGTTGGTCATACAGGAACCGATAAAGACTTCATCGATTTTGCTGTTAGCCACATCAGATAACAAGCGGGCATCATCAGGATCGTTTGGCGCACACAGAATCGGCTGAGTGATTTCCGCCAGATCGATTTCGATCACTGCGGCATATTCCGCATCCGCATCACCTTCCAGCAGATTCGGGTTCGCCAACCAGCTTTCCATGCCATTGACACGGCGCTCCAGCGTACGGCGGTCGCCGTAACCTTCAGCTATCATCCACTTCAACAACACAATGTTGGATTGCAGATATTCAATGATCGGCGCTTTATCCAGCTTGATGGTGCAACCAGCAGCAGAGCGCTCAGCGGAAGCATCCGCCAGCTCGAATGCCTGTTCAACTTTCAGCTCTGGCAGACCTTCAATTTCCAGAATTCGGCCAGAGAAGATGTTCTTCTTACCTTGCTTCTCAACCGTCAGCAGGCCTTCCTGAATCGCGTAGTAAGGGATTGCATGCACCAGATCACGTAGAGTGATACCCGGCTGCATTTTACCTTTAAAACGCACCAACACCGATTCAGGCATGTCCAAAGGCATTACGCCTGTTGCAGCCGCAAAAGCCACCAGACCAGAACCCGCAGGGAAAGAAATCCCGATAGGGAAACGGGTGTGGGAGTCACCGCCAGTGCCGACAGTATCTGGCAGCAGCATACGGTTAAGCCATGAGTGAATGATGCCATCACCTGGCCGCAGCGACACACCGCCACGGTTCATAATAAAGTCCGGCAGCGTGTGGTGAGTGGTCACGTCAACTGGCTTCGGATACGCCGCTGTATGACAGAATGACTGCATCACTAAGTCAGCCGAGAACCCCAGACAGGCTAAGTCTTTCAGCTCATCACGGGTCATCGGGCCGGTGGTATCTTGCGAACCGACCGAGGTCATTTTAGGTTCGCAGTATTCACCTGGGCGTACACCGGCAACACCGCATGCACGACCCACCATTTTCTGCGCCAGCGAGAAACCTTTGTTGCTTTTGGCAACCGGTTTCGCGATACGGAAGACTTCACTGACCGGCAGGCCCAGAGATTCGCGAGCTTTAGTGGTCAAGCCACGACCGACGATCAACGGGATACGCCCACCAGCACGAACTTCATCCAGCAGTACGTCAGTTTTCAGCTCGAAAGTTGCGAGTATTTCGCCGCTATCATGATGACGAACCTCACCCAGATATGGATAAATATCAATGACATCGCCCATATTCAGGTTGCTGACATCCACTTCGATAGGCAAAGCACCGGCATCTTCCATGGTGTTAAAGAAGATGGGCGCAATTTTACTGCCCAGCACCACACCGCCGCCGCGCTTGTTTGGCACGTAAGGGATGTCGTCGCCCATAAACCACAGTACGGAGTTAGTGGCAGATTTACGGGACGAACCGGTACCGACTACATCGCCAACATAGGCCAGTGGAAAACCTTTTTTGTTCAGTTCTTCAATCTGTTTGATCGGGCCAATACTGCCCGGTTGATCCGGATGAATACCTTCGCGAGCATTTTTCAGCATCGCCAAAGCATGCAATGGGATATCAGGGCGAGACCAAGCATCTTGAGCCGGAGACAAGTCATCGGTGTTGGTTTCACCGGTCACTTTAAACACGGTGACAGTGATTTTTTCTGCCAACGCCGGGCGGGAAAGATACCATTCGGCATCTGCCCAAGATTGCATGACTTTCTTGGCGTGGGGGTTGCCCGCTTTGGCTTTTTCTTCCACATCGTAGAAGTTATCAAACATCAGCAAGGTATGAGATAACGCTTTGCCCGCAATCGGTGCCAGCTTTTCATTATCTAATGCATCAATCAGTGGATGAATGTTATAGCCACCCTGCATGGTACCAAGCAGTTCAATCGCTTTTTCGGCGTTAATCAGGGGAGAGTGGGCTTCGCCCTTGGCAATGGCCGCCAGGAAACCGGCTTTAACATAGGCTGCTTCATCAACACCGGGGGGGACGCGGTTAATCAGCAGATCTAACAGGAATTCTTCTTCGCCCGCAGGCGGATTTTTTAATGATTCAACCAGCGCGGCCATTTGTGACGCATCTAATGGCTTAGGGACGATACCCTCAGCAGCACGCTCGGCTACGTGCTTACGGTATTCTTCTAGCACGACTCTCTCCTCGCTTTTATTGTCATTTATTTTCTAGGCTATCAGTAAGCCACCAGCCATCATCATTGATGCAGTAGGTGTAAGGTAAGATGCCCAGCTTCGCTCAGCCAGCATATCAGTATTTGAACTCAGTGTTAATTCGTTCACATAAAAGCAACATTAAATTTTTGCTGAATCGTTGAGCGCAGTGTAATCATCTGACGTATTGATAGCGGCTCTCAATTAGCCCCTTGCGGTAGGGTAATATCTGTAAAATACCTCGACATAATAACCTTATTAAATGAATGGATACCATCTTGCAATGAGAATCTCGTGCTGCCGGTAGGATTTTTAGGGCGAGGAATAACAAATGGACGATATTGTGGCGATAAATGAAGCAGAAACAGCCGATAACGCCTGTTTCTGCATTAACAAAAAACCAATGCCCAAAATAATTGGGGTTGCAGGTAGGCAGCAAGCAAACTAACCCCGATGAGCTTACATGAGTAAGTGATTCGGGTTAGTGCGCGTAGCTAACACCCCTGCGGCCCCAAGTATGAAGGGACATTTAAAACTGGGTATTCAAGCTAACAAAATATGTCCGCCCTGACTCATTGTAAGTGGCAGCCCCTGCCCCGGCGATCCCCGCCACACTCTGGGCATTGCCCGCGCGGAACTGGCGTTTATCGAACAGATTTTCAATCCCGGTGGTGACACTGACATTTTTGGTCACTGTATAGCTACCGCTCAGGCCGAAGATAGCATACGGGCTAACTTCATTACGCGCGGTGCCCGTGACCGGCAGACCTTGATAATCATATTTTTTCGGCTTCTGACGGCCATACCAAGTCACCGTCGACAGTAAGGACAAATCATCTGTTGCCTGCCAACTCAATGAGCTGTTCAAGGTATATTTCGGCGTGATTGATAAGTAGTCACCGGTCGTTTTGTTCTTAGATTCCAGCATGTAGGTCAGATTGCTGCTCCATTGCACCGCGTCGGTGAATGGCACGGTCAAGTTACCTTCTAGCCCTTCAACCAGCGCTTTCGGTACGTTTTCCCACTTGAAGATATCGGAATTAGTATAATTTCCGGTGCCGCCATTGGCTTTGCCTTGGGATACCATACCCGGCTCAATTTTATCGCGGTAATCATTACGGAAGTAAGTGATACCGGCAATGATGCCGTCATTGTGGAATTCAAAACCGATCTCTTTGTTGATGCTGGTTTCAGCCGACAGATTGTCATTACCCATGAGGTAACAACTGCCCCCTGCGCCATAGCACCCCTGACCACGGCTATATAACAGATAGTTAGGGTTGGTTTGATAGAGATTTGGCGCTTTATAGGCGCGGGCTATCCCCATTTTCATGGTGAAATAATCGCCCAGTTCTTGTGACAGGTTTAGCCCCGGACTCCAGTTGCTTCCCGCGGTGCTGTGATGATCAAAACGCAGCGCTGGAGTGAGCATGGTGGTATCCGTCAACTCGATATTATCTTCCACAAACACCGAGGCTATCTGTGCTGAAGTGCGCGTATCTCGCCCTACGCCCGTCAAACCACCGACATTGCCGCCCTCAGTTGTGGTCTGAGTATTAGAGGTCGGGTCATTCATTTTCTGGTTATTCCATTCCGCACCGACAGTCAGCACTTGATTAACCCCTAACTCAAAGGGCAGGTTAACCTCGGAATGGGCTAGATAGTTGTCCAGCTTGATCGTGCTGAATTTGTTACTGGAGAAGATACCCTCGGTGCCACCCGCCAGCCCCTCATTAATACGTGAGTTACGGGTATTTTCATATTGGACATAGGAGGTGGTGCTGACGCCGTTATCCCAAAAACCGCGATGTGTCAGCGAGAAATTATCGCGGTACATTATGTTGGTTTCCGCACCATATAAACTGCGAACAATGGCATTGCTGTTAGTGTTTTGTGTATCACCAGCATAAATATTCCCCTGGCGGCTATAACCCGCCTCAAACTCCAGGGATTGGCCTTGAGCAAACTCCCAACGCAGTAAGCCATTGATATCTTTATTACGAACCCCTTCACGACCGGCTGGCAAGGTACCCACCTGATTACCGGTTCGTGCTGATTCATGGCCTTGGTTTATATTCCAATCATCAGCATCAGTTTTATTGTATCCACCGTATAAGCGGAAACTGACGGTATCACTTAATGGCCCCAACAGGCTGAAGTCGGTGCGATGGGTCGCGCCTTCTTCGCTGTGCTGCGGCAGGTTCATGTAGGCATTCCAGCTACCATGCAACTCTTTATCCGGCTGCTTGGTGATGATATTCACCACACCACCCGCGGCACCATTACCATAACGCGCAGCCGCAGGGCCGCGCAAGACTTCGATTTTCTCAACCATATTCGCTGGTACCCAGTTGGTATCACCACGGGTATCGCGCTCGCCACGCCAACCATAACGCACCGCATTGCGGCTCGATACCGGAATACCATCAATCATAATTAAGGTATTTTCCGGCCCCATGCCGCGAATATCGATCTGGCGGTTATTCCCGCGCTGGCCGCTGGCAGAGTTACCGGAAAGGTTAACACCGGGCATGGTACGGATAATTTCGGATAGATCATTCGCTGGCGGGCGCTTGCGGATATCTTCTGCGGTGATAGTCGATGCGCCCAGTGCCTGGCGGACTTGCTGCTGAGCCGTGACCACCAAGGTATCGCCAGTTGCCGCTGTGCTTTCTGCGGTGGTTGTTTTTTGTTGTTGTGTCGTGTCGGTATCAGACCCTGCCTGAGTGGTATCTTGTGTCTGCGCCCAAAGCGGAGTCGAAATACAGAGACCAATCAAGCTCGCTAAGGTCGTCAGAGAGCGCCGCTGCCATTTTACTTTCATTACACTTTCCCCGATGCAAAAGCCCACAGCGAATGTCAGCAGAGGAAAGTCTCTACCAATCTATTCATGGGGCAACAAAAACGAACAAGATTGATAATTATTTTCATTATCAATTCATGCGGCTAATTGTTACATTTGCAATCAGAAAAAAGGTTTGTGTAAACAGCAAAACTCTTTGTTATAAAGTCAATATCAGTGGAGAGTTCATTATGTCGGTGGTGAAGAAAAACAAGTTGCGCAATGTCTCCCCCTCGTCTAAACCAATTTATCGCGACCAAATTGTGCAACAGTCAAATCTGGTGGCCAGTGATTATCAGTTGAGCGGCACTAAGTTAGCGCCCACCGACCCTGTATTGTATGGCGATTTTCAGGTATTGCGGCTGAATCCACATCTGATCCTGCATACCGCGAATGTCACCAACCTTTCCGATATCAAGACACAGAATCAGCTCAACCCAGCGTTGAAGCTAGCGATTGTGGTCAGTGGCAGCGCACATATTTCATTTGGTGGTAAGCACCTGCATTTGCAGGAGAAAAGCGATGCATCACTGATTTCACTCACTGAAAACACGCTATTTACTCGCCACGGTAAAAATAATAGCCATGAGCGTACTCTGACCCTCACATTTGATCGGGAATGGTTATATGGCGATTTACTGCCGCAGACTGGCACCTGGGATACTTTATACAACTTCACTCAGCAGCATTTGGCGATTCATTTATGGCGACCATCAATTCATGCCCAAGCAATCGCTCAGAAAATAGCAAGTGCGCCGCCCTTTTCAACGCCATTGGAGCGCCTGCACTGCGAAACGCAATGTATTGGTCTGATTATTGAAGCATTCAGTTCACTGGAACAGCAGGCGCTACAGCAAAATAAAATATCATTACGCGGTATGAACCGAGTGCAACAGGTCCGTGACTGGCTGGAAAGTGGTGAAGCCGACCATCTTTCAATGAGTGAATTGGCCCAACGGGTGAATATGAGCCAAAGTACTTTGCAGCGGCGTTTTCGTGAAAGCTACAACATTACGGTGTTTGAATATCTGCGCCATTGCCGTTTAAAACGCGCGATGTTGGCTATTCAGAAAGAAGGGATCAGTATTGATCAAGCCGCCACTATTGCGGGTTATACTAGCCCGGCAAATTTCGCTACCGCATTGCGGCGGATATTTAATATTTCTCCCAGTCAATTACGCACTGGACAGTTTTTTTAACTAATCCAGCCAATAAGATTTCACTCCGACTAATATAAAAAATAGTGGTATTTATTAATCGTCACAACATAAATATAAATAAAACCGTCAATAAGACTTTTCATCTTGATTTAACATCCACTTTAGCTAAATATTTAGCCGCACTCCCGATTTAAAAAAATGTAATTAACTACAATAACGAATGTTAATATGGAGTTCTTATGAAAGGAAACCTCAGCCTATTAATACTTATTTATATTATTATATCTATTAAAATAGCACACTCCCGCCCAGTAGAACCTAAATATCAATCAAATAAAGAGAGCTTTAGTCAATATCAAGCCAGGCATTGCAAATGGGAAAACGGCGTGCCCTGTAGAGAGGTTCCTGAAAATCAGGGGATAGCACCACCACCTACAGGTGAAGAAATTGCGCTGGATATTGGTCTGGGTATATTAACCGGCGGCCCGACCCCACAGCCGAAAGGATTTAAATTTTCGGTAGGAAAGCTACCTATTAAGCCGACAGCAAAAGTGCCAACAACGCCCAAACTCAGCACCACTACAGAGCGGACACCATTATTACCTGCGATGGCCAAACCAAAAGCCAAAGGTGTACTAAGAAGAGTCAATGGCAGAACCGGTTATCTTTTGGGTGACCCCAGTGCCCCTACGTTAGGTGAGGAACCCCCCATTAAACGGGTAAGAGTAAACAGCTCAGAATCAGAATCAGAATCAACGTCATCCAATGCCAACGAATCCGACTCATCCAGTATCAAAGAATCTGATATGGAAGAGAGTGATAATCAAAAATCTGACACCAACAAGTTCACTATAATACACCGCAGAGGCCCTATACAGGAAAGCGAAGTAGCGACAGCTATTGAGGAAATAGAAAGTATCTACGGAAATGAATTTTGGCTTGATACTCAGCTCGATATAAATGATGAAATAGCAGAATATAATAAATTAACCACTAATGAAAAAATCAGCTTTCAGGATTACTTTGCTTTAAGAGAGTATACCGAAGACAGTTATATCAGAATTAATAATGCCATACGCAGTAATAATATCAGCCCAAGACTTAAAATTGAAATAGAACAATTAACCAATGCACTAAAACGTCATTCAGATGTGAGTATTTCATTTAGAAATAAATCATTCAAATATTTAAGTTCCGATAATACAGATATCGTTTATCGCGGTGAAGTCAGAAACAGAGTGGAATTTGAAACTGAAATGGAAGAAGAGGAAACCTATAGCAATGACACTTTTTTTAGTACAACGTCAGACGAAGAATATATCACAAACTTTAATACTGAAGATCTCGATGACGGAGAAGTCAATGTAAGGTACACCATTCATTATCCCAGGGGATTAACCTACAGCACTGATGTCTCAGCCCTATTAGATAATGCCGAAGGTACCAGAATATTTCTTCCTCATAGCATTTTTTTGATTACTAAAATCAATGTTATTGATAATGAAACAATTGAAGTAGAAATGCGGGCTCTCAGAGGGCTAGGATCAAAATTCACTCCCCCACCGATCCAAATTAATTAAAATTATTGTTTCCATAAAAAACGGCCCTGATAAAAGGGCCGCTTCAGTGTTGCATCTGTAAATACCGCGTCAGCAGAAAATTATTTCTTTTTCGCTTTCGGGTTAGGCAAGTCAGTAATGCTACCTTCGTAGATTTCCGCAGCCAGACCAACAGATTCATGCAGCGTTGGGTGAGCATGGATTGTCAGGGCGATATCTTCAGCATCACAACCCATCTCAATTGCCAGACCGATCTCACCTAACAGTTCACCACCGTTAGTCCCGACAATTGCACCACCAATAATACGGTGAGTTTCTTTGTCGAAGATAAGCTTGGTCATACCATCTGCACAATCGGAAGCAATAGCACGGCCAGATGCCGCCCACGGGAAAGTGGAGGTTTCGTAGCTGATGCCTTTTTCTTTCGCTTCTTTCTCCGTCAGACCCACCCATGCAACTTCTGGTTCAGTATATGCAATAGATGGAATGACTTTTGGATCGAAGTAATGTTTCATGCCGGAGATAACTTCAGCAGCAACATGGCCTTCGTGAACACCTTTGTGTGCCAGCATTGGCTGACCCACGATGTCACCGATAGCAAAAATGTGCGGCACGTTGGTACGCAGTTGTTTATCTACATGGATAAAACCACGCTCGTCAACTTCAACGCCAGCCTGACCTGCATCCAGCAACTTACCGTTAGGCACACGACCGATAGCGACCAGAACTGCATCATAGCGCTGTGGTTCTGCTGGGGCTTTTTTGCCTTCCATGGTGACATAGATGCCGTCTTCTTTGGCTTCTACCGCAGTCACTTTGGTTTCAAGCATCAGGTTGAATTGCTTGCTGATGCGCTTGGTGAATACTTTCACCACATCTTTGTCGGCCGCCGGAATAACTTGATCAGCCATTTCGACCACATCAATCTTCGAGCCCAGAGCATGGTAAACAGTCCCCATTTCCAGACCGATAATACCGCCGCCCATCACCAGCAAACGCTCAGGAACGGTTTTCAGTGCCAGCGCATCAGTTGAGTCCCAAACACGTGGGTCTTCATGAGGAATAAATGGCAGTTGGATGGGACGAGAACCTGCGGCGATAATCGCGTTATCGAAAGTAATCGTGGTTGGGCCGTTCTCACCCTCAACAACCAGAGTGTTCGCGCCAGTAAATTTACCCAGACCGTTAACCACTTTGACTTTACGGCCTTTAGCCATACCTGCCAAACCACCGGTTAACTGATTGATAACTTTCTCTTTCCAAACACGTACTTTATCAATGTCAGTTTTAGGCTCGCCAAACACAATACCGTGTTCAGCCAATGCTTTGGCTTCTTCGATAACTTTAGCGACGTGCAACAACGCCTTGGAAGGGATACAACCGACATTCAGGCAAACACCACCCAGAGTGGCATAACGCTCAACCAGAATGGTTTCTAAACCTAAATCCGCGCAACGAAAAGCAGCAGAGTACCCTGCTGGGCCTGCCCCAAGTACCACGACCTGAGTTTTAATTTCAGTACTCATCATGACCTCTTAATTGTTTGTCCGGCGGATCAGACACCATTTTTTAGGCTAATTAATCTCATAACGCCCACATCCACCGTGACGCTTGCACCGCGTGCAGTTTACAGAATTGTTAATAACCTGAAAAGCCGCATCGCGTGACGAGGGTCTCAACAACCTTGTCGACTTATGTAAAAACAAGGCCGGCGCGAAGCCAGCCTTAGCAATTACATCACCAAACGGCGAATATCAGCCAGCATGTTATTGATGATGGTGATAAAGCGTGCACCATCAGCACCGTCAATCACACGGTGGTCGAAGGAGAGTGACATCGGCATCATCAGACGCGGTTGGAACTCTTTACCGTTCCAGACTGGTTCTATCGCAGACTTGGAGACACCCAAGATAGCCACTTCCGGCGCATTAACAATAGGTGCGAAGTGAGTTGTCCCGATACCACCCAAGCTGGAGATGGTGAAGCAACCGCCCTGCATTTCGCCAGCGGTCAGCTTGCCATCACGAGCTTTCTTGGAGATAGCCATCAGTTCACGGGACAGTTCAGTGATGCTTTTCTTATTCACATCCTTGAATACCGGAACTACCAGACCATTTGGCGTATCTACCGCGACACCGATGTTGATGTACTTTTTCAGCGTCAGCTTCTGACCATCTTCTGACAGTGAGCTGTTGAAACGTGGCATCTGCTCGAGAGCAGCAGCAACAGCTTTCATGATGAACACCACCGGGGTGAACTTCACATCCAGCTTACGCTTGGCAGCTTCGTCATTCTGTAGCTTACGGAACGCTTCCAGATCGGTGATATCGGTTTTGTCGAAGTGTGTCACATGCGGGATCATGACCCAGTTGCGGCTCAGGTTAGCGCCAGAGATTTTCTGGATACGGCCCAATTCCACTTCTTCGATTTCACCGAACTTGCTGAAATCAACTTTCGGCCACGGCAGCATGCCTGGCAGACCGCCGCCAGCAGCAGGAGCCGTTTCAGCACGTTTAACCGCGTCTTTCACGTAGCTCTGAACGTCTTCGCGCAGGATACGGCCCTTACGACCCGTTCCTTTCACTTTCGCCAGGTTAACGCCAAACTCACGGGCCAGACGACGGATCACCGGCGTGGCATGCACATAGGCATCATTCTCAGCAAACTCACCTTTGCTTGCCACTGGGGCCGCAGCGGCTTTGGCCGGTGCAGCAGCCGGAGCCGCTTGCTGGGCTGGAGCTTCGGCTTGCGGTGCTGGCGCTGAAGCTGCCGCAGGTGCTGCGCCTTCAACTTCAAAGACCATGATCAAAGAACCGGTTTTCACTTTGTCGCCGGTGCTAATTTTGATCTCTTTCACGATACCAGCGAATGGTGCTGGCACTTCCATAGAGGCTTTGTCGCCCTCTACAGTGATAAGAGACTGTTCAGCTTCAACTTTATCACCCACTTTCACCATCACTTCGGTCACTTCAACTTCATCATCACCGATGTCTGGCACTTCAACATTTTTCGCCGCTGATGCCGCAGGAGCCGCTGCCTGAGCAGGAGCCGCTGGTTTCTCTTCAGCTTTAGCCGGCGCCGCAGCGGCACCGGTCGCTTCGAAGATCATCATCAGCTTGCCAGTCGCGACAGTATCGCCGACCGCAATTTTAATTTCTTTAACCACACCCGCCTGCGGTGAAGGGACTTCCATAGAAGCTTTATCACCTTCAACGGTGATCAGCGATTGTTCAACTTCAACAGTATCGCCCACTTTCACCATAATTTCGGTGACTTCAACTTCATCCGCACCGATGTCAGGTACATTGATTTCGATAGACATTTGTTCTTTACCTCTTATGCCAGACGCGGGTTAACTTTATCGGCGTCGATACCAAACTTAGTAATTGCTTCTGCAACTACGCTGGTGTCGATATCACCGCGTTTAGCCAATTCACCCAGAGCTGCAACCACAACGTAAGAAGCATCAACTTCGAAGTGGTGACGCAGGTTCTCACGGCTGTCAGAGCGGCCGAAACCATCTGTACCCAGAACGCGGAACTCGCTGGCAGGAATAAAGTTACGAATCTGTTCAGCGAACAACTTCATGTAGTCAGTAGAAGCAACCGCTGGCGCGTCGTTCATCACCTGAGCAACATAAGGTACACGTGGAGTTTCTGTTGGATGCAGCATGTTCCAACGTTCACAATCCTGGCCATCACGCGCCAGTTCAGTGAATGAAGTTACGCTGTACACATCAGAGCCTACGCCGTAGTCGTTAGCCAAAATCTGAGCCGCTTCACGAACGTGACGCAGAATTGCCCCTGAACTCATCAACTGCACTTTGCCTTTGCTACCTGCAACAGTTTCCAGTTTATAGATACCTTTACGGATACCTTCTTCTGCGCCCTGTGGCATTGCTGGCATGTGATAGTTTTCGTTCAGCGTAGTCAGGTAGTAATAAACGTTTTCCTGCGCGTCGCCGTACATACGCTCCAGACCGTCATGCATGATGACAGCCACTTCATAAGCATAAGCGGGATCGTAAGAAATACAGTTCGGGATAGTCAGTGATTGAATATGGCTGTGACCATCTTCATGTTGCAGACCTTCGCCGTTCAGTGTTGTGCGCCCAGAAGTCCCGCCGATCAAGAAGCCGCGCGCCTGTTGGTCACCCGCTGCCCAGCACAGATCGCCGATACGCTGGAAACCGAACATGGAGTAGTAGATGTAGAACGGAATCATTGGCAGATCGTTGGTGCTGTAGGAAGTCGCAGCAGCCAGCCAAGAAGAAGCGGCACCCAGTTCGTTGATCCCTTCTTGCAGGATCTGGCCTTTTTCGTCTTCTTTGTAATAAGCAACCTGTTCACGGTCTTGCGGGGTGTACTGCTGACCATTCGGGCTGTAAATACCAATCTGACGGAACAGACCTTCCATACCGAAAGTACGGGCTTCGTCGGCGATGATTGGAACAATTCTGTCTTTGATGGACTTGTTCTTCAACATCACGTTCAGCACACGCACGAAGGCGATAGTGGTAGAGATTTCTTTGTTCTGCTCTTCCAGCAAGGAGCTGAAATCTGACAATGCTGGGATTTCCAGCTTTTCAGTGAACTTAGGCAAGCGGGTTGGCAGGTAGCCTTCCAGCGCCTGGCGGCGTTCGTGCAGATACTTAGACTCTTCAGAATCTTTATCAAAAGTGATGTATGGCAGTTTTTCGATATCAGCATCAGCAACCGGCACATTGAAACGATCGCGGAAGTGGTGAACCCCTTCCATGTTCATTTTCTTCACCTGGTGGGCGATGTTTTTACCTTCAGCTGTCTCACCCATGCCGTAACCTTTAATGGTGTGGGCCAGGATAACAGTTGGTTTGCCAGTGGTTTCTTGTGCTTTTTTCAGTGCAGCAAAGACTTTCTTCGGATCATGACCGCCACGATTCAGAGACCAGATCTCGTCGTCGCTCATGTCTTTCACTAATGCAGCAGTTTCTGGGAAACGACCAAAGAAGTGTTCGCGTACATAAGCGCCGTCTTTGGATTTGAAGGTCTGGTAGTCACCATCCAGAGTTTCGTTCATCAGTTGGATCAGTTTACCGCTGGTATCTTTACGCAGCAGCTCATCCCAACGACTCCCCCAAATAACTTTCAGAACCTGCCAGCCAGCACCACTGAAGATGCCTTCCAGTTCGTTAATGATTTTGCCGTTACCTGTAACCGGGCCATCAAGACGCTGCAAGTTACAGTTGATAACGAAGACCAGGTTATCCAGTTTTTCACGGGTCGCGATGGTGATCGCACCTTTGGATTCTGGCTCATCCATCTCGCCATCGCCTAAGAAGGCGTACACGGTCTGTGCTGAAGTATCTTTCAGACCACGGTGAGACAGGTATTTCAGGAACTTAGCCTGATAGATTGCGCTGATTGGGCCCAGGCCCATAGATACAGTCGGGAACTGCCAGAACTCAGGCATCAGTTTCGGGTGCGGGTAAGAAGATAAACCTTTACCGTCAACTTCCTGACGGAAGTTATCCATCTGTTCTTGCGTCAGGCGACCTTCAAGGAAAGCACGCGCGTAAACGCCTGGAGAGATGTGGCCCTGGAAGTAAACCAGATCGCCGCCGTCTTTTTGGTTACGAGCACGGAAGAAGTGGTTGAAGCAAACCTCGTAGAAAGTAGCGGAAGATTGGAAGGATGCCATGTGGCCGCCCAAATCCAGATCTTTCTTCGACGCACGCAACACGGTCATCACGGCATTCCAACGGATAGCAGAACGAATACGACGCTCCAGCTCCAGGTTGCCAGGGTAAGCGGGTTCGTCTTCTACCGGGATAGTGTTGATGTAATCACGACTGGCTGAACCAGCTGCAACACTCACACCACCTTTACGGGCTTCGCCCAAGACCTGATCAATCAGATACTGAGCACGCTCAACACCCTCTTCACGGATGACCGATTCGATCGCCTGTAGCCAGTCGCGGGTTTCGATCGGATCCACGTCATTATTTAAACGTTCTGACATGGTGGTATTCCTTATCTGTTTCTAATGGTTTATTTGGAGCCTATCTTCCTGTGCTTTAACCCCAGGCTAAAGCACGTGCCCTGGTGAAAACACCGGAAGATAGGCCCATCAGTTTAGTTGCCGCTAATCATTCTCAAATGAGAATTCAGAAAAAATTATTGAGGTTTTGCTAAGGCGCAACCTGAATGATTCGTTTCTAATCCTTGCGCTGCTGGAGCCGACGCAAAGATCGCTCACGGCGACTGTGCTCCCGACTGAGGTCCAACAGAATTTCCTCGATAAACGCCAAGTGACGGTGTGAGGCTTCGCGAGCTTTCTCTGGCTCACGTGCCACAATCGCCTCAAAAATCCCGGCGCGGTGACTGCTCACCGTTGCCAGCATTTCGCGGCGCGAGTAAAGCAATTCAAAGTTTTGTTTAACATTTTGTTCCAGCATTGGCCCCATGCAGCGCAGTAAATGCAGTAAAACCACATTATGCGCAGCCTCTGTGACAGCAACTTGATACTGCATGACAGCATCGGCCTCGGCATCCAAATCGCCGCTATCTTGTGCTTGCTGAATAACAGTATGGCATTCACGAATGCGTTGTAGATCTTCATCAGTACCGCGCAGGGCTGCATAATAGGCTGCGACACCTTCGAGGGCATGACGGGTTTCTAATAGATCGAATTGTGATTCTGGATGGTCGGCCAGCAGTTCAGCCAGCGGATCGCTAAAGCTTTGCCACAGATTGGTTTGCACGAAAGTACCACCGCCCTGACGGCGCAACAGCAGCCCCTTAGCCTCTAACCGCTGGATTGCTTCTCGCAGAGAAGGTCGGGAAACATCAAATTGCTTCGCCAACTCGCGCTCAGGCAGTAATTTCTCTCCCGGACGCAGCGTCCCTTCCAAGATCAGGTACTCGAGCTGCTGCTCGATAACATCTGACAATTTGGGCTGACGTATTTTGTTGTAGGCCATATTTTTTATTATAAGTCGTGTTGTAAGTTGCGCTGTGCCGTATTGAGTGAATCGTCTCTGCGAGTAGCTCGAAGTCAATTGGTAATACCAATTTCAAAAACGTGACGATAAAGTAACAAAGTATTCACTACCTGTCCATACGGACCTTGACCAAAATCATGAAACCCAGCACATTTTAACAACTTCACTGATATAGCAATGCAAAGTGATAACCTAGTGGTGGTAATACCATTACTTGATGCCAGTGAGTTTTAACTTTTATGAAACGCGTATTTAGGCAAGCTGAAGCGTTATAGTTATTTTATTAGTGAATTTAAATCCTATTTTTATGAATTTAAATTCAATGCAAAACAAGAAAAGTCTGTCAATTCCTCTTCTCCCACCCAAATACGAGTTTGACCACAATAAAAACAGTCAACTGGTGACTTTTTGTGCAGTAAACACCTATTACTACTTTTTCTGAAAACAACAGCTTGATCACGCATCAACATTTTTATTGGCATTTTGCCTAAAAATTAAGCGGATAAAATAAAAAGCAGATGCAATAATTATCGCCTAGCACTATTCTCTTTTAAACGGTAGCCAATGGGGTAAATTCCATAGAAAGCAACCGTAAACAAAATAATACAAATAATGTAATCAAAATCTTACGCATAGCATGTGGCACCCGTTTATACCCAATAAATTTATTGAAAGACAACAGGTTTGCCCGCTAGAAGTGACAACGACAGAGGATGCAATAATGAGTGTTCAACAGGAAGGTGCGGAGCTAAAGCGGGGGCTTAAAAACCGCCACATCCAGCTTATTGCCTTAGGTGGCGCTATTGGTACCGGACTGTTTCTGGGTATCGCGCAGACCATTCAAATGGCGGGGCCTTCAGTGTTACTGGGGTATGCTATCGGTGGTTTTATCGCATTTCTGATTATGCGCCAGTTAGGGGAAATGGTGGTCGAGGAGCCAGTAGCGGGTTCTTTCAGTCACTTTGCATATAAATACTGGGGCAATTTTGCCGGTTTTGCTTCCGGCTGGAATTACTGGGTACTCTACGTGTTGGTCGCGATGGCAGAACTCACCGCCGTGGGTATTTATGTACAGTATTGGTGGCCGGAGATCCCGACCTGGGTCTCTGCTGCAGTGTTCTTCCTCGCCATCAATGCCATCAATCTGGCGAATGTCAAAGTGTACGGCGAGATGGAGTTCTGGTTTGCCATCATTAAAGTCGTCGCTATCATTGCCATGATTCTATTCGGCGGCTGGTTATTACTGAGCGGGCAAGGTGGCCCGGAAGCCACTGTCACTAACTTATGGGCGCAGGGCGGATTCTTCCCCAATGGTATCATGGGGTTGGTGATGGCCATGGCGGTCATTATGTTCTCTTTTGGTGGGCTTGAATTAGTCGGTATCACCGCAGCAGAAGCAGAAAACCCGGCCAAAAGCATCCCGAAAGCAACCAATCAGGTTATCTATCGTATCTTGCTGTTCTATATCGGTTCTCTGGCAATTTTGCTGTCACTTTATCCGTGGGACAAAGTGGTGGAAGGCGGCAGCCCATTTGTACTGATCTTCCATGCTTTGAACAGTAATGTGGTCGCCACGGTATTGAATATTGTGGTTCTGACGGCGGCATTGTCGGTCTACAACAGCTGTGTTTACTGTAACAGTCGTATGTTATTCGGTTTAGCCAAACAAGGTAATGGCCCCAAAATACTGCTGAAAGTCGATGGCCGCGGAGTGCCGGTTCTTGCAATCGCCGTCTCTGCATTTGCTACCGCTTTCTGTGTGCTGATTAACTATCTGATACCCGGCCGCGCTTTTGAATTGTTAATGGCATTAGTGGTGTCGGCACTGGTCATCAACTGGGCGATGATTAGCCTGGCACACCTGAAATTCCGGGCAGCTAAAAATCGTCAGGGCGTCATCCCACAATTCAAAGCTTTCTGGTATCCGTTCAGTAACTACCTGTGTTTGCTATTCTTGGCCGGCATTCTGGTCATCATGTATCTGACACCAGGCATCCAAATTTCAGTGCTGTTGATTCCAGGTTGGTTAGTGCTATTGGCTGTTGGTTATATCCTGAAAAACCGTAACCAAAGAGCAAAATCCTGATAGCAGAAAGTATCGTGTTATCTTGAGATATCTGACGATATTGTCGCTACGGGCCAGCCATCAGTGCTGGCCCGTTTATTTTATTTTATTGAAGCTGAGTTATTGGGGGAGCCCTGGCCAGAAGTGGGCCCGCTGTCTGAGCTATAAATCAAGGCGTTATACCAATGCACCATAAATAGTCAGTAAAGCAACTACTACAATTACCGTCAGTGTCACTTTTCGCGCTAAAGATACTGCGGATCTTGGCGTCTGTACTGGGTCTAAATGAGGTTCTCGCGCCAGTGAATATTGTGCTAGTTGCGTCAACACTTGGTATTGCGAAGAACGGAAATCACCCAATGAAGCAAACCAAGCTGGCAACGCTCTTTCACCATGTCCTAATAATGCGTAGGCAACACCCACTAACCGCACAGGTATCCAGTCCAACCAATGCAAGATACGGTCAATACCAGATTGAGAACGTTGTAACGGAGTATGATGTCGCGCTAGCCATGTTTGGTATCCACGTAACATCGCATACCCCGCCAATGCCACAGGGCCATAATTAACACAGACAATAAACCAAAAGATCGGCGCTAAATAGTAACGGAAGTTTATCCATAACAATGCATTTTGCAGCGACTCCAACCTGGTTTTTTCACCACTATCCATCGGTAAACCATGGATGAGCGCTAATTCCTCAGCCATTTTATCGGTGGCATGGACATCACCCTGACGCGCAGCTTTCAGGTAGGCCCGATAATGTTTGCGTATTCCCCCCGCACCAATGCACAGCAGGCAAATAAGTATCCAGACCAATAAAAGGGGGAGGCCAAACAAGATATTTTGTACTAACCGCAAAATCAGCCATACCAGCAGCATCCACACCGCAGTGAGTAAAATTGTTTGTACCAACGAAAAGTGGCGTAAACGTGTAAATACCACTTCAAGGCGATGATCTAACTGCCAATGTTCGCCCAGTTTAAACAAGCGCTCCCATGCCAGCACCAGCAACAGCGTAAACAGTGTCATTAGCTCTTACTCTCCCTTTGCACTTAATCCGCCCTGAAACAGGACATATGCCTCCCGGCATGCATAAACGACAATATCAGACGAAGTGACAAGCTATACGCGCTCAACCATAAACCTCAGGTTAATACTGCATCACTTTCGTATTACGATGGCAAAGATAACCTCACCAAACTCTGTTGATACAATTCCCAGTTAAAAGCGGGCCCTGGGTCGGTTTTACGCCCTGGCGCAATATCACTGTGACCCGTAACCCGCCCTACAGTTATCGGATAAGCGGTAAATAGCAGCGCGCTAATTTCAGCCAAACTGCGATATTGTGCGGGCGTAAACGGTAACACATCAGTCCCTTCCAACTCGATCCCAATAGAAAAATCGTTACACCGCTCACGCCCAGCAAAAGTTGAAACGCCCGCATGCCAGGCGCGTTGATCAAATGGAACATATTGAATAACTTCACCATCCCTGCGAATTAGACAATGGGCTGATACTCGCAGGTGAACAATATCGGCAAAGTAAGGGTGTTCATTGGCGTTAAGTGTGCCGCTGAATAACTGATCAATATATGGGCCGCCAAACTCACCGGGAGGCAAACTGATGTTATGAATCACCAACAGAGAAGGATCTTCGCCTTCTGGTCGCTGATCAAAATGTGGGGAAACAACCCGTTTGACCCCAGAAATCCAGCCATTTTCTAACTGCCAGTTATTTTCTAACCGCATAGTTTACCTAAGCCCCCTAATGGTGACACTTCAACCTGCTCTTTTATGGCACTTCTGCCAGCAACAGAGTAGCATGTTTGGACAACTATCTATCCGCCATTTCGGAGTTTTCTATGCCGACCCGCAGCTATAATACCGACAGCCGCCGTGCCGAGCTATTGGAACGAATTCAACGTGATATCCCGTTTACTGTTGCTCAGGCCTTGAGTGAAGATCTTGGTGGCGAGGTCAATGCAGACCGCGACCTTACAGCACAATTACTGCCGGCGGATAAGCAGGCAGAAGCCACCATCATTACCCGAGAAGCCGGTATTTTTTGTGGTCAACGCTGGTTAAATGAAGTATTTATTCAACTTGGTGCCCAGGTGTCTGTCACATGGGAAGTTAAAGATGGAGACAAACTGGTAGCGGATCAGGTGCTTTGCCATTTGATTGGCCCCGCACGTATTCTGCTAACAGGTGAACGTACTGCACTTAATTTCCTGCAAACTTTATCGGGTGTCGCTACCGAAGTGAACCACTATGTAACCGAACTTTCTGGATTACATACTCAATTACTCGATACCCGAAAAACAGTCCCAGGGCTGCGTACCGCCTTAAAATATGCCGTCCTCTGTGGTGGTGGTAATAATCATCGATTGGGTTTATCTGATGCTTTCCTTATTAAGGAAAATCATATTATTGCTGCCGGTTCGATTAAAGAAGCTGTTGCCAAAGCATTTTGGATCCATGCTGATGTCCCTGTGGAAGTTGAAGTTGAATCTCTTGATGAGTTGCAGCAAGCACTGGAAGCCGGTGCCGACATCATCATGCTAGATAACTTCACTATTCCAATGATGAGTGATGCTGTAAAGATGCGCGATGAACAGGCCAAAATCCAGAACAGTGCACAATTGGAGGTTTCAGGTAACGTCACACTAGAAACTTTGCGTAGCTATGCTGAAACAGGCATTGACTTCATTTCAGTCGGTGCGCTCACCAAACATATAACTGCCTTAGACCTGTCCATGCGCTTTAAATAATCCTATCAAACTATTCTCGGCGGATGACTACCAATTGCAGGCTATCATTCTGTTTTGCGAGCACCGCCGAAATTATCTGTGATTAAGCTGCAAGAACCTAAATATCCGACAGTACGCTTCGCAAATCGCGCTGAACCCACTATTGCCATTCATTTAAAAAGTGCACTCTGCCCACGTTTTCTCAAACACATGGAGAGTGTCAAATGACTAATCAACGAGGTTTTACATTAATTGAATTGATGGTTGCGATTGCCATCATTGCGGTTCTCAGTGGAGTGGGTATTCCTTCCTATCAGCGTTATATCCAAAAAGCAGCACTCACCGATATGTTACAAGCCATGGTTCCTTACAAAATGGCAGTTGAACTTTGTGCTCTGGAGCATGCCAGTCTTGATAACTGTAATGGTGGTAGCCATGGCATCCCTGCGGGGGAATCATCCCGCTACGTCAGCACTACGACTATTGATAAAGGCGTCATTACATTTACAGGTCAGCAAACCCTCGCCAATCTGACTCTGGCTATGTCGCCAACAATAAATAACAGTGGAGATATCGTTTGGACAAGAACATGTACTGCAGTAAATAGCAGTATTACTGATAACTGCAAGACCGTGTTTCGTTTTAATGATAAGGACTAATTCATGACTGAATTCATGAAGTATCCATCCGAGACAATAAACAGTGAATTACACACGCTCTGCCGCCGTTATAGATCAATAGCCTTAAAACTCGATGGTAAAAGTCTAACCATCGCGTCATCTGGCCCTGTAAATGAGGCGTTATTAACTGCGTTGCGTTTTGCTTGTGGCCGTAAAATCAAAGTGGAAAACTGGCCAGAAGCCAAAATTGAACAATCATTAAACTTGGCTCCATCAGTAAAAGGCCACTTAAGTAAAAGAATAAAATCCACAGAAGCCCACCACAACATATCTCAACAAAACAGAGAGCGGCAAAAATCAATATCATCAAACCCGGAACCACAGGGTTCGGATGATACGTTACTTGATAATGAAAGTGATATACCTGTTATTCAATTTATAACGCAAACACTTAGGCTAGCGATTCAGAAACGTGCATCAGATATCCATTTTGAACCTTACCAATATCACTATCGTATTCGCCTAAGAATTGATGGCGTATTGCATGAGTCTCCGCCACCAGCAGTCGAATTATCTAGCCGTATTAGCAGTTGCTTAAAGGTCATGTCCAAGCTGAATATTGCGGAAAAACGGTTAGCACAAGATGGTCAATTGGCTCTAATGCTAGACGGCATCCGCTACTCGATGAGAATAGCGACTCTCCCCGTGCAATACGGTGAAAAAGTTGTGCTGCGTATCCTCAATATGCAACAAAAACCTACACTGGAAAAGCTGGGGATCCCCCCTCTCGCCCACCAACAGTTTACCCAAGCGCTATCGGCCCCACAGGGTTTGATTTTGGTCACTGGGCCAACTGGCAGTGGGAAAACAGTCACTCTCTATTGCAGCCTGGACCAACTCAATCAGCCGCAGATAAATATCTGTAGTGTTGAAGATCCTATTGAGATCCAGGTTAATGGTATCAATCAAACGCAAACTAACAGTAAGATCGGGCTGGATTTTTCCAATGTATTGCGTGCAATGCTACGACAGGATCCCGATGTGATTATGCTAGGTGAAATTCGGGATAACGAAACTGCAGAAATAGCGGTTAAAGCGGCTCTAACAGGGCATCTGGTACTCTCAACACTACATACCAACTCCACGGCTGAAACACTGATACGCCTAACACAAATGGGTGTAGCGCGTCATTTAATTGCCTCCAGCCTAACATTAGTCATCGCCCAGCGATTGGTACGCAAATTATGCCTACATTGCCGCCAGGCATCACCCACCCCTTTTAAAGCTCCCAAAAATGTGTGGGTGAGCCCACTGCAACACTATATTGCCGTGGGTTGCGAACACTGTTGTGCCGGTTATTATGGCCGAACGGGTATTTATGAAATGTTAAATGT
The DNA here is from genome assembly GCF_900460525.1 of Yersinia kristensenii. Lineage (NCBI taxonomy): Bacteria > Pseudomonadati > Pseudomonadota > Gammaproteobacteria > Enterobacterales > Yersiniaceae > Yersinia > Yersinia kristensenii. The sequence continues at coordinate 520,950 of NZ_UHIY01000001.1, forward strand.
AACTCCGCCAATCCAACAAGCTTTGCTCAATAATGCCAGCCCATCAGAGCTAACCCAAATTGCACAGGAACAAAAACAAGTCACATTACTTTCGGCAGGTTTGACATTAGTCGAAAGTGGTATGACTACCCTAAGTGAAATTAATCGCGTTGTCGGTCTTTTGACAGAAGCGGAGGCAACTCCGTGAGCTATCAACGATTATTTAGCTGGAGAGCAATTAACAATTCGGGACAATTACAAACAGGTGTATTACTGGCAACAGAAAGAAATATTGTTTATGAACATATGTTCCGCCATGGGTTACAGCCACTCGGTATTAAAGGCGGGAAACGGTTATCGCTGAGCTATTGGCGAGGAGAGCGTCTGATCACTGTGACTCGCCAATTAGCGACGTTGTTACAAGCGGGCTTACCGTTAGTAAGTTGTTTGCAATTATTAGCGAAAGAAATGGATTCCTTGCCTTGGCAATGTTTATTACTGGAGATAAGTCAGCAAGTTTCACAGGGGCAATCATTATCTGAAGCAATAGCGCATTATCCTCACATATTCCCTCAATTATATCCTCCCGTCATTGCGATGGGGGAGTTGACAGGTAATCTTGAGCAATGCTGTACTCAGTTGGTACAACATCAGGAACAACAACAAAAATTACATAAAAAAGTGCTTAAAGCACTTAAATATCCGGCATTTGTGTGTGTTATTGCGTTGGTTGTCAGTATCATCATGCTCGTTTTTGTGCTCCCTGAATTTGCACAAATCTATCAATCATTCGACACACCATTACCCGTGCTGACTGCTACCCTGCTGTTAATATCAGCATTTCTTACTGCTTATGGGCCATCTCTCGCCATATTCTTAACATTATTTTTTATTAGCTATTTATATGTACGGAAACATCGAACTTACTGCCAACTATGGGAGCAAAAGCTTTTATTACGCCTTCCGCTAATATCAGCATTGATACGCGGCAGTTGTCTTAGCCAGGTTTTTCAAACATTAGCTATGACTCAACACGCAGGGTTGCCACTGACAGCCGGATTAGATGCCGCACTTCACGCCATCAATAACGACACTTATAAGCAAGCATTGAGAGGTATTCAAAAACAAATCAACCAAGGAGTTCCACTGTATCTGACCCTCTATCAGCACTCTCTATTTCCCCCCTTATGCCAACAAATGGTTCGCGTGGGTGAGGAATCTGGCGCACTTGATGTGCTACTAGAGAAACTCGCCAGTTGGCACCAGCAACAAACACAGGATTTGGCCGATAATCTTACTCAAATGTTGGAACCACTTTTGATGCTAATTATTGGCACTATCGTGGGGATATTAGTGATAGCGATGTATTTACCAATATTCCAGTTAGGAGATGTCATCGGGTAAATGCTGCTATTAGGGAAAGTTGTCGGGTGCAATTTTATTAAAAAGAGGCGTTAGTTTGCGCCCCTTTTCATATCAAGAAATATGCCCGTCATACTTCAAGCTGCATATGCGTTAGCTGTGCTCAATAACCCGAATCACTTACTCATGTAAGCTCATCGGGATTTTCTCGCTTGCTGCCTTCCTGCAACTCGAATTATTTAGGGTATAGACTTCTTGATTGCTAACTTTATCTGAGAACATCTCGCTCTCGAAAACCCGGAATTAGTTACTGCCAAACACACGGTTTTCTTGTTCAGCTACGCGAATAAAAGTCGTGCGCTTAGTTAATTCTTTTAAATGCGAAGCTCCTACATAAGTACAAGCAGAACGCAAACCGCCCATAATGTCGCGAACAGTGTTATCAACCGAGCCACGTAATGGCAATTTAACCGTTTTACCCTCCGCAGCACGGTACTCAGCAACACCGCCGACATGGCGCTTCATAGCGGATTCAGAGCTCATACCGTAAAACAGCATAAACTTCTCGCCATTCTCTTCAACAACTCGGCCTTCACATTCGTCATGCCCAGCCAGCATACCGCCCAACATAACAAAATCAGCACCGCCACCGAACGCTTTCGCGACATCACCGGGTACAGAGCAACCGCCATCACTGACAATCTGTCCACCCAAGCCATGCGCTGCATCAGCACACTCGATAACCGCCGACAACTGTGGGTAGCCAACGCCTGTTTTTACGCGAGTGGTGCAAACCGAACCTGGCCCAATCCCTACTTTAACAATGTCTGCGCCCGAGAGGATCAGCTCTTCTACCATCTCACCGGTCACTACATTACCGGCACAAATCACTTTATCAGGGCAAGCTTCACGAGCTTTTTGCAAGAAAGAGACAAAATGCTCTGAATAGCCGTTAGCCACATCAATGCAGATAAATTTCAACACTGGTGATAACGCTAAAATTTGTTTCATTTTGTCGAAGTCGGCGGAAGAAGTACCGGTAGATACCATGACATGCCGTAACACGGATTCAGGAACACGCTTCACAAATTCGCCCCACTGCTCAACAGTGTAGTGCTTATGAACTGCGGTTAGAACATCGAATGATGCCAGAACTTCTGCCATGCGGAAGGTGCCAACAGTATCCATATTAGCGGCGATAATAGGTACACCTGACCAGTTCCAACCTGAATGTTTGAAAGTAAACTGGCGCTCCAGTTCCACTTCCGAGCGGCTTTTCAGTGTTGAACGTTTAGGGCGGATTAACACATCTTTAAAGCCTAATTTCAAACCTTCTTCAATACGCATGGCTTATTATTTCCTGGTTATTGGCGATAGATCGCAAAATGTGATCGGGCGTAAATCACGCCATCCCAGTGAAGCTATCATACGCATGAATAATTCTACGGCAAGACTGCGAATCCACCTTTATTTACGCTACAATCCCACAAATTACCTGAAGAATAGTGGTTACTCTTTTCATCATTGTATTCACTCCACTTATTTTTCTATATAGCTCAAACAGAATGCATAGCTTACTATGCCTTCCCTGCTGCTTTCAGATACAATTCTGCCACTCACTAACAGTATGCAAGGCTAGGCAATGACCTATATTGTGGCGCTCACCGGCGGAATTGGCAGCGGCAAAAGCACTGTAGCAGATGCATTCGCCAATCTCGGTGTGCCTCTTGTTGATGCAGATATTATCGCCCGTCAGGTAGTTGAACCTGGTATGCCAGCATTAGCCGCTATTGTTTCCCGTTATGGTGAAGTGATCTTGCAGGCCGATGGTGTATTGAACCGGGCTGTATTGCGTGAGAAAATTTTCAGTGAGCCGCAGGAAAAAGCATGGTTAAATTCATTGTTACATCCACTGATTCAACAGGAAACTCAACGCCAGCTCGCCAGTATTGATGAGTTGTACGCTCTTTGGGTCGTTCCCTTATTAGTTGAAAATGGTTTACATCACCGGGCCAATCGTGTGTTAGTAGTAGATGTAGCACCTGAAATACAACTTGCCCGGACGATGGCGAGAGATGGTATTACCCGCCAACAGGCAGAACATATTTTAGCTTCACAGGTTTCGCGGCAGCAACGGCTGGCTTGTGCTGATGATATTATTGACAATAGCGGCGATCCATTAATTATCGCCCCGCAAGTTGCTTCATTACACCGGCAGTATTTAAAATTAGCAGCTGCGGCCCAACAGGATCTACATCAATGAGTGACCTCACCTCAACAATACTTTTCGAACATCCACTTAATGAAAAAATGCGTACCTGGCTGAGAATGGAGTTTTTACTACAACAATTAGAAAGCCAACGTTCGCTAGATAATATTGCCAGTGCATTAACGTTTTTCCGTACCGCATCTGATTTAATTGATGTCCTTGAGCGCGGTGAAGTACGCACTGATTTACTTAAAGAGCTTGAACGCCAGCAACAGAAGTTACAGCAATGGACTGACATGCCCGGTGTTGATATGTCACTGGTGGACTCCTTACGCAGCCAGTTAAAAAGCCGAGCTGCAGTATTAATGTCTGCGCCACGTATTGGGCAATCCTTGAAAGAAGACCGTTTAATCAGTGTTGTTCGCCAACGCCTAAGTATTCCCGGCGGCTGTTGTAGTTTTGATCTGCCGACTTTACATACCTGGCTGCACCAGCCGGAGCAACAGCGTAACCAGCATATTAGTAAATTGCTGGAAAGCTTAACTCCTCTCAATCAGTCGCTAACCATTATTTTAGAGTTAATTCGCCAATCTGGCCCACTGCGTGCACAAATCAGTTTGAATGGCTTCTTCCAAGATAATGCGGAAGGCGCGGACTTACTTAGATTACGTCTGCCGCTAGACCCACAGCTGTATCCCCAGATTTCCGGTCATAAGACCAGATATGCTATTCGCTTCTTACCACTCGACAGTGAAAATGGTACCGTGCCGGCACGTTTATCGTTTGAATTAGCCTGCTGCTGAGTTTGCTATCAGTCGTTTGGCATTGGATAGATTTTAGGAGAAAACATGGAAACCGAAGAAATAGAGGTTAACTGCCCGACCTGTGGAAAAGTTGTTATTTGGGGTGAACAAAGCCCTTATCGTCCATTTTGCTGCAAACGCTGTCAACTTATTGACTTAGGTGAGTGGGCAGACGAAGAAAAACGAATTTCCAGCAGTGGCGAGTTATCTGATAGTGATGAATGGAGTGAGGAAGACCCTCTTCAACACTGATAGCCACGGCTTGACCAGATGGAGCAAACGGCGTTTTGCTCCACTTCGCTCTTATTAACGCCCCATAGGTCTATGCGGTAAGTAATTCAATAATAGCCACATTAGCAGGTGGGAAATCTTCAGCCAACAATTCAGATTGCTTCACCCAGCGTGTCGGCTGCCCCTCGCGGCCAAAGGGTTCTCCATCCCACATTTCGACTATATAGAAATGCAATGTTACGCTACGGTCAGTAAAAGTGTGTTCCAACACTTTAAGCAAAACAGCCTCTTTCACCACAATTCCGGTTTCTTCTAACAGTTCACGTTTTAAGGCGAGTTCCGGTGTTTCACCCTGCTCAATCTTGCCGCCAGGAAATTCCCAAAAACCAGCCATATGGGAATCAGCAGCGCGCTGAGTAACAAAAATCTCCTGCTGGGCGTTGCGAATAATCCCTACCGCGATGTGTAAGTGCTTCAATTTGTTATCTCCTGAACAGTGCATAAATGCTGGCTGGAGCACCCTTCTTTTATCTGTTCTAAAATAGATGGACAAAAAAGGTCAAAATAAAGGGCGGTTTTTAAGCCGCCCTTATCATCAGTGTTAACCGTTGCCTATCTCCGTCATAATTCGAGCTGCATGTGTGTTGGCTGTTCTCTCTAACCCGAATCATTGACTAGTGTCATTCATCGGATTATCTCGCTTGCCGCCTTGCTGCAACTCGAATTATTTAGGGTATAAAATATTACTGTAGGCGACCGTGACACTGTTTGTATTTCTTACCTGAACCACATGGGCACGGATCATTACGCCCAACTTTGCGCTCAAGGCTAGCGGCAACACTGGCTTCTTCTTGCGACATCAGTGCGCTGTTATCAGATTCATGACTGAGTTGTTGCTGTCTAGCCAAACGCTCAGCTTCTTCACGACGTTGCACTTCCAGTGCTTCAACTTCTTCCGGCATCCGCACTTGCACTTTGCTCAGCACGCTGATCACTTCATATTTCAGTGATTCCAGCATAGAAGCGAACATGGTGAAGGATTCACGCTTATATTCCTGTTTAGGATCTTTCTGCGCATAACCCCGTAAATGGATACCCTGACGCAGATAATCCATCGCCGCTAAATGCTCTTTCCACAAGGAATCAAGCGTTTGCAACATCACGCCTTTCTCGAAACTGCGCATCATATCAAAACCAACAACTTCTTCTTTACGGTGATAATCCTCAATTGCTTTTTGAAGAATACGTTCACGTAATGTTTCTTCATGCAGCTGTGGCTCATCTTCCAACCATTGAGCAATTGGCATATCCAGGTCGAAATCATTTTTCAGACGCTGTTCCAAGCCTTCGATATCCCACATCTCTTCCAGTGACTGGTTCGGAATGTAGCTGTCGATAACCGTTTTGAATACATCTTCACGGATGCTATTGATGGTTTCGCTCACATCAGCCACGTCCAACAGCTCATTACGCTGGCTGTAGATAGCCCGACGTTGGTCGCTGGCGACATCATCATATTCAAGTAATTGCTTACGAATATCGAAGTTGCGGCTTTCAACTTTACGTTGTGCATTGGCAATAGCTTTAGTTACCCATGGGTGCTCAATAGCTTCGCCCGGTTTCATCCCTAATTTACGCATCATGCCAGACACACGGTCAGAAGCAAAAATACGCATCAGAGCATCTTCCATTGACAGGTAGAAGCGTGAAGAACCGGCATCACCTTGACGGCCCGCACGACCACGTAGCTGATTATCGATACGGCGTGACTCATGGCGCTCGGTACCAATGATATGCAGGCCACCTGAGGCCAGCACTGCATCGTGACGAATCTGCCATGCCGCTTTAATTGCTGCAATTTGGTCTTCAGTTGGGTTTTCTAGCAAGGCAATCTCACTCTGCCAGCTACCACCCAACACGATATCGGTACCACGGCCCGCCATGTTGGTTGCGATGGTTACCGCACTCGCTTGACCAGCCTGAGAAACAATTTCTGCTTCCATTGCGTGGAACTTGGCGTTCAGAACTTTATGCTCAATGCCCGCTTTAGTTAACTCAGCAGAGACCACTTCAGATTTTTCAATCGAGATAGTCCCGACCAACACTGGCTGGCCGTTCGCAGTACGCTCACGGATATCTTCGATAATCGCACCGATCTTTTCCTGTTCAGTCATATAGACCAAATCTGCCAGATCCTTACGGATCATTGGGCGGTTAGTCGGTACAACAATGGTGTCCAGCTTATAAATGGAACTGAATTCGAATGCTTCGGTATCCGCTGTACCGGTCATACCGGCCAGTTTCTCATAGAGGCGGAAATAGTTTTGGAAAGTAATGGAAGCCAGCGTCTGGTTTTCGTTCTGAATTTCCACGCCTTCTTTTGCTTCAACAGCCTGATGCAAACCATCGGACCAACGGCGGCCTTGCATAGTACGGCCAGTATGTTCATCAACAATGATAACTTCACCGTCTTTCACGATGTAATCAACATCACGAGTAAACAGCACATGAGCGCGCAAAGCAGCGGTGACGTGGTGCATCAGCATAATGTTGGCCGGAGAATACAGAGACTCTCCTTCATCCATAATGCCCGCTTCTACCAGCATTTCTTCAATTTTGATCAAACCGCGTTCAGTCAAATGTACCTGACGTGATTTTTCATCCACAGAGAAATGGCCTTCCCCTTGGAAACTGTCTGAGTCTTCTTTTTCTTGACGAATCAGTTTTGGAATCAGTTTGTTAACCCGAATGTACATCTCCGAGCTATCTTCAGCTGGGCCAGAGATAATCAGCGGGGTACGGGCTTCATCGATCAAGATGGAGTCGACCTCATCCACCAACGCATAATGCAATTTGCGCTGCACGCGCTCTTCCGGACTGAACGCCATGTTATCGCGCAGATAGTCAAAACCAAATTCGTTGTTTGTGCCATAGGTGATATCCGCCGCATAAGCAGCGCGCTTAGCTGGCGCTGCCATATTCGGCAAGTTGATACCGACACTCAGCCCCAGGAATTCAAACAATGGACGGTTATTTTCGGCATCACGTTGAGCCAAATAGTCATTGACAGTGACCACGTGAACACCACGGCCACTCAATGCATTCAGGTAAGCGGGCAGAGTTGCCGTCAGCGTTTTACCTTCACCAGTACGCATTTCCGCGATGCATCGTTCGTTCAGTACCATACCGCCAAGCAACTGCACGTCGAAGTGACGCATGCCAAATACACGTTTACTGGCTTCGCGCACAACAGCAAAAGCCTCAGGAATTAGGGTTTCCAGCACCGCACCTTTTGCCAGGCGCTCACGAAACTCATCAGTTTTAGCGCGTAATTCAGCGTCTGTCAGTTTTTCAACTTCAGGTTCCATGCGGTTGATAAGCTCGACCACTTTGCGCATACGGCGCAGTGTGCGGTCGTTACGGCTGCCAAAAACTTTGGTTAATAATTTGATTAGCATGATTCTTAATATCTCTTACAAGACCACCAAACCGGCGGCCAAAGGTTGTATAAAATTTATATATAAATCAATAAAATAACTAAATTAGATTGGCAGGCCCGGCACGGATACCTTGCACTTGTGCAAGCCAAAGCCCAGGTTTATGTAACGAAAGAACAGGCCGTTTAACCTGCTCAGTATAGCGAATAATAGTGGGAGGTTTGAACTCGTGGGTCAGCAGCGCATTCAGCGTATTCAACAGTGCAAGCTGCTGAATTTGTGATGGTTCTACTTGTTCGGCTTCAGCTACTTCTTGCACCCGCGCATAGGCCGCTTGAGGTGCCAATGCAAATGAAAGGTGACGAATAACCGTGCGCAGTGCATGCTGTTGCCAGTAGTCTACGCTGAATGAAGGGCGACGATGCATATCATGTAGCAATGCCAAACTGTTAAAGTTTGTCGCACCGTAATTCTGACGGCTTTGGCTTGATGATGTGTTCGGTATTGCTGCTTGATCTGGAACGCCAGACAGGTTTGATGGCACGCCAAGACTCGCCGCGACCATCCCCAACAGGAGATGCGGCCAGAAATAACGTCTGCCAAATTGTCGCCAACGATTTAGAATACCGATCACGAGTTTAAAATCCGCCGGAGCCTTGTCAATGCGTGAAAGCCGCCCACAATTATTAGATATCCTGTTCGATGATGCCATTGCAGCTGAAAACGGACCGCTGCATAACGTACAACAACGCGCTACTGCACTGTTAAAACTTAACCGTGCGGTAAAAGGATTGCTCCCTTCACAATTGCAACCGTGGTGCCGTGTTGCCAACTATCGACAGAGTGTTTTAGTGCTAGAGACCGCCAACGCCAGCTGGTTAATGCGCTTACGTTATGAACAACCCGCTTTACTCTCAGCACTACGAGCACAAATTCTACCATCATTGTCTTCAATCGACATCAGGATTAATCCGTCGTTAATGGCCAAGGGCCATAACATGACGCAAGATGCCGTAAAATCATCGCAAAATCCTGAGAAATCGCCACCATTACGTCATTTAAGTTTGGAAAGCGCTAAGGAATTAAGAGAACTAGCGAGACGTAGCCCTGAAAAACTGAGGACAATATTGGAACGATTGGCTGCGCTGGCCGGAGAGAGTGCCAACGCAACCAAAAGTGATGATAAGTAGCTTTAGTAAGCCAATACTGTGGACGGCGCTTTGAATGCCAATGGCATTTCAGCTTCGTCCTGGAACGTCACAAATTCCCATGCTTCTTGTTTAGCTAAAACAGCCTGCAACAGCTTGTTATTTAATGCATGACCAGATTTGTACGCAGTAAATGCGCCAATAATATTATGGCCGCACATAAACAGGTCGCCGATGGCATCGAGCATTTTGTGACGAACAAATTCATCTTCGAAGCGCAGGCCATCTTCGTTCAGCACGCGGTAATCATCTACCACGATGGCACAATCGAAACTACCGCCCAGGCACAAACCGCGGGACTGTAAATATTCGATATCGCGCATGAAACCAAAAGTACGCGCACGGCTGATTTGACGGACGAAAGAATCGGCCGAGAAATCTAAACGGTAACGTTGCGTACTGGAGTCAATTGCCGGATGATTAAAATCAATGGTAAAATCTAAACGGAATCCATTGAATGGAGACAATTCAGCCCATTTATCACCGTCTTCAACCCGCACAGTCTCTTTCAGACGCAGGAATTTCTTCGCAGAGTTTAACTCTTCGATACCCGCATCCAGCAGCAAGTACACAAATGGACTGGCACTACCGTCCATAATTGGTACTTCGGGAGCGTTAACTTCAATAATAATGTTATCAATCCCTAACCCTGCCAAAGCAGCGTTGAGATGCTCAACAGTAGAAATACGCACGTCATGCTCATTGACCAGGCAAGTACAGAGCATGGTATCACGCACGGATTTTGCATCTGCCGGGAAATCAACCGGTGGATTCAAGTCAGTGCGACGATAGATGACCCCGGTGTTAGCCGGCGCGGGTCGCATTGTCAGTGTGACTTTCTTACCGGTGTGCAAACCGACGCCCGTCGCCTGAACAATACGTTTTAAAGTCCTTTGTTTGATCATCGTTTTATCTCGCAATGTTATCCATCCTACCGACCAAGCTTATAACAAGATCGGCGGGACAGTTTAGCACAAAGAGCGGAGATTCCAATTTTTTCGGAAATTAGTCGGCTTGCTTACGCAAAAATGCCGGAATATCCAAGTAATCGGGCTCTTTATTGGTTTGAGCAGTGGGGTCATTGACCACTTTAGCCGCAGGCTTAACTTCCTGAGGTAAAGGTGACATGCCATGCTGCTGGTAACGGTGGTCCATAACAGGCTGAGTCTGCTTGTTGGTAACCAACGTAATTTCAGGGCGTTTATCCATGCCGATACCGGTTGCAACCACAGTTACGCGCAGTTCATCGTTCATTTCTGGGTCTAACGAAGTACCGATAACCACGGTCGCATTGTCGGACGCAAATGCACGGATGGTGTTACCCACAGTTTCGAATTCATCCAAACGCAAATCGAAACCAGCAGTGATGTTGACCAACACGCCACGGGCACCAGACAGGTCGATATCTTCCAGCAACGGGCTGGAAATCGCCATTTCTGCTGCTTCTTCCGCACGATCTTCACCGCAAGCCACACCGGAGCCCATCATGGCATAACCCATTTCAGACATCACAGTACGCACGTCAGCAAAGTCGACGTTCATCAAACCTGGACGGGTAATCAGCTCGGCGATCCCCTGAACAGCGCCTTTTAATACGTCATTAGCTGCACCGAATGCATCCAGTAAAGAGATGCCACGACCCAGAACTTTTAACAGCTTATCGTTCGGAATAGTGATCAGTGAGTCCACGTGCTTGGACAGTTCGGCAATACCCTGCTCAGCGAAAGCCATGCGTTTCTTGCCTTCGAAATTGAAAGGCTTGGTAACCACGGCAACTGTCAGAATACCCAGTTCTTTTGCTACTTCAGCAACAACAGGAGCAGCACCAGTACCGGTACCACCACCCATGCCGGCGGCAATAAAGACCATGTCCGCGCCTTCAAGAGCAGCACGCAGAGCTTCACGGTCTTCTTCAGCTGAATTGCGGCCCACTTCTGGGTTCGCGCCAGCACCCAAACCTTTGGTAATACCGCTACCAATCTGGATGGTTTGGCCAACAGCCGTCTTACGCAGCGCTTGAGCGTCTGTATTAACGGCGAAGAATTCAACACCTTCGATGCGCTCGCGCACCATGTGTTCGACGGCATTACCACCGCCACCACCGACGCCGATGACTTTAATCACCGCGTCATTGGTTAGTTCCATAGGTTCAAACATAGTTTCTCTCCGTTTTGTGCCTGTCGCTTCGAGATCAAAAAATATGTTCAGCATGATCTCTTTGTTGAAACATTAAAACTCTTTTCTCAGCCAGCTATTGATACGTTTAAACCAATTGCCCACTGAGGCACGTTTTTCTACTTCTGACTCACCACTGAGATGAGATTCTTTACCGTAATGCAATAACCCAACAGCAGTGGAGTAATAAGGTTCCTGCGCATAATCCGTCAGTCCGGTGATATTGAGCGGTTGACCGATGCGAACCTGGGCATGAAATACCCGTTGAGCGCATTCAGCCAGACCATCAATTTGTGCCGCTCCGCCCGTCAGCACGATACCGGCTGCCAGATGATGCTTCACGCCTTGCTGACGTAGTTGCTCCTGCAATTGTAAAATCTCGTCATTCACTAAATTCAGCAACTCGGTGTAGCGTGGTTCTATAACCTCTGCGAGCGTCTGTCTTTGCAGACTACGAGGAGGGCGTCCGCCAACACTTGGCACTTCTACACTTTCGTCCTTGCTGACTATCGACCCGAGCGCACAGCCGTGCCGAACTTTAATCGCTTCCGCATCTGTTGGCGGTGTCCCGAAGGCGTACGCGATATCACTGGTGACCACATTCCCGGCGTAAGGGATAACTTTGGTGTGGCGCAGCGCCCCACCGGTATAAACCGCCATATCCATGGTGCCACCGCCGATGTCGACCACACAGACACCCAGCTCGCGCTCATCTTCAGTCAATACTGCATAACTTGCGGCTAAACCGGCGAAAATCAGTTGGTCCACTTTCAGACCACAACGTTCCACCGCTTTAACAATATTCTTCGCCATATCGTTATGGCAGGTAATCAGGTGCACTTTGGCCTGCATCCGCACGCCAGAAAGACCGACAGGATTTTTGATGCCCTCCTGATAATCGATGGCGTACTCCTGCGGAATAACGTGCAGAATACGATGCTCATCACGCACACGTACCGACTTCGCGGTATGCACTACGTTCTCTACATCTTCCTGAGTTACTTCCTCTTCTGAAATAGGAACCATCCCTATTTCATTCTGACAACTGATATGTTTACCCGATAATGCCAAATAAACAGATGAAATCTGGCAATCCGCCATTAACTCAGCCTGATCGATAGCGCGCTGCACGCATTTCACTACCGACTCAAGGTCGTTAACTCCACCCTTATCCATGCCACGGGATGGGCAACTGCCTACCCCAATAATATTGACCATGCCATCGGGCAGAACTTCCCCTACCAATGCGGAGACCTTTGCCGTTCCGATCTCAAGACCTACTACCAGTTTTCTGTCCGTCGACTTGATCATTGTTGTTTTGCCTGTGCCTGATTCTGTTGCGGATTACTGTTCTGCTGGCCATTTACGGGTAGCTCACCACCCTGACTGCCGATAAATACCGGAGCCCAACCTATTGCAGCCCCTGTCTCATATCGCAAATCAACATAACTGACCCGTTTATCTGGCTGCTGTTGCAACATCGGATATAACTCAATGAAACGCTGTAAACGCCCCATCCGGTTATCCCGTCCCAGCTCCAGCCGAACATCATTATCTAAGGCCAACTGCCAAGAATGTCTGGCGCTCATCGCCACCATTTTTAGCTGATACTTATTGGCCGCTAATACCTTGTTTATTGCCCGGTAGCCTTCCAGAACATCTTGTTCACTGCCTTCCGGGCCATACAGTAAGGGCAATTTCTGTTTGCCGACTCGCTCGGACGGCACACTAAATGACCGCCCCTGCTCATCAACCATATGCAAATCATTCCAGCGGGCAAAAGGCACATACTCCACCAGATGGATTTTCAGCTCATCCGGCCATTGTTTACGCACGCTGGCCTGCTGAATCCAGGGTAAACGTTCAATCTGCTGCTGGATGATATTCACATCCTGCGTCATAAAGGTACCCGGTGCGCCCAGTGACAAGATCGCCTGGCGAATATCATCATTGGTGGTGTAATGCCGCTCGCCGGTCACCACCAGCTTCGACAGAGGTAATCGGCTGGCATCTTTCATCCACCCCACCACTACCCAGCCACCCCACAGTATTGTTCCCAAGACCATTAGCAAGAAAATCAGCCCCGCTAATTGGCCTCCGTTACTGCGCCGGGCTGCGCTGTTTTCAGCCGCGCGTTCACGCGCATTCAGAGCAGCTTGCGACATATCAGTCAGCCAACATCAGAATTCGGGCCACCAACTGGGAAAAACTCAACCCATATTGGCGGGCAGCCATCGGCACTAAACTGTGGCTGGTCATCCCCGGTGAAGTATTCACTTCCAGCAGATAAAAACCACCGTCGCTGTCTTGCATGACATCAACCCGGCCCCAACCGCTGCAACCCAGCGCCTGATAAGCCTGTAATGCTAACTCGGCTAATTGTTGCTCTAGCTCAGCACTCAAACCACTTGGGCAGAAATACTGTGTTTCATCAGACAGATACTTGGCTTCATAGTCATAAAACACGCCAGGGGCTTGAATCCTGATGGACGGTAAAACATCCTCACCAAGGATGGCGACCGTGAATTCCGGCCCGCTCAACCACTTCTCAATCAGTACGTCAGTGTCGTGGCGGAAAGCTTCAACCAGAGCAGCATGCAGTTCGCTAGCCCGGTCAACTTTACTCATGCCCACGCTAGAACCTTCGTGACTTGGTTTAACGATTAATGGCAGGCCAAGCTTAGCGACACACGCCGCTAATTCCTCTGACGAAAGTGTTTCAAACTGTTGACGGTTCAGCGCCACATAAGGTGAAATTGGCAGACCTGACGCTTGCCACACCAATTTGGTGCGCAATTTGTCCATGGTCAGGGCCGAAGCCATCACGCCGCTGCCGGTATAGGGTAGTTGCAGGAACTCCAGCACGCCTTGCAATGTACCGTCTTCGCCACCACGGCCATGCAGGGCAATAAAGACCTTATCAAAACCCTGTTCTTTCAGCTGAGTGACAGGGAAGTCTTTGGTATCCACCCCATGGGCGTCGATACCGGCTTCTCTCAAACCGGCTAAAACAGCCTGGCCCGATAGCAATGACACTTCACGTTCAGCAGAGGTTCCACCCAGCAGTACCGCAACTTTCTCAGCCATGATGTTCCTCATCTTTTATTTGTGGCTGCAATTTAAGCTCAGCCAATTTACGAGCAATTTTACCAATGTTGCCAGCGCCCTGAACCAGAATCAGGTCATCGCCATTCAGCACTTGCGCCAACACCTCTGGAACCGTGTCACTGTCTGACACCAAAATCGGGTCTAACTTGCCACGGTTGCGGATGGTACGGCATAACGAGCGGCTGTCAGCCCCTGGGATCGGCGATTCACCAGCGGCGTACACATCCAACATCAGTAAAACATCCACTTGCGACAGAACATTGGCAAAGTCGTCATACAAATCACGTGTTCGGGTATAACGGTGCGGTTGGAAAACCATCACAATACGTTTATCCGGCCAACCAGCACGTGCCGCTTTAACTGTGGCATCCACTTCTGTCGGGTGATGACCATAGTCATCCACCAGCATTGCGCTACCTTCTTTGCCGTTGACAGGTGCCAGCGGGAAGTTACCGAGGAAATCAAAACGGCGACCTGTCCCCTGAAACCCTATTAACGCACGTAGGATGTCATCGTCTTCAATGCCTTCTTCAGTTGCTACTGCAACCGCTGCCGCGGCGTTCAGTGCGTTATGGCGGCCCGGTGCATTCAGGGTTACCGTCATCAACGGTTTATCCAGACGTTTCAGTGTAAAGTGCCCTTGTGGGCCTTCTTGCCGGTAACTAGCAATCTGCACATCGGCGTCATCACTGAAACCATAAGTGGTGATATGGCGACCAACACGCGGCAATAACTCGCGCACCACGGGATCGTCGATACACATCACGGCACGGCCATAGAATGGCAAGTTGTGCAAAAAGTTAATAAAGGTCTGCTTTAAGTTCTCAAAGTCGCCCTGATAAGTATCCATATGGTCGGCTTCGATATTGGTAACAATGGCGACCATCGGCTGCAAATGCAGGAATGACGCATCACTCTCATCGGCTTCTGCAATCAGGTAACGGCTGGAGCCCAAGCGCGCATGAGTGCCCGCTGCTTTGACCAAACCGCCATTGACAAATGTTGGATCCAGACCCGCTTCGGCATAAATACTGGAAACCATCGCTGTTGTGGTGGTTTTACCGTGAGTACCCGCAACCGCAATCCCATGACGATAACGCATCAGTTCAGCCAACATTTCTGCGCGGCGGATCACCGGAATACGCGCCTCGCGTGCCGCGACAATCTCCGGGTTATCCGCAGAAATGGCCGTTGAAACCACCACCACACTGGCATCCAATACATTCTCTGGACGGTGATGGAAATAAATTTGTGCCCCCAATGAAGTCAAATGCTGAGTTACCGGGTTGGGAGCCAAATCTGAACCGCTAATCTGATAGCCTTCGTTTGCCAACACTTCAGCGATACCACCCATGCCGGCACCACCGATGCCAACAAAGTGAATGTGCCGGACGCGACGCATCTCGGGCACGATAGTTCGTAGTTTCGCTAATTGTTGTGTATTCACGTTTTTCTTCACTTTTTTGTCTGTTACATATTCACAGCCCGCATAAATGCGAGCGATAACTATCTTTTCATCACTTACTGGCAGCGACCACTTCGGCGGCAACTCGCTCAGTTGCGTCAGGGATAGCCACAGTTCTTGCCCGCTCGGCCATCGTCAATAAGGTTGCACGATCCCACTCAGCCAACAGGCTGCTGACCGCTTGCGCTGTAAATTGCGGTTGCTCAATAATTTTCGCCGCCCCCGCTTTCTCCAACGGCAATGCATTCCAATATTGCTGCCGGTCTTTATGCTGGAAAGGCACGAAAATCGCCGGTAACCCTGCGGCAGCCACTTCACTGACCGTCAACGCGCCCGAACGGCAAACCACCACATCAGCCCATGCATAGGCGGCAGCCATATCATCAATAAACTCAACAATTTGGTGTTTATCACCCTGCCCTGCTTGCTGATAAGCTTGGAGTACATCGGGCAAAGCGCCTTTACCTACTTGGTGCCAAACCGTTATCTGCTCACCCAGTATCGCGGCAACCTGCGGCAGGGTTTGATTCAGTACCCGCGCACCTTGGCTGCCCCCGATGACTAATACCCGAATCGGTCCTCCACGGCCGTTCAAACGCTCAGCCGGTAATGGCAGCGCCAATACATCGGTGCGAACCGGATTACCCACGACATCTGCATGAGGGAACGCCCCCGGAAATGCCTGTAAAACTTTTTTCGCGATTCTGGCCAACCAGCGGTTAGTCAACCCCGCGATGCCATTTTGCTCATGTAACACCACCGGAATGCCGCACAGCCATGCAGCCAAACCACCAGGGCCGGAAACATAACCGCCCATTCCCAGCACCACATCCGGCTGGTAATCGCGCATGATTTTCTTCGCCTGACGCACCGCGCGGTAAATACGCACTGGGGCGGTCAGTTGGGCCATTAGCCCCTTGCCACGCAAACCAGAAATCTGAATAAAATCAATTTCAATGCCGTGCTGGGGTACCAATGACGCTTCCATTCGGTCTGCAGTGCCTAACCAACGCACCTGCCAGCCTTGCGCCATCAGATGATGTGCCACGGCCAAACCGGGGAAGACATGCCCCCCGGTGCCACCGGCCATCACCATCAAACGCTTGGTTTTCCCACTCATCGGGCACTCCTTACAAACGCCTGGGCTTTAGCCAAACGTGTTTCAAAATCAATGCGTAACAACAGCACTATGGCTGTTGACATAATAATCAGGCTCGAACCACCGTAACTTATCAGAGGTAAGGTCAAACCTTTGGTCGGCAGCATCCCCGCGGCAGCCCCAACATTAACCAGTGCCTGGAAACTAAACCAAACGCCAATCGAGCAGGCCAAAAAGCCGGAAAATCGCTGATCTATCTCTAAAGCGCGACGCCCAATGGACATAGCACGAAAAGCGACGAAGAATACCATTAACAATGCAAGAACCACACCGAAATACCCGAGCTCCTCGCCTAAAATCGCGAAAATAAAGTCAGTATGTGCTTCCGGTAAATACTCCAGTTTTTGCACTGAATTCCCCAGCCCTTGCCCCCAAAACTCACCGCGACCAAAAGCCATCAGTGATTGGGTCAACTGGTAACCGCTGCCGAAGGGATCTTCCCATGGATTCCAGAACGACGTTACCCGGCGCATACGGTAAGGCTCGGCCACAATCAACAGGCAAACAGCAAAAATACCCGAGCCGATAATCGCCAGGAACTGCCACATTTTTGCGCCAGCCAGGAACAGCATCGCCAGCGTAGTGATGAACAACACCACCACGGTGCCTAAATCGGGCTGCGCCAACAGCAATACCGCCAAAATAACCATCACACCCATCGGTTTGCAGAAGCCCCAGAAGTTACTGCGCACTTCTTCCACTTTGCGCACCAGATAACTGGCCAGATAACAAAACAGCGACAACTTGGATAATTCAGCAGGCTGAATGCGTAGCGGCCCCAGTGAGATCCAACGTGATGCCCCGTTGACCGAGCTACCCACCACCAACACCACCAGCAGCATGACGATAGAAATCAGCAACATAATATTGCTGTAGCGCTGCCAGACGGCCATCGGGATACGCAGGGTCACCAGCGACATACCAAAAGCCAGCGCCAGATACAGCGCATCACGCTTGGCAAACAGGAAGGGGTCACTGGCCAAACGCTGACCAATCGGCATTGAGGCCGATGTCACCATCACAAAACCGATAATCGCCAAGCCAAATGTCAGCCACAGCAAGGTTCTGTCGTAAAGCACCATGCTGGTGGTATCGCTTTCGCGCGACCCCATCACAAAATGTTTTACGGTATTGAACAGCCCCAGCCCCGGCATACGCATCAGCCCAACTCCTCTGCCAGACGAGCAAATTCATCACCACGTTGCTCGAAACTGCGGAATTGGTCCAAACTGGCGCAGGCGGGCGACAACAACACCATGTCCCGCGGTGCCAATGACTTCGCCAGCAGTGCCATAGCCTGCTCCATGGTCTCCGTCAGTTGAGAAACCTCTGGGCGCAGTTCCGCCAGTTGCTTACCATCACGGCCAAAGCAATAAATCTTGATATGGTCGCCTTGCAGGAAGCGGGTTAAACCAGAGAAATCAGCTGATTTCCCGTCGCCGCCCAATAACAGATGCAAAGTGCCATCAACCTGTAGGCCATCCAGTGCCGCTTCGGTGCTGCCCACATTGGTGGCTTTGGAATCATTAATCCAACGCACGCCATTGCGCTCAAGCACCAATTGGAAACGGTGTGGCAGACCGGTAAAAGTCGTCAACGCGGTCAAACTTGATGAGCGCGGAATACCGACGGCATCCGCCAACGCCAGTGCAGCCAGCGCATTGGTGTAGTTATGTCGTCCGCTCAATTTCATTTCTCGGGTATTGAGCACTTTCTCACCGCGAACCCGCAGCCAGATTTCACCCTGTTGCTTATTCAGATGATAGTCACCGACATCCACCCCAAAACTGATACAGCGGCTATCCGCACCACGCACCGGCATGGTGAGCGCGTCATCGGCATTCACAACGCAAACTTTAGCGTTTTCATACACTCGCAGTTTAGCTGCGCGATATTGCTGCAAACCGAATGGATAACGGTCAGTATGATCTTCCGTGACATTCAATAGGGTGGCAGCACTAGCACGCAGGCTGGAGGTGGTTTCCAACTGGAAGCTGGACAACTCCAACACCACCAATTGATTTTCTTGTTTTTGCGAGGCCAGCTGTTGCAATAATGTCAGGGCCGGAACACCAATATTGCCGCCGACACCCACCTGCCAACCGGCAGCTTTCGCCATTTCACCGACCAGCGTGGTCACGGTGCTTTTACCGTTAGAGCCAGTAATCGCCACCACTGGCGCTTGATTTTCACGGCAGAACAGTTCGATATCACCGACAATCTCGACACCCGCATCCGCCGCTTCACTCAACGCCGGATGGGCCAGCGCAATACCGGGGCTGGCAACAATCAAATCAGCATCCAACAACCATTGCGGGTTCAAATCACCCACATGGCGCTCGACACTTTCAGGTAATTTATCCAAACCCGGCGGATTGATACGGGTATCCATAACACGCGGCGTAACACCGCGCGCCATAAAGAAATCAACGCAGGAAAGGCCGGTTAGCCCCAGCCCGATAATGACCACTTTTTTACCCTGATAATCAACCATAATTACCGCACCTTCAGCGTCGCCAGGCCAATCAGCACCAGCATCAGCGAAATAATCCAGAAGCGCACGATCACCCGTGGTTCCGGCCAGCCTTTAAGTTCGTAATGATGATGAATCGGGGCCATGCGGAAAATCCGCTGCCCACGTAACTTAAAGGAACCGACTTGCAAGATTACCGACAGTGTTTCAACCACGAACACCCCGCCCATAATCACTAATAAGAACTCTTGGCGTAGCAATACCGCGATGGTGCCCAACGCACCGCCCAGAGCCAGGGAGCCGACATCGCCCATAAACACTTGCGCCGGATAAGTGTTAAACCATAAAAAGCCCAGCCCGGCCCCGACAATTGCGGTACAAACAATGACTAACTCGCCGGCATGGCGTAGATAAGGAATATGCAGATATGCAGCGAAATTCATGTTACCGGTCGCCCAGGCAACCAAGGCAAAACCTGCCGCAACAAACACCGTTGGCATAATCGCCAAGCCATCCAACCCGTCGGTCAGGTTGACCGCGTTGCTGGTGCCGACAATCACAAAGTAGGCTAGCAGGATATACAGCAAGCCAAGCTGCGGCATGATGTCTTTAAAGAATGGCACCACCAGCTCGGTGGCTGGCGTGTCTTTGCCAATGCTGTACATGGCGAAAGCGGCCGCCAGCGCAATGACTGACTGCCAGAAGTATTTCCAGCGGGCGATCAAGCCTTTGGTGTCTTTGCGTACCACTTTGCGGTAATCATCAATAAAACCGACAATCCCATAACCGATAAGAATGAACAGCACACACCAGACATACGGGTTAGACGGGTAAGCCCACATCAGCACCGAAATAGTGATGGAGAACAGAATCATCAGCCCGCCCATGGTGGGGGTGCCGCGCTTGCTGAAATGTGACTCTGGCCCGTCGTTACGCACCACCTGACCAATCTGCAATTTCTGTAGATAGGCGATCAGGTGCGGCCCCATCCACAATGAGATAAATAATGCCGTTAACAGACTGACAATGGCGCGGAACGTCAAATAGGAAAAGACGTTAAAGCCCGAGTAAAATTTTACTAAGTATTCCGCCAACCAAACTAACATGATGCTTTCTCCTGTAACGCACGCACGACATTTTCCATGGCGGCGCTACGTGAACCTTTAATTAAAACGGTGATAACCGGGTGTTCGAGCAGCAACTCACTCACTCGGGCTGTCAATGTATTCTTATCCTGAAAATGTTCGCCGCACTCACTCGCCTCACTCAGCGCCTGGCTTAATACGCCCACACTCAGCACTTTGTCGACACCCGCCTGTTTCGCGGCGTCACCCACCTGACGGTGGCAATCGACGGCGGTTTCGCCCAACTCGCCCATATCACCGACCACCATCACCCGGTAGCCCGGCATTTCAGCCAGCACTTGAGCAGCAGCGGTCATGGAACCAACATTGGCGTTGTAGCTGTCATCCAGCAACAATTTGCCGGCAGAAAGCTCAATGGGAAATAAACGGCCCGGCACGGCTTGTAACTGTGTCAGCCCTTGGCGAACGGCGGCTAAACTCGCGCCAACCGACATGGCTAATGCCGCAGCGGCTAACGCATTGGCAATGTTATGTCGCCCCGGAAGCGGCAACTCGATAGCGACAGTCCCGAGGGGAGAATGCAAAGTGAAATACGTGGTTTTCGGTGTGATTCGCACGTCACTGGCAAAAAAATCGATATCTTCTGCGCCATGAGGCGAAAAACGCCAGACTCGCTTGTTATGCAGAGTTTCCTGCCAGTGTGGCCAATCATTGCTGTCAGCATTGATAATGGCGGTGCCATTCGCGGGCAAACCGGCAAAAATCTCGCCTTTAGCTTGCGCCACACCGGCCAGTGAGCCGAAACCTTCCAGATGGGCAGCGGCTAAATTGTTCACCAAAGCACTTTCCGGACGGCTTAAATCGGTGGTGTAAGCAATTTCACCAATGTGATTAGCGCCCAGTTCAATGACAGCAAAATCATACTCGGGGGTCAGACGCAGCAAGGTCAACGGCACGCCGATATCATTATTGAAATTACCGGCGGTATACAGCACCTTGCCACATTGGCGTAAAATGGCCGCAACCATTTCTTTTACCGAGGTTTTACCCGATGAGCCAGTTAACGCCACCACACGGGCAGGGACTTGTTCACGAACCCAGGCAGCCAATTGCCCTAATGCCAGTCGGGTGTCTTTAACCACTAATTGCGGTGCCTCCACCAGTAAGCGTTTACTTACCAGTAAAGCTCCGGCACCAGCGGCAATAGCATCTTCTGCAAAATCATGTCCATCAAAACGTTCGCCTTTCAGCGCCACAAACAGGCACCCCGGCGTGACCTGACGGGTATCAATAGTCACTTCGGTTATTTCGACGTTTTCACCCTGTTTATTGCTAACAATATATTCAGCGTTAAGCAGTGTGGACAGAAAATGCAGGGAGACCTTAATCATGCCACCACCCCCAACAAACGCGCGACAGTAACACGGTCGGAGTAGTCCAGCCGGCGATTGCCGACCAATTGATAATCTTCATGACCTTTGCCGGCGATCAGCACTACATCATCGGCTTTAGCTTGCATAATGGCGCTGGTGACCGCTTCAGCACGGCCATGGATGGCTTGCGCATGCCCAGCATCCAATAAGCCACTGAGGATATCGGCGACAATCGCCTGTGGCTCTTCACTGCGCGGGTTATCATCAGTGACGACCACCCGATCAGCCAGCTGTTCCGCGATACCGCCCATAAGTGGGCGCTTACCTTTGTCACGATCGCCACCGCAACCAAACACACACCACAGTTGGCCTTTACAATGTAAGCGGGCTGCTGCCAGTGCTTTTTCCAATGCATCTGGCGTGTGGGCATAATCCACCACTACCGTCGGTTTGCCCGGCGCGTTAAACACTTCCATACGCCCGCACACCGGTTGTAAATTAGGTGCTGAGGCTAATAATTCAGCCAACGGATAACCCAGAGAGAGCAGTGTTGACAGCGCCACCAGCAGATTACTGACGTTAAATGCCCCCATCAGGCGGCTCTCTAATTGGCCTGCGCCCCAGCTTGAATCAAAAACAATGCTGGCGCCGTTATCGTGATACTGAACCTGCGTCGCAGACAACCATGGGCCATTCCAGCCCGCAGGCACATTCTCTTCCATACTGACGGCAACAGCTTGCGGCAATTGCCCTAACCAGCGGCGGCCGACGTCATCATCAGCATTAATGATTTTGTGTTCGGATTGATGAGTAGAAAACAGCAGCCATTTTGCCGCTTCGTAACTGGCCATATTGCCGTGGTAATCCAGATGATCGCGGCTTAAGTTAGTGAACACTGCGGCAGCAAACGGTAATGCGGCTACGCGGTTTTGAATCAAACCGTGGGAAGAGACCTCCATCGCGGCGAAAGTCGCCCCTTGCTCCACCAGGTTGCGCAATAAATGCTGGATATCAACCGCTGAGCCGGTGGTATTTTCAGTGGGGATAACTTGCCCTAACAGACCATTGCCAACCGTCCCCATCACCGCACTGGTTTCGCCCAACATCTGAGCCCATTGCGCCAACAATTGGGTGGTGGTGGTTTTGCCGTTGGTTCCGGTCACACCGACCAAACGTAATGCGGCACCCGGCTGCTGGTAAAATTGTCCCGCCAGGTTAGATAAGTGCTGATTCAAATCACGCAGATAAATAACAGGAACGCCATGCATCTCGACCATGCTAGCATCCGGTGCCACACCATCGGCTTCCGCGACTACCGCCGCCACACCTTGGGCGATGGCTTGCGGGATATAGCGACGCCCGTCCGTCTGATGGCCGACAACGGCGACAAATAAATCCCCGGCAGCGGCAACTCGGCTGTCTAATGTCATTTCCCGTAGCGCACGCTCCGGGACGTCTAGCCCCCAAGGAGCGAGTAAGTCGCGCAAGTTACGATCTGCCACCTGAACCCTCTTTTGTATTAGTCACTAATTCGCTTTTATCACCAGTGGGTAATGCATCTGGCTCAATGTTCATGGTACGCAACACGCCGCCCATGATGGCACCGAACACCGGTGCAGAAACCGCACCACCGTAATATTTCCCTGCCTGCGGGTCATTGATGACCACAACCAGAGCAAATCTAGGGTTACTCGCGGGCGCGACGCCAGCGGTATAAGCGAGATATCGGTCCATATACTTGCCATCTGGGCCGACTTTTTTGGCAGTACCGGTTTTAATCGCGATACGGTAGCCTTTAATCGCGGCTTTGGTGCCGCCGCCGCCAGGCAGTGCCACGCTCTCCATCATATGAACCACGGTACGCACCAGCGGTTCAGGGAAGACGCGTTCACCAGCCACTGGCGGGTCAACTTTAGTAATCGACAGCGGGCGATAAATCCCCATGCTGCCGATGGTTGCATAGACTCGCGCTAGTTGTAACGGTGTTACCATTAGCCCGTAGCCGAAAGAGAAGGTGGCCCTCTCTATGTCAGACCACCGTTGTTTTTTAGGATATAAGCCACTACTTTCTCCGACCAGCCCCAAATTGGTCGCTTTCCCAAACCCAAACTTTGAGTAAGTTTCTACCAAAGCTGAGGATGGCATCGCTAACGCCAGTTTAGAAACACCGACGTTACTCGACTTCTGCAAGATCCCGGTGACGGATAGCTCTGCGTAACGGGCCACGTCTTTAATCTGGTGACCGTTAACAAAGTACGGCAAGGTGTTCAGCACGCTATTTTCTTTCACTACGCCGTGCTGCAATGCCGTCATCACTACCATTGGCTTAACTGTCGAGCCGGGTTCAAAAATATCGGTTATTGCCCGGTTACGCATGGCATCTTTCGGCGTACCGGTCAGGTTATTCGGGTTGTAGGATGGGCTGTTCGCCATCGCCAACACTTCGCCGGTGTTGACATCCACCAGCACGGCGGTACCCGATTCTGCTTTGTTGAATGCCACCGCATTGTTCAGCTCGCGGTATACCAGCGCCTGCAAGCGCTCATCAACACTCAACACCAGATTGTGCGCCGCCTGACTATCCACAGAGGAAATATCCTCAATGACCCGGCCATAGCGGTCTTTACGGACCGTACGCTCGCCGGGCTGCCCGGTGAGCCAACGGTCAAAACTTTTCTCTACGCCTTCAATACCTTGGCTATCAATGTTAGTCACACCAATGATATGCGCCATCACCTGCCCTGCTGGATAATAGCGGCGCGATTCCTGACGCAAATAGATGCCGGGTAGTTTCAGCTTATGGATGTAGTCGCCAATTGCCGGATTAACCTGGCGGGCCAGATAAACAAAGCGCCCTTTCGGGTTGGCATTAATGCGGGCCGCCAGTTGGTCAAGTGGGATTTCCAGCGCATCAGACAACGCTTTCCAGCGCGTATCCAGTGTAATACCACCGCGCTCGGTTAACTCTTTCGGATCCGCCCAAACCGCATTAACCGGAACACTGACGGCCAACGGTCGACCAGAGCGGTCACTTATCATACCGCGTGCAGTGGGCACTTCTTGTACCCGCAATGAGCGCATATCGCCCTCGCGGACCAACTTATCGGGGTTAATCACTTGCAGATAGGCGGTACGCAACATCAAGCCGACCAATGCCAGCAAAATACAGCCGCACAACAACGCAAAACGCCAGCTTATAAAGCTGGCTTGTTCTTCCTGGCGCTTTAACTTCCCGGGGCGCGCTGCTTTCATGCGTTACCTTGGCTACTCAGAGTCATGGTGGCGACAAATTCCTTTATTTATTGGAAAAAATCATTACTGAACCACAATATTTTCTTGTGATGGATCAACGTGTTGCATTTTCAATTTGTCAATCGCGATACTTTCAACTCGGCTGTGATCACCCAATGCGTTTTCTTCCAGAATCAGGTTGCGCCACTCAATATCCAGCGCATCCCGCTCCAGCACCAGTTGTTCGCGCTCAGCAGTGAGCAAGCGCGTTCGGTGGGCTGTGGTCACAACCAAAACAGCAGACACTAACACCGCGATCAGTAAAATTAAGGGAATCTTCGCATTGCGGATTAAATCACCGCCGATGACCCCCACTAAACCGTGGCGTTCATTGCCTATCACTCTTTAATCCTCTCGGCAAAACGTAATACCGAGCTACGCGCCCGTGGGTTTTCGGCCACTTCGGCATCCGGAGGCATCATCTTGCCGGCGGATTTCAAGGTGCGCCCACCCATGCTGCGCAGCTGTGCCTCCGTCAATGGCAGCCCCGCCGGCACCTGTGGCCCACGGCTGTGATGACGAATAAAGTTTTTCACGATACGGTCTTCAAGAGAATGGAAGCTAATGACGGACAAGCGGCCTTCAGGTGCCAGCACTTCAAGCGCCCCATCCAGTGCGCGCTCTATCTCTTCCAATTCACTGTTGATATAAATACGGATAGCCTGGAAGCTACGAGTCGCCGGATGCTTATGCTTTTCACGGAATGGGCTGGCGTTGGCAATCAAATCGGCCAGCTCTTTAGTGCGCGTCATTGGCTGCGTGAGGTTACGCTCAACAATGGCCTTGGCTAAACGCTTGGCAAAACGCTCTTCACCAAAGGTTTTCAACACCCAGGCAATATCGTCAGCGCCCGCTTTCATCAGCCAATCTGCTGCTGATAACCCACGGGTTGGATCCATCCGCATGTCTAACGGCCCGTCACGCATGAAAGAGAAACCGCGCTCTGGATCATCTAATTGGGGGGAGGAAACGCCCAAGTCCAGCAATACGCCGTTGATACGGCCGACTAAATCCAATTCCCGCACATAATGAGCCAAATCAGAAAACGGGCCGTGCACGATAGAAAAACGGGGGTCGGTAATCGATTTCGCCGCTTCAATAGCTTGAGGGTCACGATCAATTGCTATCAGACGCCCTTCTGGCCCAAGTTGGGACAAAATCAGGCGCGAGTGGCCACCACGGCCAAAAGTTCCGTCAATATAGATGCCGTTATCACGGATGTTTAGGCCATTAACCGCCTCATCCAGTAATACGCTTGTATGCTTGTAGTTGTTATCTACAGTTTTGTTGTTATCTACCATGCTTATAGCGATAAGTCCTGTAGCCGCTCAGAAAGAGGTTCCTGAGTCGACTGTTCTGCGTCGATGTCATCCTTGACTTGTTGATACCAGGTCTGTTCATCCCACAGTTCAAACTTATTGAACTGCCCAACCAGCATCACTTCTTTATTCAACCCGGCGTGCTGACGCAATGTTCCTGCAATCAGTAACCGCCCAGCTCCATCCATCTGACATTCACTGGCATGCCCTAACAGCAAACGCTGAACTCGACGTTCAGTTGGGTTCATGCTCGACAGACGAGATAATTTTTGTTCAATGATTTCCCATGCAGGGAGGGTATAAAGCAACAGGCATGGTTGGTGAAGGTCTATGGTACAGACCATCTGGCCTTGCGATTCCTCATTCAGCAAATCCCGATAACGGGTAGGTACGGCAAGCCGCCCTTTGCTGTCGAGGTTAACCATCGTTGCCCCACGAAACATGACTGAGTTACCCCTTCATGACCCAATTCACCACATTACCCCACAAATCCCCACATTAAAGAGTTTACGGATGGTATGAAAACCTTGTCAAGCCAGAGCGGATGCGCTTTAACAATATTTATGGGTCGTTTTTGAGATATATCTCGTATAAGGGGCTATTTTCGCGGTTGAAATAGAAATTAACGTCATGATAAACGGGCTATTTTTCCGCCAGTAATTCCGGCAACTTAAATAAATAATAAATTGTCAATTAATTGACGCATTATTTCCTTCTGCAAGGAATGTCTCATTTTTAGGCTAAAAATCGTACGGCTTGAAATTATACAGTTTGAGCACAAAACCCGCGGCTACTGGTGTTTCCTGAGAAAAAGCAGAGAAGCCAACTGCAGAATAGACAGCAATACAATAATACCCTTGATAACAACAAGTGTTAACGGGCAGACATTTTACTTCAATTAACCAATAAGAATTAATCTATTTTGAAATAAATTATTAGCGCCTATTTTTAGGTATTGATGAAATATGAATACCTTCAGACAGATAAATCTTAAATTAGGAAAAAACTGTAAATTAATTTTTTTATTCTGATTATTTTAAATTTACCTTTTGCTACCCGGCGTTTCCCTCCCAATCAATGAAATTGTTAACCATATGTTTTTAAACAAAAAACACGTATCTCGCCGTTTAAAAAACCACGAAAAGTCCAATTCCTCACAGTACAAAGTATAAAAACCAGTCAAATGTTAAAAATAAAAATTTTAAGCTGGTTATATTACCAACAATAGCACTGTAAACTACACAAAAAGCAAAATGACAATATAATCACCTGCAATTTACATGATGAGCAATATATAAAATCTGCTATTAATTTCAACATTTACCATTCTGGCAGATTTTTCCCCCAATTAGGGAGTTAATGACAATGTTTTCAACTGGGTCCCGTCTGCGTAGTGCAGCAGCCGATACTTTTGCACTCGTGGTGTATTGTTTTGTCATCGGCATGATAATTGAAATAGTGATCTCGGGGATGACCTTCCAGCAGTCTCTCTCTTCCCGGCTGGTCTCAATTCCCGTCAACATTCTTATTGCCTGGCCCTACGGCGTATATCGGGATGCTTTCATCCGTTTTGCGCGTTGTCATGCTGGAGAGCATTTTTGGGCGAAAAGTCTGGCCGACTTACTGGCCTATGTCAGCTTCCAGTCACCGGTTTATGCCATGATTCTATGGTCAGTCGGAGCTGATTTAGAGCAAATCACCACAGCGGTAACAAGTAACGCCTTGGTTTCAATGGCAATGGGTGTGGCTTATGGCTACTTTTTGGAGTATTGCCGCAGGTTATTCCGTGTCGCAGGCTATGTTTGAATACCCGTCATCTTTTAAGTTGCAGGTGTGTTGGCTACGCTCGTTCACCCGAATCACTTACTGATGTAAGCTCATCGGGGTTTTCTTGCTTGCCGCCTTCCTGCACCATAAAATCTATTGGGTATTAAGCGTCCTAATCGAAATGTTTATTACTCAGTTATTTGCGGCTTAAACTGCCGCGGCGGAACAGGTTGCGGCGAATGCGGGTTAACCCCGGTTTTGGCTTATGAGGCTCATCTAAGCTGGCTAATACCAATTCCAATACACGCTCGGCAACATCACGGTGACGCTGTGCCACCGCCAATACTGGGCATTCGAGGAAATCCAACAGCTCATTATCACCAAAAGTAGCAATCGCCAGATTAGCTGGCAGACGGCCACTTTGTTTTAAAGTGACATCCATAACGCCCTGTAACAGCTGGAACGAGGTGGTAAACAATGCCTGTGGCATTGGATGGGTCTTCAGCCATTCAGCGAACAGCACCCCCGCAGCATCGCGCTCGTAGCTATTGGCATACAGGAAATCAACCTTGCGCGGATCATCTTTCCACGCCTCACGGAACCCCATCTCCCGCAAGAAGCTGACGGATAGTTCTGGCAGTGCGCCCAGATACAAAACGGACTCCGCAGGGAAAGAACGCAGCTCTTGCGCCAACATTTGCGCATCTTCTTGATCTGCACCGACGACGCTGATGAAATGTTCCCGATCAAGTGCACGATCCAGTGCGATTATCGGTAATGGATCATTTGCCCAACGCTGATAAAACGGGTGCTCCGGCGGCAAGGCGGTTGAAACAATGATGGCGTCAACCTGGCGCTGTAACAAGTGCTCGATACAGCGCATTTCATTATCGGGTTGATCTTCAGAACAAGCGATCAGCAGTTGATAACCCCGCTGGCGAGCCTGTCGCTCCAAATAATTAGCGATACGGGTGTAGCTGGTATTCTCCAGATCCGGGATAACCAAACCAATAGAACGGGTTCTGCCCGCGCGCAATCCTGCCGCAACAGCATTTGGGTGATAGTTATGTTCCCTGACAACCGCCATAACTTTGTCTACTGTTTTATCGCTGACCCGGTACTGTTTCGCTTTGCCATTAATGACATAACTGGCCGTAGTGCGCGAAACACCCGCAAGGCGCGCGATTTCATCCAGTTTCACATTGACCCCTTATAAACCCTGTAAAGTGATGTCGTCGGTTAGACTAAGATGTCTATAGACATAATTTGACCATGGATATGATCTAACCGCAGAACTCACTATTGAGCAACCGCTTTCACTGCTATATAACGCTATCCAGGTTAAAAAATAAGAAAAAAAAAGCTCAGCATACCTGCTGAGCCTGATAATCGGAGATTAGTCAGTATTAATCACCATGATTAACGCATTATCTTGTCACCACGGGAGACACCGACAATACCGGAGCGAGCCACTTCAACAATTTCGGCCACTTCGCGCACGGCATTCAAAAATGCATCCAGTTTGTCGCTGGTACCCGCAAGCTGCACGGTATAAAGCGTGGCGGTAACATCGACAATTTGCCCACGGAAGATTTCAGCGCAACGCTTCACTTCTTCACGCCCATAACCACTGGCTTGTAATTTTACCAGCATGATTTCGCGCTCAACATGTGACCCCGAAACCAGCTCGCTAACCCGCAATACATCCACCAGCTTATGCAGCTGTTTTTCAATCTGTTCCAGAACCTTGGCATCACCCACAGTTTGGATAGTCATTCTGGACAGTGTCGGGTCATCGGTTGGCGCAACCGTCAAACTTTCAATGTTATAACCGCGCTGAGAAAACAAGCCGACCACCCTTGATAGGGCACCTGATTCGTTTTCCAGCAGAACTGATAAAATCCGGCGGCGCATAATTATGTCCTCTCCGTTTTACTAAGCCACATTTCGTCCATGCCACCACCGCGAATCTGCATCGGGTAAACATGCTCTGTTTCATCGACAGTCACATCCACAAACACCAGGCGATCAGTCTCGGATAATTGTGTCAAAGCATCGGCCAGCTTGCTTTCCAACTCATCCGGTGTCCGAATGGAAACACCAATGTGACCATAGGCTTCTGCCAATTTGACGAAATCAGGCAGAGAATCCATGTAAGACTGTGAATGTCGGCCAGAATAGATCATATCCTGCCACTGCTTCACCATGCCGAGATAGCGGTTATTCAGGTTCAAGACCAACACTGGCAAGTTGTATTGCAGCGCGGTAGATAATTCCTGAATATTCATTTGGATACTGCCATCACCGGTGACACACACCACGGTTTCATTAGGTAAAGCCAATTTCACCCCAAGGGCCGCAGGTAGACCAAAGCCCATGGTGCCCAAACCGCCTGAGTTGATCCAATGACGTGGTTTATCAAAGGGATAGTAAAGTGCAGCGAACATTTGATGTTGACCAACATCCGAGGTGACATAAGCATCACCTTTGGTCAGGCGATGCAGTGCTTCAATCACCGCCTGCGGTTTAATTTTGCCACTGTCCCGGCTGTAGCTCAGGCAATCACGAGCACGCCACTGTTCAATGGATTGCCACCAATCACGCAAACTATCAAAATCTTGTGCGCAATCAATTTGCGGCAATAAGTCCAGCATTTGCGTCAATACTTGTTTGGCATCACCGACAATCGGGATATCAGCTTCCACCGTTTTTGATATGGATGTTGGGTCAATATCAATGTGTACCACAGTCGCATTCGGGCAATATTTCGCCAGATTATTGGTAGTGCGGTCATCAAAGCGCACGCCCACGGCAAAAATCAGATCGGTATTGTGCATGGCCATATTGGCCTCAAACGTCCCGTGCATCCCCAACATGCCGACACTTTGACGATGAGTCCCTGGGAAGCTCCCCAACCCCATCAGAGAACTGGTGACCGGTAAATTCAGCTTCTCGGCGAATGTCAGTAATTCTTGATGGCAAGCCGAGTTAATCGCCCCGCCCCCGACATACATAATCGGCTTTTTAGCTGCCAGAATGGTTTGCAGCGCGCGTTTGATCTGCCCGCGATGGCCTTGCACCGTCGGGTTATAAGAGCGCAAGCTAACCTGTTCAGGATAGGCATAAGGCATTTTGACCGCAGGGCCAACAATATCTTTTGGCAGATCAATAACTACCGGCCCAGGACGACCTGTTGACGCCAAATAAAAGGCTTTTTTCAATACGGTTGGAATATCTTCGGTGCGCTTGACCAGGAAGCTGTGTTTGACCACCGGGCGGGAGATCCCCACCATGTCACATTCCTGAAAAGCATCGTAGCCAATCAGTGAGCTCGGTACCTGACCAGAAAGCACCACCATTGGCACTGAATCCATATACGCCGTCGCAATACCGGTAATCGCATTGGTCGCACCGGGGCCGGATGTCACTAGCACCACCCCCACCTCGCCGGTTGCTCGTGCATAGCCATCGGCCATGTGAACCGCACCTTGTTCATGGCGCACCAGCACGTGATCGATGCCTCCGACCGTGTGCAGGGCATCGTAGATATCAAGTACGGCCCCGCCGGGATAACCGAATACATGCTTAACGCCCTGATCGATTAACGATCGGACCACCATCTCGGCTCCTGACAACATCTCCATGGGTTTTGCCTCCAGACTTAGTTTGCTCATTGGATAACGGGAAGTCATTTCCACAGGATCCGGTAGGGAAGGCACCACGCCCTCTATTCCTATTCTTTGCTTGTTATTCTTTGCTTATATAAGTATTGGGATGTTCATTAACGTAATTAACTTATTAACATAACGTCAGAATTTCTGGCAGGCAAACAACAATTCTCTCAACTAAAGGCAATTCTGTCGGCCACACACTACATTCACCCTCATTATGAAAATAAAACACTGCCTGAGGGTGGGAGTTCTTGTTTTTAACGTCGCATTAACACTCAATTATAGAACTAAATCAGGCTGAGAATTTTTATCCATTAGCTACAGCAAAATAATCGCTGCTACGCATATAGAGAGGGGAAGAGAGAAAGTGGGTTAGAAAATCAGCACTGACCGGTATCATCAGATAGATACCGGTCAATGTGGTGAAAAGTTGATGGGTTAATCGCGGTACATGGAGTCAATTTCATTCTGATAGTTCTGGAGAATGATTTTACGCCGTAATTTCAGGGTGGGGGTTAATTCACCTGTTTCCATCGTGAAAGCCTGCGGCAACAGAGTAAAGCGCTTAACCTGCTCGAACTTTGCCAGCTCTTTTTGCATCTCTTTCAGCCGTTGTTCGAACAAACTGACAATATGGCTATGACGTAACAGTTCGAGCCGGTCGTGATATTTCAGGTTTATCGAATGCGCATATTCTTCCAGCGATTCGAAGCACGGGACAATCAGCGCCGAGACAAATTTGCGGGTATCGGCAATAATAGCAATCTGCTCGATAAAACGATCCTGACACAAAGTGCCTTCAATCATCTGTGGTGCAATGTATTTCCCACCAGATGTTTTCATCAAATCTTTCAGCCGCTCTGTGATGAATAAATTCCCTTGTGGATCTAGCGCGCCAGCATCACCAGTTTTGAACCAACCATCCTCAGTAAAAGATTCTGCGGTCTCTTGCGGTTTATTGAAATAGCCGCGCATGATAATCGGGCCACGCACCTGAATTTCATTTTCAGCGCCCAAACGCACCTCGATCCCCGGTAATGGCTTACCGATAGAACCAAACCGGAAGTCTTTCTCTTCCCAACAAGAGACAGTGGCACAGGTTTCTGTCATGCCATAGCCGTACTTGATATTGATACCAATCGCTTGGAAAAACAGAATAATATTGTCATCCAGCCGTGCACCTGCGGCCGGTAAGAAACGCACTTTGCCCCCCAGCAGGTCGCGCAACTTACTCAATACCAGACGATCCGCCAGCTTAAACATCTGCTCAGAGAACCACGAGGAGGTTTGCCCATTGTGCAAAGCTTGGAATTTGCGTTCGCCACACCGAACCGCCCAGTGGAATAGCACCCGGCGATGCCATTTTGCCGAGGCAACTTTGTCATTTATAGCACTGAACACTTTCTCATAGAAACGCGGAACCGCGCACATGACCGTCGGTTTTACGGCCTGCATCGCGGCACGCACCCAATTGGTGTCCCTGATATACACATTTTGCGCGCCGGTATGCATGACATAGAAACTCCAGGCCCGTTCAAATACATGGGACAGCGGCAGGAAACTAAGAGAGGTATCTTCAGATGTCAGGGCCAAGCGCTGGTCATGCAAATAGAGCTGAGCGGCCATATTTCGGTACTCCAGCATCACACCTTTCGGCTCGCCGGTGGTGCCTGAGGTATAAATCAGTGTGAATAAGTCACTTAAATCACAACCATCTATACGCGCGGTTAATAAATGCTGTTGTATCGCATCGGGTTGCTGCTCAAAATCAGCCAAATGTTGGGCATATTCGCAGCCACGTAAATCTACATTGGGATCTAATACCACAATGTGGCTCAGTTGTGGGCACAGCGGCTTGAGTGTGATTGCGACATCAAACTGTGCTTGTTCACCGACAAATAAAATGCGCACATCAGCATCATTCACGACATAAACAGCTTGCGCGGTCGTATTGGTGGCATACAAGGGCACACTCACGCCGCGTATTTGTAAAATAGCTAAATCTGCCAATGACCAAGCCATGCTGTTATTAGCAAAAATCCCAACACGCTCCTGGATTGCCACACCCAAAGACAACAAAGCCGCTGAAATCCGCGTCACATGAGTATTAATCTGCCGCCAGGTCAGTTGATTTTCGCCCTCTGGCGACCATTCACGGAACGCGACCTTGTCAGCTCTCTGGCTTATTTGTTGGCGCAACCGGCGCACAGGGTGATATTTATCTAATAGTTGAGTCATAACATCGCAGCTCGCTGAGAAATCATTTGTTAAAGTGTACCACTGCTTTTGCTTATGAGCTTTCAGCTTACAGCCGTTCACTTTTTTCGCGCAGTCTACCCACTCTGTCGCCTATGGCAAATAAAATTCAGCGCAGAAGTGTGAGCTGAAATAGATTCTGACGAAAAATACAGCGCTCAGAACGGCGGAAAGGGGATTAAGGCAGATAGAAATATTTTGCTGGATGGGATACAAAAAGATTCACTTTAAATTAGGCTACTGCCCTTGCCTGCCACTGAGAATAAGACCATTTCAGTGGCAGGACTTAAGGATAATAATTACGAAGGGATACTAAGTTGACCGAGCAATTCTTTCATCCACTGATGTCCCTTATCTCTATCGGTTGATTCATGCCAAGTGAGATAACATGGGCGGCAAGTCTCCTCCCACGGTAAGGGGATAAGTTTCAGATTAAGGGCCTCGCTATATGTTTGAACTAACCAACGAGGAGCAATCGCAACAAGGCTAGTTTGCGCGACAATATTCAGCACACTGTTCATATCGGTACTTTCATAAGCAATAGTTTGGCTACTGATGGCCGATTCATAATAAAGCTCACTGAAAGAGCCCACTTTATCTAAGGACACCACCGCATGTAATTCAGAAAGAAGTTGTTCTTGAGTAATTGAATTATTAATACGGGGATGATCTTTAGATACTGCCAAAACGGACTCATCTTGGGATAATGATATATCATGAAAATCGGAACGTTCGAACTTGGTGTAACCAATAACAAATTCGGTTTCTTGATAACGTAACTGATGTTCAATATTCTCATTAAGATAAGATCTAATAATGAGCTGAACATTGGGTGCTAATTGATTAACCCGCTGTATGATTTGTGCGGTTAGCCTGATATCCAGAGGGCTACAAATAGATAAATTAAATACGCGCCCACTATTTTTGGCTTCAAATCCCGCACCTGGTAACTCATTTTGCACTAATTGCAGTGCTTGTCGTACTGGCCCAAAAAGCTGGCGTGCTCTGGCAGTTGGCTGAATACCTCGGCCATAACGAACAAACAGTTCGTCATTAAACATCACTTTGAGACGAGCTACGGCGTTACTCACCGCAGGCTGGGACATCCCCAATGACTGTGCAGCACGTGTCACATTATGCATTTGCATCACAGCATCGAAAACAGTTAATAGATTGAGGTCGACACTGCGTAAATGAACGTCGCTTCCTTCTTTTTTGGTGACTTGACTGTCGATTACTACGTTGTGTTCAAACATGCTTAACTCCACTAAGCTTTATGCAGATGGCATGATTAATAAATAACCTCATAGATATTCATTATTTTTTCAAAATATCTTTGAACACTTATCATTAATGATACCAATGTTCTCTTTAATACCTGAAGAGGTAAAATCGAGTCTCATCCTTGTATAAGTGTGAAAATATAAATCACACCTAATGCATTTGGTGATCGGTAAAAACTATAGACAAATATATAAACAAGAAGAATATGCAAAATATTTTGCATGGTAAATAAAATCAATCTGCATTGTCAATATTAAGGCCACACCTCATCAATATTAATAATAGAACTTTTGACATGTTCACATCACAAAATGAGAGGATTAACAACTATGGCATTAATGAATAATAAATTCTTCACTTATAACTTATTAACCCTTAATTATATTAAAAAAAATACAAAAAACATAAAATACTTCACTTAATCTAATTATAATTAATATAAATAGTCATGAAGTATAAAAAAACAAGAGCAAAGATACACATTAAGATAAGATAACTGCTGTGTAAATTCACTATCTGTATAAAAAATAGGACTACCTGCGGTTAATTATTAATCTCTTAATTTAATTATCCCTCAACCGAGTTGAAAAACACACTAATCAGAGCCACAGAGATAAAGTAAACAGACCCTCACTTCATCACATAACAAAAGCACAATTTATCACAGAGACAAAAAGCACAATCCCCCGCATTTTGCGTATTATGCCAAACAATGCAAATTCCACAGTTTAGATAGTCAGATTAAACACCTTTAAAAATTAATTTTTAAGCTTTTTATGTCGTTATACTGAATTCAGTATCCTCGTAACCAGTTGAACACGCCATTTTAAACAAATGTTGACACAACCATAGAATTCACGTATCAATTTAGGTAACGCAATATTTTAACCAATGAGAAACTGAAAAATTATGTTCTACTCAACCCGTCTACTAGGCCTACTACTCAACGCATCTCACTTGCGCGGTATGTTGGTGGACGGAAATCAGAACTGATTCAGTCATCAAGATTAACAAGCCCGCGCAAATGCGCGGGTTTTTTTTTACCCGCTAAGCGCAAATGTAAACACGACAAGGAATAACCCATGAGCCAACAAGTCATTATTTTCGATACAACCTTGCGCGATGGTGAACAAGCACTGCAAGCCAGCTTGAGTGTTAAAGAGAAGCTGCAAATCGCGTTAGCACTGGAAAGAATGGGCGTCGATGTCATGGAAGTCGGCTTCCCGGTTTCCTCCCCTGGCGATTTTGAGTCAGTTCGCACCATCGCCCAGCAAGTCAAAAATAGCCGGGTTTGCGCCTTGGCGCGCTGTGTCGACAAAGATATCGATGTTGCCGCTGAAGCTTTGCGTATTGCCGAAGCATTCCGTATTCACGTGTTTTTGGCGACCTCCACTTTACATATTGAATCCAAATTAAAGCGCTCATTTGATGATGTGTTGGCGATGGCGGTGCATTCAGTGAAACGCGCCCGCAACTATACCAATGACGTGGAATTCTCTTGCGAAGATGCCGGCCGCACCCCAATTGATAACTTGTGCCGCATCGTAGAAGCCGCAATCAATGCCGGTGCCACCACCATCAATATCCCTGATACCGTGGGTTACACCACGCCTTATCAGTTCGGTGGAATCATCACTGACTTGTATAATCGGGTGCCGAACATTGATAAAGCCATCATCTCTGTCCATTGCCATGACGACTTGGGCATGTCAGTTGCCAACTCCATTACCGCAGTACAGGCCGGAGCACGTCAGGTCGAAGGCACCATTAATGGTTTGGGTGAGCGCGCAGGTAACTGCTCACTGGAAGAAGTGATCATGGCGATTAAAGTGCGCGAAAACATGCTGGGTGTGCATACCAATATTAATCATCAAGAAATTTACCGCACCAGCCAATTGGTCAGTAAATTATGCAATATGCCAATACCCGCAAACAAAGCTATTGTCGGCAGCAATGCTTTCGCCCATTCCTCCGGTATTCATCAGGATGGCGTGCTGAAAAATCGCGAAAACTACGAAATCATGACGCCGCAATCTATCGGCTTGAAAGAAGTGCAGTTAAACCTGACTTCCCGCTCGGGTCGTGCCGCAGTAAAACACCGTATGGAAGAGATGGGTTATCAGGATAAAGACTATAATTTGGATTCCTTATACGACGCATTTTTGAAGTTAGCGGATAAGAAAGGCCAAGTTTTTGATTACGATTTGGAAGCTTTGGCCTTCATTAATAAGCAGCAGGAAGAGCCAGAACATTACCGCTTGGACTATTTCAGTGTGCAGTCTGGCTCCAGCGTGATGGCGACAGCATCGGTGAAATTGGTTTGCGGTGAAGAAGTCAAATCAGAAGCGGCCACCGGTAATGGCCCCGTTGATGCGGTGTATCAGGCCATCAACCGCATTACTGATTACCCTATTGAACTGGTGAAATATCAACTGTCGGCCAATGGTCAGGGTAAAGACGCATTGGGTCAGGTTGATATCGTGGTTGACCACAAAGGCCGCCGCTTCCATGGTGTCGGCCTGGCAACAGATATTGTCGAGTCATCCGCCAAAGCATTGGTTCACGTATTAAATAACATCTGGCGCGCTCATCAGGTCGAAATCGAGAAACAGCGCTTGCAACAAAATAATCAGGAAATGGTGTGAACATGACTCAAACTTATCATATTGCCGTTTTGCCCGGAGACGGTATTGGCCCTGAAGTAATGGCTCAGGCGAATAAAGTATTGGATGCAGTGCGCCAGCGCTTTGGTATCAAGATTTCAACCAGCGCTTATGATGTGGGGGGCGCGGCAATTGACCGTCATGGCAGCCCATTACCACCCGCAACTGTTAGCGGATGCGAGCAAGCTGACGCCATTTTATTCGGCTCCGTGGGCGGCCCAAAATGGGAACATTTGCCACCGGCTGAACAACCTGAGCGCGGTGCGTTGTTACCATTACGCAAACACTTCAAATTATTCAGCAACTTGCGACCTGCTCGTCTGTATCAAGGTTTAGAAGATTTCTGCCCATTGCGCAGTGATATTGCCGCCCGAGGTTTCGATATTCTGTGTGTGCGCGAATTAACTGGCGGTATCTATTTCGGTCAACCAAAAGGTCGTGAAGGCCAGGGTATGCACGAACGTGCGTTTGATACTGAAGTTTATCACCGCTTTGAAATTGAACGTATTGCCCGCATTGCCTTTGAGTCTGCCCGTAAACGCCGCGGCAAAGTTACCTCTATTGATAAAGCCAATGTGCTGCAAAGTTCGATTCTGTGGCGTGAAGTCGTCACCGCCATTGCCGCCGATTATCCAGATGTGGCGTTATCCCATATGTATATTGATAACGCCACCATGCAGTTAATTAAAGACCCATCCCAGTTTGACGTGTTGCTGTGCTCCAACTTGTTTGGCGATATTTTGTCAGACGAATGCGCCATGATAACTGGCTCCATGGGCATGTTGCCATCCGCCAGTCTGAACGAGCAAGGTTTTGGTTTGTATGAACCTGCGGGCGGCTCTGCGCCAGATATCGCGGGCAAAAACATTGCCAACCCCATCGCGCAAATTCTGTCTTTAGCTCTATTGTTGCGCTTTAGTTTGGGTAAAGACGACGCCGCTGGCGCGATTGAAAACGCCATCAATCAAGCATTGGAACAAGGCTATCGCACCGCTGATTTGGCCGGTGATGGCAAAGCTATCGGCACGAATGAAATGGGCGATATCATCGCTAAATTCGTGGCGGAGGGGGTTTAATATGGGCAAGACCTTATATCAAAAACTGTATGATGCGCATATCGTTCACGAAGCGCCGAATGAAACCCCGCTGTTGTATATCGATCGTCACTTAGTGCATGAAGTGACCTCGCCGCAGGCCTTTGACGGCTTGCGGGCCATGGGCCGCCCGGTGCGTCAGCCGGGTAAAACTTTTGCCACCATGGACCACAACGTTTCTACGCAAACCAAAGATATCAATGCCAGCGGCGAAATGGCCCGGATTCAGATGCAAGAGTTGATCAAAAACTGTGCTGAATTTGGCGTCTCTTTATATGACTTGAATCACCCATTCCAGGGTATCGTCCATGTGATTGGCCCAGAGCAAGGTATGACCCTGCCGGGGATGACGATTGTGTGTGGTGACTCCCACACCGCGACCCACGGCGCATTTGGCTCATTGGCCTTTGGTATCGGCACCTCAGAAGTTGAGCACGTATTGGCCACCCAAACCCTGAAACAGGGCCGCGCCAAGACTATGAAAATTGAAGTCAATGGTGAGGTTGGTCCGGGTATTACCGCCAAAGATATCGTGCTGGCGATCATCGGCAAAACCGGCAGCGCCGGTGGCACCGGGCATGTAGTGGAGTTCTGTGGCAGCGCGATTGAAGCGCTGAGCATGGAAGGCCGGATGACCTTGTGCAATATGGCGATTGAAATGGGCGCGAAAGCCGGTTTAGTCGCACCGGACGACACCACCTTTAACTATTTGAAAGGTCGGCAGTTTGCGCCAACTGGCGAGCAATGGGAACAAGGTGTCGCCTACTGGCGCAGCTTGAAATCTGATGCTGACGCCAAATTTGATACTGTCGTCACCTTAGATGCTGCCGAGATTGCACCACAAGTGACTTGGGGCACCAACCCAGGCCAGGTCATCGCGGTGAATGAAATCATCCCAGCACCGGAATCTTTCAGTGATCCGGTTGAGCGCGCCTCGGCAGAAAAAGCCTTGGCTTATATGGACTTGCGCCCAGGAATCAAGTTGACCGAAGTGACGATTGATAAAGTCTTTATTGGCTCTTGCACCAACTCGCGTATTGAAGATTTGCGCGCTGCTGCCGCCATTGCACAAGGCCGTAAAGTGGCGACCGGCGTGCAGGCGATTGTGGTGCCCGGCTCTGGCCCAGTGAAAGCGCAGGCCGAAGCCGAAGGTTTGGATAAAATCTTTATCGAAGCCGGTTTTGAGTGGCGTTTACCCGGCTGCTCTATGTGTTTGGCGATGAATAATGACCGCCTGGAGCCCGGCGAGCGCTGTGCTTCCACCAGCAACCGGAACTTTGAAGGGCGTCAAGGCCGTGGAGGGCGTACCCATTTGGTTAGCCCGGCAATGGCTGCCGCAGCGGCGGTCAGTGGTCACTTTGCTGATGTCCGCGACTTATCCGCCGCCACCCACTAATCGGAGATACCACCATGGCAAAATTTACTCAACACACGGGTCTGGTCGCTCCATTAGATGCGGCGAACGTCGACACTGAC
Organism: Yersinia kristensenii; assembly: GCF_900460525.1. NCBI lineage: Bacteria > Pseudomonadati > Pseudomonadota > Gammaproteobacteria > Enterobacterales > Yersiniaceae > Yersinia > Yersinia kristensenii. The sequence goes on from NZ_UHIY01000001.1 coordinate 561,838, forward strand.
GCGATTATCCCGAAACAGTTTTTGCAAAAAGTGACCCGCACCGGCTTTGGTCAACATCTGTTTAACGACTGGCGTTTTCTCGATGACGCCGGCAAAGTGCCCAACCCTGAATTTGTGCTGAACCAACCGCGCTATCAGGGCGCGACCATTTTGTTAGCGCGCGAAAACTTCGGCTGCGGTTCATCACGTGAACATGCGCCTTGGGCACTGACCGACTTCGGTTTTAGAGTGGTTATCGCCCCAAGTTTTGCCGATATTTTTTACGGCAATTCATTTAATAACCAGTTATTGCCGGTCACATTAAATGAAGCGGATATTGATACTTTATTCAAGTTGGTTAAAGAGAATGAAGGCATCGAGTTTATTGTCGATTTAGAACACCAGACAGTAAATGCCGGTGGGAAAAGTTATTCTTTCGAAATCGATACTTTCCGCCGTCATTGCATGATTAACGGTTTAGACAGTATTGGCCTGACACTACAGCATGAAAGTAATATTTCAGCCTACGAAAAACAACAGCCAGAATTTCTGCGTTAATTATTTTTAGTTTACTTTGTGAGTATATTGTTGGTGTCAGGCTCCCCTGACCCAACAATTCAAAACCTATCAAAATTCTAATCAAAAGCTCATTCCCCTCCCATTTAATATTCGCGCAATAACAAAAAATGATAATAATCAATTAAATACAAACCAGTATCACAAGCCATTGGATTGCATGAATATTAGTAATTCTACTATATTTTGTATTGATTGTAATTTGTGCTGATGGTCACCTTTTATTTTTTCAACCGCGCTATGCTGTTATTGACTATTCATCTCTAGAGGTCGCCCTATGACACGCATTATATTGCGTTACAAAGCACGCATCTCCGGCGATAGCCGAGCTTGGTTTAATATAGATTACCGCCTCGCCAACGATTTCCCGCGTTAACTCCCCCATTGCTTATTCAGCTGCGGCTGAAAATCTCATTTATTTATTTTGTTGCCGTCATAGGTAATGCGAATAGTTATTTTCGCTCGTCACTAAATGACTGTACTTTTAATATATGCCCAAAGTCATTGGAGTTGCAGGTAGGCGGCTAACGCCCCTGCGGCTTCAAGTACGAAAGGTATTTGGAGTTATAAGCTATGAAACGCATTCCTGAACCCTTCCGTATTAAAATGGTAGAAAATATTCGGATGACTAACCGGGAGGATCGTGAAAAAGCACTGATTGAGGCGGGCTACAACCCATTCTTACTCCCCAGTGAAGATATTTATATTGATTTACTGACTGACTCTGGCACCGGAGCGATGAGTGACCGTCAGTGGGCTGGATTAATGATGGGCGATGAGTCCTATGCGGGTTCGCGCAACTATTATCACTTGTGTGACCAGGTTAAAAAACTGATTGGCTATCCATTTACTATCCCAACCCATCAAGGGCGCGGCGCGGAACAAATTCTATTCCCTTGTCTAATTGCCAAAAAACAAAAAGCAGGGGGAGCCAAGAACCCGGTCTTTATTTCCAACTTCCATTTTGATACCACCGCCGCTCACGTTGAGATGAATGGGGCGAAAGCTATCAACGTGGTCACTCCGAAAGCCTTTGATACTGTGGCTTATTATGACTGGAAAGGGGATTTCGATTTAGACCAACTGCAAGCCACTATTGCCGAGCATGGTGCTGACAATGTGGTGTCAATTATTACCACCGTCACCTGTAATAGCTCCGGCGGGCAGCCAGTTTCAATGAGTAATATGCGCGAAGTATATCGAATTGCTCAACAGCATAATATTCCGGTGGTGATTGATTCCGCCCGCTTCTGTGAAAACGCCTGGTTTATCAAACAGCGCGAGCCGGGTTATGGCGATAAGTCGATCAAAGAAATCATTCTGGAAATGTATCAGTATGGCGACATGCTCACCATGTCAGCCAAAAAAGACCCGATGGTAAATATTGGCGGCTTATGCTGTTTCCGTAACGATGAAGACCTGTTCAACGACGTTCGTATCCGTTGCGTACCAATGGAGGGTTTTGTGACTTATGGTGGTTTGGCTGGCCGCGACATGGAAGCGCTGGCGATTGGGCTGGAAGAGGGAATGAATGAAGACTTCCTGACTTACCGTATTGGTCAGGTCGAGTATTTGGGCGAGCGCCTACGCGCAGGCGGTATTCCGATTCAATATCCAACTGGCGGTCATGCAGTATTTGTTGATGCCAAAATCCTGCTGCCACATATTCCAGCCGAACAATTCCCGGCACAAGCCCTGAATAACGCCCTGTATCTGGAGGCGGGGATCCGCAGTGTGGAAATTGGCTCATTGCTGCTAGGCCGTGATCCGGAAACCGGCAAACAAAAACCGTCGCCATTGGAATTGCTGCGCCTGACTATCCCGCGCCGGGTCTACACCAATGACCATATGGATTATATTGCGGATGCACTGATTTCACTCAAATCACGCGCCGAGGAAATCAAAGGTTTGACTTTCACCTACGAACCGCCAGTTCTACGCCACTTTGTTGCTCGGTTAAAACCCGTCGAATAAACAGCCACTGCCCCCAAGACCACGGTGTTGGGTTTTGGGGTATTCCCATGATTAGATTGATTTTAGTCCGGGCGATTAACACATCGCTCCTCTCCTATCCAGCGCCCTGCGGGGCGCTAAGCTTCTCTGACTCGCGCACAAATGATAAGTGAGAGCGTGGCGAGAATCATCGCCATGACATACACCGAATCATGTCCCCAGGTTTCCGTTAATACCCCTTGCAGCACCCCAGCCAGAATCACCCCGGTTGAAATACTGTTAGTAAACAGCGTGGTAGCCGCCCCCGCTCTGCCCGGCATTAAATCCTGAAAATAAAGCATGCCGATCCCGGCAACAATGCCGATGAAAATGGCATTAAAAATCTGCAATAACATCAGGGCGGTTTTGAATTTAAACAGCACCAACCCCGTATAAAACAGCACGCCAGCCAGCACCGCAAACAGCATAATTTTGCGCTTACCAAAACGCCTGACTGAATAACCCGCCAATAACATGATGGGGATTTCCAACCCGGCCGCCGTACCCATCAATAACCCCGCCAATCGCTCAGGCAACCCCAAATTTGCGGTGATATATAAAGGCATATCAATGATGTACATGGTGTTGCAAGTCCACATCAGCATTGAAGCAATAAACAATAACAACACGTTTTTATCAGCAAACAAGCTCACTTGCGCCGCCACAGGCGCATCTGCCACCGGCTCCGCTCGCTTTACCGACGGCAGAATAAACCACACCACCAGCGCACTCAGCACAAAAATACCGGCCGCAATGCTGAACATCAGAGTAAAGCCATAATTCAGCGCCAATAGAAATGACAGCGGCGGCCCGATAACCCAAGCTAATGAGAGCTGCGCACGCATAATGGAGCTGAACATCACCACTTCGCGAGCCGAGCTATCGGCATATTCACGCGCCAAGGCGAAAATTTGCGGCATCGCGGTGTTAGCCACAGCGGCCAGCACCACACCGGCGGTGATCAAGGTCAGATAATCACGATTAAAAGCAAATAACAGGCAGTTCCCTACCGCCATTAAGTAGCAAACCATAATGAGTTTGCGCCGATCCCCGCGCGAGTCCGAGCGCTTGGCCAGCACAAAGCTGACGGTAATCCCGGCAATCGCATTGACGGTGTAAAACAGCCCAACCCACAATGGCCGCACTTTGACTTCGGTGCTTAAAAACAGACTTAAGGTCGGAGCTTGCAAGGCACCCGCAATACCAGAGAGAAAAGCCACCACAAAGAAAGCGAGAAAAACCGGATTAATACGACGGGAAAAGGTTAAGGCAGATTTCATTCCAGGCTCCAGCGCCAGAAACAACAATTAAACGCTATGCTACAGAAGCGCGCAGATTTATATAGAGAAAAATAGAAAAGCCGCATTAATTTCACATCCCAGTGATTCGGGTGAGAGCGTGAAGCTAACAACGCCACAGCTTCAAGTGCGAAAGGTAATAAAAAAAGCCAGTGGCATAAACCACTGGCTGGTGAAACTCACCATTACTCAGAAACTTTTGCGACTCGGTAAAGCATGACTCGATTACAAAGTGTGTTCAGTGCGGGCGATAATATCGTCCTGCGCATCCGGCGACAGCGCGGTGAAAAATGCTGAGTAACCGGCGACTCTGACCACTAAATCACGGTAGCGATCTGGGTGCTGCTTGGCCTCCAGCAATGTCTCACGCGACACTATGTTGTATTGCACATGCCAGCCCAGATACTCCTCAAAGAAAGTGCGCAACATCATCATCAATTTTTCGCGGTCACGCGGATTATCTAATGTCGAGGGGTTCAATTTTTGATTGAGCAACACGCCGCCCAGAATCGAGGCTGTGGGCAATTTTGACAATGAGTTAAACACTGCCGTTGGCCCCAGATGGTCTGTGCCAGACGCGGGGCTAGCCCCTTCCGCCAATGGGCTGTGCGCTTTACGGCCATCGGGGGTTGCCATGGTCGCTGCGCCAAAGGGCACGTTGGCAGAGATAGACGAGGTTCCGGCATAATAGGTGCCGCCAATCGGGCCGCGACCAAAACGCGTATTGTGATAGTGCTTCAGCTCATCAATGTAAGTCTGATAAGCCCGCACTAACAGTTGGTCGACATCATCAACATCATTGCCGTATTTCGGCGCTGAATTAATCAAATGCTGGCGTAGCTGCTCGCCATTCAGGCCAGCAAAATCATTGGCTAATGCCGTGGCCAATTGCTGTTGGCCAATAAGTTGTTGTTCAAACACCAATTTGCGCACTGCCGCCAGGCTGTTACCCAAATTGGCAATCCCGACTTGTAGGCCGGAAACCCAGTCGTAACGCGCCCCGCCCTGCTTGATACTTTTGCCGCGTTCAATGCAATCATCTACCAGCGCCGAACAGACGATATCGTGGGCGTTCTCTTCCAATATAGTGTCCACCACACACTCTATTTCAATGGATTTGCGGGTGTAATAGCGAATCTGCGCATCCCATTGCGCCATGACTTGAGAGAAATCGCTAAAGTTGCCTTTCGACAATCCTTGATCTTGCGGCAAGAACACTTGGCCGGAAGTGGCATCGCGGCCTTGCTCCAGCGCCGCCAACATCACTCTGGCGAAGTTAATGAAACTCATGCCGGTGCAGCGGTAGCCCCACTTGCCGCCGACGGCGGTTTCAATACAGCCAATCGCGGCATAATCATAGGCATCCTGCGGCTCGACACCCAGTTTGATAAATTCGGGAATAACAATTTCATCATTATTGAACGCGGGCATACCAAAACCGCAGCGAATGACTTGCACGCAAGCATCGAGGAAATCATCACTGATACCGGCATGATAGCGGACACTGAGATTGGGCTGGGTTGAACGTAAACGCCCACAGGACTCCAGCACCGCATAAGAAAGCGGATTCACCGCATCAATGGCTTTGCCCTGCACTAATTTTTGCCCGCCGATAGTGACGTTTTGATAAAGCGGGCTACCCGCCGAGGCCTTGGAGTGCGAGCCAGAGCGGATTTTGTTCACTTCCAACAATTTCAACCAGCAGCTATGCAGCATTTCAATCGCTTGTTCGCGGCTGAGAGTGTTTTCCAGTTCGACATCGCGGCGATACCACGGATACAAATATTGGTCCAGACGGCCAAACGAGACGGAATGACCATTGGATTCAATTTGTAAAATCAGTTGAATGAAATAGCACAATTGCAGGGCTTGCCAGAAAGTTTGCGGCGGCTGATGAGCAATTAACTCACAGTTTTCGGCGATTTTTTGTAGCTCGACGCACCGCCAGTCACGCGTTTCTTCCTGCACCATTTGCCGAGCCACCGCGGCGTAGCGCTCAATATGTTCGCTCAGCGCCGCCAGCGAGATATCAATGGCTTTCAGAAATTGTTCTTTGTGTAGGTCACTCCAGTCAGTCAATTGCAAGCGGGAGCGGCGCTCCGTAACTTTACTGCGCAGGCCATCCAGCCCTTTTTCCAGCAATAACGGGAAGTTAACCGCCAAATGCGCATCGCCAGAGGTCATATTGCCTTCGGCTTTTATAATGCCGGTCGCCAGCAACGCTTTTTGCTCATCAGTAAACATGCCGTAGCAGCGGTCTTGCACTGTTTGTCCGCGCCACCACGGGCACAGTTGGTGTAATACGGTTTTGTCGGCTTCACTGACTGAGAAACCGGCACCAGGGCGGTCGGCCAGCTCGTCAATTTCATTCTCAATCCAGCTCACCGTATATTCAGGGAAAATCGGTGCAGCGCGTAATTGGCTAGCCTGATTACCAATAATCAGCTCATCATTTTTAATCCAAACAGTGCGTTGCTGTAAGTGATGGGCCAGCGCCAACGCCCGCCGAACCGGCAGCGGTTTATCCTGATGCTGTTGATAAGCCTCGGTATAATGCAACGCCCGCTCAGTACAAACTGGCGGTTTTACAATATGAATCAGCGCGTTTTTATGCTGTTTTGTCCGTTCGCTTAGGGTTACCAAATCAAGAGTGGTCATTGCGTCATCCTCTTAAGATTGCCGTCAGGCCCTTGTCACGGGCATAACTTTCCGCGAAGGCCAGTAGGTCAGGAGAGTCCAAAGGTGTACTTGCCGCCAGATACTTTTCACCCAGCAGCGAATATTTGCGGATGCCCAGTGTGTGATAAGGCAGGAAGTGAATTTCTTTCACCCCAATCTCATCCGCAGCAAAATCGACAATCCCTTGTACTGAGCGACGGTCAGCATTGAAATCCGGGATTAAGGGCACCCTTACGGTGATATGGGTGCCTGCTGCCGCTAATTTGCGGAAGTTATCCATGACCCGCTTAGCCGAACCGCCAGTCCACTGCTGAAAACGGCGCTCATCGGTGTGTTTCAAATCTGCCAGCATCAAATCCAACCAGGGTAAAGCGGGGGCGATATAGCGCCACGGGGTATGCAAACAAGATTCAACCGCGGTATGAATGCCAAGCTGATGGCAGCGCTGCAATAATTCAGCGGCCACTTCCGGCTGCATAAAAGGTTCGCCGCCAGATAATGTCACCCCGCCGCCACTGCGCCGATAAAATGGCAAATCGCGCAGTAAAGTCTCCATAGTGGCGTCGATATCCATTGGGCTGCCGCACACCGTCAACGCGCCACTGGGGCAGCGAACTTTCAGTGCTGAAATGTCGTCTTCAGCCAAGAATTGACGATGAATAACAAGTTTATTATCAATGCGTTGGATTGCTTCCGGGCAAGTCTGATGACATAAATCGCAACCTGATAAGCACAAGCGAGGGTCAAATAACACCTCTGGCTTAGGCGAACGACTTTCAGGGTTTTGGCACCAGCGGCAACTCAGCGAGCAGCCTTTGAGGAACACCACACTGCGAATGCCGGGGCCGTCATGAGTGGAATAACGTTGTAAGTTGAAAATCATCTTATTCCTCCCCTTGGCGGTGATCCTCGCCACTATTGCACGATAACCTGCTTTCAATGGTTGCCAGTATCTGCGTAATATAGGGAAAGAAAAATTGATGAAGTTTGCCGAGGAGTTCCCCTTTTATGTCTACTTCCCGCTTGCAACAGCAGTTTATTCGCCTTTGGCAGCGTTTTAGTGGTTTGCCCACAGAAACCACTTTGCAGGAGCTGGCTGAGGTGCTCTGTTGCTCGCGCCGCCATGTGCGCTCTTTATTGGGCAGTATGCAGCAAGAGGGTTGGCTGAGTTGGCAGGCGGAAGCCGGCCGTGGTAAGCGCTCACAACTGACCTTCCTCTGTTCCGGATTGGCCTTACAACAACAGCGGGCCGAAGAGTTGTTGGAACAAGAAAGTATTGATCAACTGGTGCAGTTGGTCGGGGATAAAAAAGCGGTGCGCCAAATGCTGCTATCCCAGTTGGGGCGCAGCTTCCGGCAAGGTAAACATATTCTGCGGGTGCTCTATTACCGGCCATTACAAAACCTATTACCCGGCACCGCGTTGCGCCGCTCAGAAACTCATATGGTGCGGCAGATTTTTAACGGCCTGACGCGGATAAATGAGGAAAATGGGGAACTGGAACCTGATTTATCTCATCACTGGCAAGCCATCAGCCCATTACATTGGCGCTTTTATTTGCGCCCAGCCATTCATTTTCATCATGGCCGTGAGCTGGAAATGAATGATGTGATTACCAGCCTGACTCGGTTAATCCCCCAACCGCTGTTTTCGCATATCACGGCAGTGCGCTCGCCGACGCCGTATGTGATTGATGTGCATCTCAGCGCCCCGGATAACTGGTTGCCGTGGTTGTTGGGCAGTGTGCACGCCATGATCTTGCCGCAAGAGTGGGAAAATCAGCCGGATTTTCGTCGGCATCCGGTCGGGACAGGCCCTTATTCTGTGATTCGAAATCACCATAGCCAATTGAAAATTCAGGCATTTGATAATTATTTTGGTTTTCGCGCACTGATTGATGAGGTCAATATTTGGGTATTACCGGAGCTGTCTGAAGAATTGGTTTATTCTGGTGTGCAATTGCAAGCTGACGATACCAGTAAAAATGAGCTGGAAAGTCGGCTGGAAGAAGGCTGTTATTTTCTGCTATTCGACCAGCGCTCACCCCAAACCTGCCATCCTGACATCCGCCGTTGGCTGTGTGAACTCATCACCCCCGTCGCCCTACTCAGCCATGCCGATCCCTTTTATCAGCGCTACTGGTCACCGGCTTATGGCATGTTGCCGCGCTGGCATCATAACCGGCTCACCGTATTGGAACCTAAACCAGAAGGTCTGACCGAACTGACACTGACGTTTTACAGTCACCATTCAGAGTTTGATGCTATCAGCCAAACCTTGACCACATTATTAGCTGCACATGGGGTCAAATTGCTCATAAATGTGGTGGATTATGTCAGTTGGTATCAGGGGGATGCGCAGAGCGACATCTGGCTCGGCAGCGCCAATTTTTATCTGCCATTAGATTTCTCATTATTTGCCACCTTGTATGAGCTGCCACTGCTGCAATATTGCCTGGATGAAAAACTGCACCAAGATGTTGAATTATGGCGAAATAATGCCCTGCCGATGGCGGAATGGAGCCAGCGCTTGGTCAGCCAGAATCAATTTCACCCACTGTTCCATCACTGGCTAGAATTATATGGGCAGCACAGTATGCGCGGGGTGCGCATGAACACACTCGGCTGGTTTGACTTCAAATCGGCCTGGTTTACGCCGCCAGAGGGCTAAACTCGCTTTCGCCCGCCCCAATTAAACTCTACAATAGCGCCGTCTCAACGGGGTGCAAGAACATCGCTAGCCAAGTTCAATCCGGTGCCGCAAGTGTTAAAAACACAGCGAGCCGGGTTCAGACAGTGGCGGACAGCACGGAGAAACCGGAGCGTACTTGAAGTACGTGAGGATTTCGAGTACTGCCCAACGCTGTATCAACCACGGCGCAGCACGTTTTTGCTGAGAGCAAACCCGTCGAACCTGATCCGGTTAACACCGGCGGAGGGATTTGAGAAAAATAACGCCGTATCATCTTGATATTTATGTTATTTACCGCCTCAGATACCTTTGCCACCTTTATCCTTAAGGAGTGCAAAGTGTTTAAACGCATGATTTCCTGCTTGTTTTTGCTGTCTGCTGCTGCCGTCGCTGCTGATAAACCCACATTGACTGTTTATACCTATGATTCTTTCGCGGCTGATTGGGGCCCCGGGCCGTCGATTAAAAAAGCCTTTGAAGCCGAGTGTGATTGCCAGCTGAAATTTGTAGCACTGGAAGACGGTGTTTCCCTGCTGAACCGCTTGCGGATGGAGGGTAAAAATAGTCAGGCCGATGTGGTGTTAGGCTTAGATAACAATCTGGTTCAAGCGGCAGAGCAAACCGGATTATTCGTGCCGAGTCAGGTAGATACCAGCGACCTAACTTTGCCGGAAAAATGGCAGAATAACACTTTCGTCCCCTACGATTACGGCTATTTTGCTTTTGTGTATGACAAAAACAAACTGAAAAACCCGCCGAAAAGCCTGCAAGAATTGGTCGACAGCCAAGAGCCGTGGAAAGTGATTTATCAAGACCCGCGCACCAGCACACCGGGCCTCGGTTTAATGTTGTGGATGCAAAAAGTCTATGGCGACCAAGCCCCGCAAGCATGGCAAAAATTAGCGAAAAAAACCGTCACCGTGACCAAAGGCTGGAGCGAAGCTTACGGCTTGTTCCTAAAAGGTGAAGGCGATTTAGTGCTGAGCTATACCACTTCTCCGGCTTACCATCTGATTGAAGAGAAGAAAGACAACTATGCCGCGGCCAATTTTAGCGAAGGCCATTATCTGCAAGTGGAAGTGGCCGGTGTGGTGGCGTCCAGCAAACAACCGGAACTGGCGCAGCGCTTTATGCAGTTTATGGTCACCCCTGCATTCCAGAATCATATTCCGACCGGCAACTGGATGTATCCAGTGATCAAAATGGATTTACCGGCTGGATTTGAAACACTCACCGTGCCGCAAAAAGCTTTACAGTTTGATGCAAAAGACGTGGCAGATAATCGCGGTAAATGGATTCAAACATGGCAATCCGCCGTCAGCCATTAATCGCCCCCTGGCTGTGGCCGGGGCTGCTGGCGGCCTTGCTGATAGTCGGTGTCGCCTTGCTGGCGTTCAGCGCTATCTGGCGTCATGCCCCGGCAGCCGACTGGCAAAGCATCTGGCATGACCGCTATCTGTGGCATGTGATTCGCTTCACTTTCTGGCAGGCGTTTCTTTCTGCGCTGCTGTCCGTTATTCCGGCGATTTTTTTGGCGCGCGCCTTATACCGCCGCCGCTTCCCTGGCCGCCAACTGATGCTGCGCTTATGCGCCATGACACTGGTGCTGCCGGTGCTGGTCGCCATTTTTGGCATTCTGACAGTGTATGGCCGCCAAGGTTGGCTGGCGGCGCTGTTGGGCTGGCTGGGGGGTGGATTACCGCTTCTCACCCTATGGTTTACAAGGGATTTTGCTGGCGCATATTTTCTTTAATATGCCGCTGGCGACCCGCTTGTTATTGCAGTCATTGGAAAGCATTGCCGTTGAACAGCGCCAGTTAGCCGCCCAATTGGGCATGAACGGCTGGCAGCATTTTCGCTGGGTCGAATGGCCCTATCTGCGCCGCCAAATTCTGCCGACTGCCGCGCTGATTTTCATGCTGTGTTTTGCCAGCTTTGCCACCGTGCTTTCTCTGGGGGGCGGGCCGCAAGCCACCACCATCGAACTGGCTATTTATCAGGCGCTTAGCTATGACTACGATTTGGGGCGCGCCGCATTATTGGCACTGATTCAACTGGGCTGTTGCCTGGGCTTGGTGGTGCTGAGCCAACGGCTAAGTTCAGTGTTAGCGGTGGGGAATACCCACGGTCAGGAGTGGCGTAGTCAGCAAGACAGTTCGTGGTCGCGCATTAGCGATACCTTGTTAATCGGGGCAGCATTATTATTGATGGTGCCGCCATTACTCGCCGTCGTGATTGATGGCAGCAATAAAACAATCTTGACCGTGCTACAGCAACCGGCGCTGTGGCAAGCTTTCTTTACCTCACTGATCATCGCCATTGGCGCAGGATTATTGTGTGTCACTCTGACCATGATGCTGCTATGGAGTAGCCGTGAGCTGAAACTGCGCCACCACGCAGCTTACGGACAAGCCTTGGATATCAGCGGCATGGTGATTCTGGCGATGCCGGGGATCGTGCTGGCCACCGGTTTTTTCTTATTACTCAATGACACGCTGGGCTTGCCGCAATCACCTTATGCATTGGTGATTTTGACCAATGCGCTGATGGCGGTGCCCTATGCATTAAAAGTGTTGGATAACCCGATGCGCGATCTGGCTGAGCGCTATACGCCACTGTGCTTATCACTGGATATTCGCGGCTGGCATCGTGTGCGCCATATTGAGTTACGGGCACTGAAACGCCCACTGGCTCAAGCGCTGGCCTTCGCCAGTGTGCTTTCTATCGGGGATTTTGGTGTGGTCGCGCTGTTTGGTAACGAGCATTTCCGCACCCTGCCATTTTATCTCTATCAACAGATAGGGTCTTATCGTAGCAATGATGGCGCGGTGACCGCCCTGCTGCTGCTGTTACTGTGTTTCCTGCTGTTTACTCTTATTGAAAAACTGCCGAGCCGCCATGCTAAAGCTTGAGAAAATCACCTATTTATACGACCACTTACCGATGCGTTTTGATTTGCGCATTCAAGCCGGTGAGCGGGTGGCTATTCTTGGCCCCAGCGGAGCGGGAAAAAGCACGCTATTGAGCTTGATTGCAGGGTTTTTGGCACCGGCCAGTGGCCGGATGATGCTGAATAATCAAGACCATACCTATACACCGCCGGCCCAAAGACCGGTGTCGATGTTGTTTCAGGAAAATAATCTGTTCTCGCATTTGAATGTCGAACAGAACATTGGGCTGGGTTTGCATCCGGGGCTAAAACTCAATCATGAGCAAAAGTTGCTGCTCGGCCAGATAGCGCAACAAGTGGGATTGGAAGAGTGCCTCGACCGGCTACCGGCGCAGCTTTCCGGCGGCCAACGCCAGCGGGCGGCACTGGCGCGCTGTCTGGTGCGCAGCCAACCCATCCTGCTGCTGGACGAGCCTTTTTCCGCACTAGACCCGGCATTGCGCAATGAAATGCTGCAACTGGTCGAAAACGTCTGCGAAAATCGCCAATTGACCTTGTTGATGGTGTCGCACAATCTGGATGACGCCGCCCGCATTGCCGAGCGCACGTTATTAGTGGTGGGTGGGCGCATTTACTATGACGGCCCCACCCAGGCACTGGTCAACGGCAGTGCGCCGGAAGCCAGTGTGCTGGGGATTATTCCCCTGTAGTTGATAGAGCGACTAGCCCCTGCCGCGTCAAGGCGAAGGGGATTAGCCCGCTAATACCTTCCATAACAAATGGCGATAAAGCGGCATGATGGGCTGCATATGGAGCCAAACAAAACTGGCAATCGCCACGATAATGGACAGCAGCGTCACCCAGCGCAAGCGGGCCAAAGGCAACCATTTGCTCAGGCGGTCCGGGCTGCGTTTACCAAAGCGCCACCAGCGCCATGACAGCCACAATGCCAGCCAAATCAGCACCACCACCGCAAATAATAGCCATTTAAACATCGTGCTATTGGCACTCGGCGGAATATCGATGGCGACACCAGCCAGTATACCGGGGAATAAATAGACCGGCGGCCATGTCAGGCAACCAATCACATTGGGCAAGGCAAATTTCACTGGCGGCAGATTGAGCATCCCCGCGACCATCGGCACAATAGGCCGCGCCGGGCCAATAAAGCGCCCCAGCAGCACCGTTGCCATGCTGTGGTTATGCAAAGCATGCTCAGTTTTCGCCAACAGCGATTTATGCTTTTTCAAGAAAGACCAGCGGTGCAGCGGCTCTTTGAAGCGGCGGCCGATAAAATACGAGGCCCAATCCCCCACCAGACAGCCTACAGTGGCAGCAGCCCAGGCAGAATAAAAGCCCACTTCCCCACTGCCAATCAACGCGCCTACACTGGTCATCATGACCGTGCCGGGCAGCAACATCCCCACCAAAGCTAAAGATTCGAGAAAAGTGACGAGCATGACGACAAATAGCGTGAAAGCCAGAGATTGCGTCAATAAATGTAATAAATAGGCTTCCATAGATTTGTCCGTTGGTTAACACCCAAGGCTAAGGCGCGGGGGATTGTCCGGTGCTGCGTGAAATGAGTCAATCAACAAATTTCCCCTTCGTCCTTGAAGCCGCAGGGTTGTTAGCTGCGCTTACTCGCCAAATCACTTACGGGCCGTTGACCTTAAAATGAATAGACTCATCGGGATTCGCCCACTTGCTGCCTACCTGTAATTCCAATGACTTTGGGTATACATCGAGCGAATAGAAATCATCATTAAAATAGACAAATACTGTATAAATACCCATACTAAGATAGCATAAACTCTCAGGCGTTATTGTTGCAGCCAATTTGGATGCGGACAGCGCGGCGAAACCGGAGCGTACACCATGACATTGTGAATCATGGCTACCTGAGGATATCGAGCACGACCCAAGTTCAAAATGACAAATAAAATAGCCTGTACATTACCTATAAAGGTTAGCACCGTGGGGAAAACCCGTCAGGGCTTCCTGCTCACCCGCCACTGGCGAGACACGCAGGCAGGCACCGAAGTTGAATTCTGGTTAGCCACCGATGAAGGCCCGCAGCAAGTCCGGCTGCCGCCTCAACCTTCGGTGGCATTTATCCCAGCCGAACAGCGGCAACGGGCTGAAACCGTGCTGCGTAATGAACGCCGCTGGCAACTGCGCCCGCTTGAATTGACCGATTTCCACCAACGCCCGGTTCTGGGCCTTTATTGCACCCAACATCGCCAATTAATCCGCCTGGAAAAACTGCTCAGAGAAAGTGGCGTGAATGTCTACGAAGGCGATATTCGCCCGCCAGAACGTTTTCTCATGGAGCGTTTTATTACCGCGCCGGTCTGGTTTAGCGGCGAAGATAATGGCAACGGCCCACTACTCAATACCCAAATGAAACCGGCCGAGGATTACCGTCCAACCCTAAAACTGGTATCACTGGATATCGAAACCAGCGAACACGGGGAACTTTATTGCATTGGTTTAGAGGGCTGCGGCCAGCGGCAGGTTTACATGCTGGGGCCGCCCAATGGCCATCAGGCCGATGAAGCCGCACTGGATTTCAATCTGGAATATGTCGCCAGCCGCCCGCTGTTGCTGGAAAAACTCAACCAATGGCTGGAGCGGCATGATCCCGATGCCATCATTGGCTGGAATCTGGTGCAATTTGATCTGCGCGTGTTACAAAAACACGCCGACCGCTATCAAATCCCGCTGCGTTTTGGCCGGGGCGGCAACCTACTGGAGTGGCGCGAACACGGTTTTAAACAGGGGCACTTTTTTGCGTCGGCTGCGGGGCGGTTGATTATCGATGGGATCGAAGCACTGAAATCCGCCACCTGGAATTTCCCATCATTTAGTCTGGAATCGGTCTCCCAGACCTTACTGGGCGAGGGAAAAGCCAGTGATAGCCCCTATCAGCGGATGGATGAAATCAACCACCGTTTTGCCCATGATAAGCCAGCACTGGCCCACTACAACTTGAAAGACTGCGAGTTGGTGACGCGGATTTTTGCCAAAACTGAGCTACTGAGTTTCTTACTTGAGCGCTCGACTGTCACCGGGCTGGCGGCGGATCGCAATGGCGGTTCAGTGGCAGCATTTACCCACCTTTATCTGCCACGGATGCACCGCATTGGCTATGTCGCACCCAATTTAGGCGAGTTGCCCGAAGAGCACAGCCCTGGCGGTTTTGTGATGGATTCTCAGCCAGGATTGTATGACTCGGTGTTGGTGCTCGACTACAAAAGCCTGTATCCGTCGATTATCCGCACTTTTTTGATTGATCCGGTGGGATTGGTGGCAGGTATGGCCCTGCCGGATGAGCAACATTCCGTGCCGGGCTTTCGCGGGGCTTGGTTCTCACGTGAAAAACACTGCCTGCCGGCGATTGTTAACCAGATTTGGCAGGGGCGAGAAGCCGCAAAACGCCAACAAAACAAGCCGTTATCCCAAGCACTGAAGATCATTATGAATGCCTTTTATGGCGTGCTTGGCTCCAGCGGATGCCGTTTTTTCGATCCCCGGCTGGCGTCCTCAATTACTCTGCGCGGCCACGAAATCATGCGCCAAACCCGCGAATTGATTGAAGCACGGGGCTATCAGGTTATTTATGGCGATACCGATTCAACCTTTGTTTGGCTGAAAAACGCCCACAGTGAAGAGCAGGCCTCGCGCATTGGCAAAGAGCTGGTGCAGTATGTCAATCAATGGTGGCAAACCCATATCCGTGAAACCTATGATTTGCCCTGCGCGCTGGAATTAGAATTTGAAACTCACTATCGGCGCTTTTTGATGCCCACCATCCGGGGCGCGGAGCAAGGCAGTAAAAAGCGCTATGCCGGGCTAATATCCACCCCTGCGGGCGATCAAATGATCTATAAAGGGCTGGAGACGGTGCGCACCGACTGGACACCACTGGCTCAGCAATTCCAGCGCGAGCTGTACCTGCGGATTTTCCAGCAGCAACCTTATCAGGACTACGTGCGCGATTATGTCGCCCGCACCCTCAATGGCGAATTAGACGAGCAACTGATTTACCGCAAGCGCTTGCGGCGGCGGCTCGACGACTACCAGCGTAATGTCCCGCCCCATGCCAGAGCGGCGCGCCTGGCGGATGAGTTTAACCGCAAGCTGGGGCGGCCGTTGCAATATCAGAATGGCGGCTGGATAAGTTATGTCATGACCACTGCCGGCCCGGAACCCCTTGAAACTCGGCAATCCCCAATTGATTACGATCACTACCTGACGCGACAGCTCCAGCCCGTGGCAGACGCGATACTGCCTTTTATGCATGATGACTTCACCACACTCATCACCGGTCAGATGGGGCTATTCTGATACCTTAATACCTTAAATAATTCGAGTTGCAGGAAGGCGGCAATTGAGTAAATCTCGATGAGCTGACTTATTTTTTTAAGGTCAAGACCAGTAAGTGATTCCGATGAGCGAAAGCAGCCAACACACATGCAGCTTGAAATATGACGGGTATTTTACAGGTGACGAAAGGCTCTGCTTCCATTACCATAGCGCCCTTGCCAAAATTCGCATCAATCACATTTACATAACCGACTGGTTATAATTAACCGTGTAATCGAATCCTGTCATTTTCAGACAGACTCGTCAGCCACGTAAGCTGCGTGGGCGGTAAACTATTGCCAGCAATTTTATTTTTGTTCTCTATACGCACTTAAATTTACAAAAACCTTATTACTAATAACTGTCCAACAAAAAAATCGAGCCGATAATTTATGCCTTTTACACTTGGTCAACGCTGGATCAGCGACACAGAAAGCGAACTTGGATTGGGTACCGTCGTTGCCATTGACGTACGCATGATCACCTTACTGTTTCCCGCCACCGGTGAAAACCGCCTTTACGCCAGAAATGACTCGCCAATTACCCGCGTCATGTTCAATCCGGGTGATACCATCACTCACCACGAAGGCTGGCAGCTGAAAGTGGAAGAGGTGTCTGAGGAAAATGGGCTGATTACCTATATCGGCACCCGCCTGGATACCGAAGAAACCGGCGTTTCTATGCGTGAAGTGTTGCTCGATAGCAAACTGACTTTTAGCAAACCGCAGGACAGATTATTTGCAGGCCAAATTGATCGTATGGATCGATTCGCACTGCGTTTCCGCGCCCGTAAATATCAAAGTGAGCAATTCCGCTTGCCATGGAGTGGTTTGCGCGGTATTCGTGCCAGCCTGATCCCACACCAATTACATATTGCTTATGAAGTGGGTCAGCGCCATGCACCGCGTGTCTTGCTGGCCGATGAAGTCGGCTTGGGTAAAACCATCGAAGCCGGGATGATTATCCACCAACAATTGCTGTCAGGCCGTGCTGAACGCATCCTGATTGTGGTGCCGGAAAGCTTGCAACATCAGTGGTTGGTCGAAATGCTGCGCCGCTTCAATCTGCGCTTCTCGCTGTTTGATGACAGCCGCTACTCCGAATCCCTGCTCGACAGCAGCAATCCATTTGAAACCGAACAAATGGTCATTTGCTCACTGGATTTTGTGCGCCGTAATAAACAGCGCCTGGAACAGTTGGCAGATGCCTCCTGGGATTTGCTGGTGGTGGATGAAGCGCACCATCTGGCCTGGAGTGAAGAGGCCCCAAGCCGCGAATATCAAGTGATTGAACAGCTCGCCGAGCATATCCCCGGCGTGTTGCTGTTGACCGCCACCCCTGAACAACTGGGCCAGCAGAGCCACTTTGCTCGCTTGCGCCTGCTTGATCCCGATCGCTTCCACGATTACGAAGAATTCGTTAATGAGCAACAAAAATACCGCCCAATCGCCGATGCAGTCACCTTGCTGCTGGGCGGCGAGCGCTTAACTGACGACAAGCTGAATCTGCTCGGCGAGCTGATTAATGAGCAAGATATTGAGCCGCTGCTGAAAGCAGCAAACAGTCAAACTGAAGACAGCGAAGCCGCACGCCAAGAACTGGTGACTATGCTGATGGACAGACATGGCACCAGCCGTATCTTGTTCCGCAACACCCGTAATGGGGTGAAAGGCTTCCCACACCGTGTGTTGCATCAGATTAAGCTACCGCTACCGACTCAATACCAAACAGCCATTAAAGTCTCTGGCATTATGAGTGCGAAGAAAACTCTGGAAGCACGCGCCAAAGACATGCTTTATCCAGAGCAAATCTACCAAGAATTTGAGGGCGAAAATGCCACTTGGTGGAACTTTGACCCTCGGGTTGAATGGCTGCTTAACTACCTGACGGCCAATCGCAGTGAGAAAGTGCTGGTTATCTGCGCCCAAGCCGCCACCGCCTTGCAGCTTGAACAAGTGTTGCGCGAGCGCGAAGCTATCCGCGCGGCAGTATTCCATGAAGGTTTATCACTGATTGAACGCGACCGTGCGGCGGCCTATTTCGCTTCTGAAGAAGATGGCGCGCAGGTGTTGCTGTGTTCTGAAATAGGCTCTGAAGGGCGCAACTTCCAGTTTGCTTGCCAATTGGTGATGTTCGATTTGCCTTTTAACCCAGACTTGCTCGAACAACGTATTGGCCGTCTGGATAGGATCGGTCAAAACCGTGAAATTCAAATTATGGTGCCTTATCTGGAAAATACCGCGCAAGCCGTGCTGGTGCGTTGGTATCACGAAGGTTTGGATGCTTTCGAGCACACCTGCCCGACCGGCCGCACCATTTATGATAGCGGTTATCAGGAACTGATTACCTATCTGGCGACGCCGAATGAGCAGGCAGGGTTGGATGAATTTATCCACACCTGCCGCCAGCAGCACGAAGGGCTGAAACTCCAATTGGAACAGGGCCGTGACCGCCTGCTAGAAATGCATTCCAATGGCGGGGAACATGGGCAAGAACTGGCACAAATCATTGCTGACCAAGATAATGACGTCAATTTGGTCAGTTTCGCCCTGAATCTGTTCGATATTGTGGGGATCAATCAAGAAGATCGCAGTGACAATCTGATTGTACTGACCCCCTCTGATCACATGCTGGTGCCGGACTTCCCAGGGCTGCCGCAAGATGGCTGCACTGTGACTTTTGATCGCGAACAAGCGCTATCGCGCGAAGATGCTCAGTTTGTCAGTTGGGAGCACCCGATCATCCGTAATGGTTTGGATCTGATCTTATCCGGCGATACCGGCAGTTGTGCAGTTTCTTTGTTGAAAAACAAAGCATTGCCGGTCGGTACTCTGCTCGCGGAATTGGTCTATGTGGTCGAAGCGCAAGCACCAAAACACTTGCAACTGACGCGCTTCTTACCCCCGACGCCGGTGCGGATGCTGATGGATAGAAATGGCACCAATTTGGCCGCGCAGGTTGAATTTGAAAGCTTTAATCGTCAACTGAATGCCGTCAATCGCCATACCTCCAGCAAGTTGGTCAACGCGGTTCAGCAAGAAGTTCACGCGATGTTACAGCAAGCAGAAGCCTTGGTTGAAGAACAGGCACGTTTACTGATTGAAGCGGCTAAACATGAAGCGGATGACAAACTGAGCACTGAGCTGTCACGTCTGGAAGCCCTAAAAGCAGTTAACCCTAATATTCGTGATGACGAAATAGAGACTCTGGAACATAACCGTAAGATGGTGCTGGAAAACTTGAATCAGGCGGGCTGGCGTTTAGATGCCATTCGTTTGGTGGTGGTGACGCACCAGTAATGGAACCCTATAACCCCCCACGCGATCCTTGGCTGCTCATCCTGTTTCAGGATGAGCACATCATGGTGGTGAACAAACCGAGCGGATTACTTTCTGTACCTGGCCGTGCGCCGGAGAACAAAGACAGCATCATGACGCGTATTCAGGCGGATTATCCTACGGCTGAATCTGTTCACCGGCTGGATATGGCAACCAGTGGCGTGATTGTGGTGGCTTTGACCAAAGCGGCTGAGCGCGAGCTGAAGCGGCAATTTCGCGAGCGCGAGCCGAAAAAATCTTATATTGCGCGGGTATGGGGCCATTTGGCGCAAGATGAAGGGTTGATTGACCTGCCTTTAATTTGCGACTGGCCGAACCGGCCCAAACAAAAAGTGTGTTACGAAACCGGTAAATCTTCGCAAACTCAGTATCAAGTGTTATCTCGGGATGCGGACGGCAGTACGCGAGTGAAGTTATCCCCCATTACCGGCCGTTCACACCAATTACGGGTTCATATGCTGGCGATGGGTCACCCAATCCTCGGTGATGGTTTCTATGCCCATCCCGAAGCGAAAGCGATGGCTCCCCGGTTGCAGTTACATGCTCAAGAGTTATGTATTACTCACCCGGAATTTGGCACAGCAATGCATTTTACCTGCGATCCAGAGTTTTAATTTTTCAGTAGTAGATCGGGCCAGAATCAAACTAGATCGGAACAGAAGATCCGATCTAGTTTTGGTTTCGCTGACACCACCACCCTTACTTAAATCCTTTCTCGCGCTTAATCAAATCATACGCGGCTTGAATCTCTTGAGCTTTTTGCTTAGCCATCTCCATCATTTCCGGCGGCAAACCTTTCGCCACCAGCTTATCTGGATGATGCTCTCCCATCAGCTTACGGTAAGCCCGTTTGATGGTCACACTATCATCCGTGCTGCTGACACCCAGCACTTTGCAGGCATCCGCCAATGTCGGGCCTTGTGGCGCTTGCTGGTAGCCTCCTTGAGAATAACCACTCTGCTGGCCCTGCCAACCGCCAAACTGACGCCCGCCCTCAATCATGCTCAGGAACTGATCAAACTGACCACGGGAGATCCCCAATTCTTCAGCAATGACATACAAAACCTGCCGTTCATTAGGATGCAAAGAGCCGTCAGCAAATGCGGCTTGTAACTGAATTTCCAGAAACATCCGAATTAAATCAAAACGACCAAAGCAAACACCACGAAGTTGCTGCAATCTTTCACGCAACGGGAACCCACTCTCTTTCCCCTCGCGGAACGCTTGCTGTGCCGCTGTTCGTGCCTCGCCATGCAATTGCATTCTATCCATCAATTGGCTGGCAAGTTGAATATCAACCTCCGTCACCCGCCCCTTGGCCTTGGTTAAATGCCCCATGACCTGAAAAGTGGTGCGGAAAAAAATTAATTGTCGTGTTTGTTGATCGGCAAAATAGCCGCGGCGCTTTGTACTACGCGCCTTGTCGACCATATGGCCAACCAGCAACCCCAAGATTGCACCCCAGCCGCCACCGGACATAAAGCCCAATATCAGACCGAGCAGTTTTCCCCAATACCGCATATACTCCTCAATTCATCATGCCGTCAGTCAAAATTTGCATTATCATACTCGGCATTCAGCTCAGCGCCTAACAGCGAGACGTGTAAACGGCCGGATTTAACGCTAGCGCAACTGTGATGAGTAATATAGTCTCAGACCGTTTGCCGGCATGATGCCCCCCGATGACGGAACACCAAAACCGCGTATGAAAAAAAGATTCCCAACACTGCTGGCCACATTGATATGGACGGCACTATATAGCCAGCACACTCTGGCTGACCTTTCCGAGCAATGTATGCTTGGGGTACCGACCTATGACCAACCTTTGGTCACAGGCGATCCGAATCAGCTGCCGGTTCGTATTAATGCGGATAAAACCGAAGCCAATTACCCGGATAATGCCCTGTTCACCGGCAATGTTATTGTCCAACAAGGCAATAGCACCCTGACGGCTAATCAGGTTGAGCTAAATCAAGTACAAAAGCCGGGCGAAGCTATTCCGGTTCGTACCGTCACAGCAACCGGTGACGTTAATTACGACGATCCGCAAATTAAGCTGAAAGGGCCAAAAGGCTGGTCAAACCTGAATACCAAAGATACTGATATGGATAAAGGCAAATATCAGATGGTTGGTCGTCAGGGGCGTGGTGACGCAGACCAGATGAAATTACGTGGCCAAAACCGCTATACCATTTTAGAGAATGGGACATTCACTTCTTGCTTACCCGGTGATAATAGCTGGAG
The DNA here is from genome assembly GCF_900460525.1 of Yersinia kristensenii. Lineage (NCBI taxonomy): Bacteria > Pseudomonadati > Pseudomonadota > Gammaproteobacteria > Enterobacterales > Yersiniaceae > Yersinia > Yersinia kristensenii. The sequence goes on from NZ_UHIY01000001.1 coordinate 583,893, forward strand.
CGTAGTGGGCTCCGAAGTGATCCATGACCGCGAAGAACAAGTCGCAGAAATCTGGAATGCTCGTTTTAAAATTGGCAAAGTGCCGGTCTTCTACAGCCCATACATGCAATTACCGATTGGTGACAAGCGCCGGTCTGGCTTCCTGATCCCAAATGCTAAGTACACCAGTAATAACGGCTTTGAATTTACGCTGCCGTATTATTGGAACATTGCGCCAAACTTCGATGCCACCATCACCCCCCATTACATGGAGCGGCGTGGTTTGCAGTGGCAAAATGAGTTCCGCTATTTGCTGGCCCCCGGTATTGGTACCATGGCGTTGGATTGGCTCCCAAATGACCGCTTATATCACGGGACTGATGGCACCGATAAAGATGCGACCCGCTGGTTGTACTACTGGAGCCATTCGGGGGTGATGGATAAAGTCTGGCGCTTCAACGTCAACTATACCCGTGTCAGTGACCCGACTTATTTTACCGATTTAACCTCACAATACGGTTCGACTACTGACGGCTATGCCACACAAATTTTCAGTGTGGGTTATGCTAACCAGAACTGGGATGCCACCCTGGCCTCCAAACAGTTCCAGGTATTTACTACCGGTGGTAACAGTAATGCTTACCGCGCCCAGCCTCAGCTGGACATGAACTACTACAAAAATGATATTGGCCCGTTTGATTTACATGTCTATAGCCAAGCGGCCAAATTCACCAGCGTCAGTCCGTATAATCCGGAAGCCAGCCGTTTCCATCTCGAACCGTCAGTGAATCTGCCCTTAGCCAACGGTTGGGGTAGCTTAAATACCGAAGCTAAATTACTGGCAACCCATTATCAGCAAGATGTTCCAGACGGCTTTGCTACCTACTATAAAAGACAGAAAGGCCAGAAAGCGATAGTTCCTGACTTGAAAGACTCAGTTGACCGCGTGATACCACAGTTTAAAGTGGACGGAAAAGTGGTCTTTGACCGGCCAATGGACTGGGCAACAGGTTTCACCCAAACATTGGAGCCGCGCGTACAGTATCTTTACGTTCCTTACCGGAATCAGGATGATATCTATATTTACGACACCACACTGATGCAGTCGGACTACTCCGGCCTGTTCCGTGACCGTACTTATAGTGGTCTCGATCGCATAGCTTCAGCCAATCAGGTGTCCACCGGTTTAACTTCTCGCATTTATGATGATGAACTGGTTGAACGTTTTAACATTTCAGTGGGTCAAATCTATTACTTTAGCCGTTCGCGTACCGGTAATATCGAAAGCATTGATAATAGTGATGATACCGGTAGCTTGGTTTGGGCGGGTGATTCCTTCTGGCGCATTAGTGACCAACTGGGCCTGAAAGGCGGCGCGCAGTATGATACCCGCTTGGGGAGTTTAACCCTGGGTAATGCGGTAATGGAGTATAGAAAAGACTCAGAGCGTATGATTCAACTGAATTATCGCTATGCCAGCCCGGAATATATTCAAGCAGCAGTGCCTAACGTGAGAAGCCCAGGCTACCAACAGGGCATTTCTCAGATTGGCACCACGGCCAGTTGGCCGGTTGCTGACCGCTGGGCATTGGTTGGGGCTTATTATTACGATACCAAAGCCAATCAGCCTGCAAGTCAATTGGTTGGCGTACAATACAATACTTGCTGTTGGGCAATTAACTTAGGTTATGAACGGAAAATTACGGGCTGGAATACGCGAAATGAAACCAGCAAATATGACAACAAAATTAGCTTTAACATCGAATTACGAGGTCTGAGCAGCGACCATAGCCTGGGGACTACGCAGATGCTAGGCTCAGGTATTCTGCCTTATCAAAGTGCATTCTGATACTGTGTAACACACTGAATACAGTGAATTTTAACCCGCTAAAGCGGATTACATAAATGGAAAAGGTATGAAGAACTGGAGAACGCTTATTCTCGGATTGGTTGTCTGTGCCAATACCGCGTTCGCAGCACCACAAGAAGTTGATAAAGTTGCCGCAGTGGTTGATAACGGCGTCGTCCTGCAAAGCGATGTCGACGGCCTGTTACAATCAGTGAAACTGAATGCACAGCAAGCAGGGCAAGAAGTGCCGGATGATGCGACATTGCGTCATCAAATTCTTGAACGCCTGATCATGGATAATATCCAATTACAGATGGCCAAGAAGATGGGCATTACTATCAGTGACGAAGCGCTGGATAAAGCCATTGCTGATATTGCCGCGCAAAACCGGATGACTCCTGACCAGATGCGTAGCCGTTTAGCGGCCGACGGTCTGAATTACGACACTTACCGTGAGCAAATCCGCAAAGAAATGCTGACGTCAGAAGTGCGTAACAATGAAGTACGCCGCCGTATAACGATTCTGCCGCAAGAAGTTGAAGCGCTGGCAAAACAAGTGGGTAACCAAACCAGCGGTGATACGGAATTGAACCTCAGCCACATCCTGATCCCATTACCTGAAAACCCGTCGCAACAACAGGTTGATCAGGCTGAAGATGTGGCTAACAAATTGGTCTCTGACATCAAAGGCGGGGCTGATTTTGGTAAATTGGCTATCGCCAACTCAGCTGACTCTCAGGCGCTGAAAGGCGGCCAGATGGGCTGGGGTAAATTGCAGGAATTGCCTTCTTTGTTTGCGGAAAGACTGCAATCAGCTAACAAAGGTGATGTTGTTGGCCCAATCCGTTCCGGTGTCGGCTTCCATATTCTGAAAGTGAATGATATCCGTGGTGGTGATAACACGGTTTCTGTTACCGAAGTTCACGCCCGCCACATTTTGCTAAAACCGTCACCGGTCATGACTGACGATCAGGCCCGTGCCAAGTTAGCGGCTGCGGCTGCGGATATTAAGAGCGGGAAAACCGACTTCGCCACTATCGCCAAAGAAATTTCTCAGGATCCGGGTTCTGCTATGCAAGGTGGTGATTTGGGTTGGGCTTCGCCAGACATCTATGATCCCGCATTCCGTGATGCACTGATGAAACTGAAAAAAGGCGAAATCAGCACACCGGTTCATTCTTCTTTCGGCTGGCATTTAATTCAGGTTGTTGATACCCGTCAGGTAGACAAAACTGATGCAGCACAGAAAGATCGGGCGTACCGTATGCTCTTTAGCCGTAAGTTTGCAGAAGAAGCTCAAACCTGGATGCAAGAGCAACGCGCCGCAGCTTATGTGAAAATTCTTGATGGTAGTGATGCAAAAACACAATAATCGGATTGTTATCACCCCCGGCGAGCCTGCCGGGGTTGGGCCGGATTTAGTCGTCGCCTTAGCACAGCAGGATTGGCCTGTTGAGCTGGTGGTGTGCGCTGATCCGGCCTTGCTACTTGCTCGCGCCAACCAACTTAACCTGCCATTGCAGCTCCGTGAATATCAGCAAGATCAATCCGCATTGGCGCAACAAGCTGGCACTCTGACTATCTTGCCAGTGAAAATTGCCGCTGAGGTGATCCCCGGTCAGCTTGATATCAAAAACAGCCACTATGTGGTGGAGACACTGGCTAAAGCCTGTGATGGCGCAATCAGTGGCGAATTTGCCGCATTGGTCACTGGCCCGGTACAGAAAAGCATTATCAATGATGCAGGAATCCCTTTTATCGGGCACACTGAGTTCTTTGCTGACCGCAGCCACTGCCCACGGGTAGTGATGATGTTGGCAACAGAAGAGCTGCGTGTCGCGTTGGCAACCACTCACTTGCCTTTACTGGCAGTGCCGGGGGCCATCACTCAGGCTAGTCTGCATGAAGTTATCACCATTCTTGATAATGACCTGAGAACCAAATTTGGTATTAGCCAACCACAGATTTATGTGTGTGGGCTGAATCCACATGCGGGCGAAGGTGGTCATATGGGCCATGAAGAGATCGATACCATTATTCCTGCGTTAGAGGCATTGCGTCAGCAAGGAATAAACCTTATCGGCCCGCTCCCCGCGGACACACTATTTCAGCCTAAATATCTGCAACATGCCGATGCCGTTCTTGCCATGTACCATGATCAAGGGTTGCCAGTACTGAAATATCAAGGGTTTGGCCGAGCGGTCAATATCACACTCGGGCTACCTTTTATCCGCACATCTGTGGATCACGGTACCGCTTTAGAACTCGCCGCAACCGGTTCTGCTGATGTCGGCAGTTTCATTACGGCATTAAACTTAGCCATTAAAATGATAAATAACAGCAATGAATAATAGAGTCCACCAAGGGCACTTTGCCCGCAAACGCTTTGGACAAAACTTTTTAAACGATCAGTTTGTCATCGACAGCATTGTCTCCGCTATCCATCCGGTTCCTGGTGAAGCGGTCGTAGAGATTGGCCCCGGTTTAGGCGCATTGACTGAACCAGTAGCCGCTCGTATGGATCATATGACAGTCATCGAGCTAGACCGCGATTTGGCCGCTCGTCTGGCTAGCCATCCTCAACTGAAAGACAAGCTCACTATCCATCAAGAAGATGCGATGAAAATCAATTTTTCTGAGCTAGCAGAGCAAGCAGGGCAATCATTACGGGTCTTTGGTAACTTGCCCTACAACATCTCGACCCCGCTGATGTTTCATCTTTTCAGCTATACTAATGCAATCCGCGATATGCATTTCATGTTGCAAAAAGAGGTGGTTAACCGCCTGGTTGCAGGGCCTAACAGTAAAGCTTATGGCCGTCTGACCGTAATGGCGCAATACTATTGCAACGTCATCCCGGTGCTGGAAGTGCCGCCAACTGCATTTACCCCAGCCCCAAAAGTGGATTCAGCCGTGGTGCGTCTTATTCCTCATGTGAATATGCCTAACCCGGTGGGCGATGTGCGGATGCTGACCCGCATTACCACGCAAGCATTCAACCAGCGCAGAAAAACCGTGCGTAATAGCTTGGGTGACCTATTCACTTCAGAGCAATTAATCGAATTAGGTATTGACCCGATAATGCGGGCAGAGAATATTTCGGTAGCACAATACTGTAAGCTGGCTAATTGGCTTTCAGCTCAATCGGCACCACAAGAATAAGCAGGAGCACATTATGATTGAACAGCCCCGCGTTTGTGTACAGGTACAAAGTATCTATGTGGAAACTCAGTCGATACCTGATGAAGAACGTTTTGTCTTCGCCTATACCGTGACGATTCGTAATTTGGGCCGTTCAAATGTGCAACTTATTGGCCGCTATTGGTTAATTACCAATAGCAATGGCCGACAGACAGAAGTTCAGGGCGAAGGAGTCATTGGCGAACAGCCATTGATCCTGCCAGGTAACGAGTTTCAATACACCAGCGGAGCTGTTCTAGAAACGCCGCTGGGTACCATGGAAGGGCACTATGAGATGGTTGACCACCTTGGTCAGGCTTTCCGTACTGTGATTCCGGTGTTCCGTTTAGCGATCCCCGCACTTATCCATTAACCCTGACCTCAACTATGTCTACTTATCTTATTGGCGATGTTCATGGCTGCCTTGATGAGTTACTCGCGCTATTAGCGCAGGTGAACTTTGATTCGCAGCAAGATACCTTGTGGCTGACCGGTGATTTAGTTGCCCGAGGCCCGGCTTCACTGGATGTATTACGTTACGTCCGCTCACTGGGGCCAGCCGTCCGGATGGTTCTGGGTAACCATGACCTGCATTTGCTGGCGGTTTATGCTGGCATCAGCCGCAATAAACCCAAAGACCGTATCACTCCACTGCTTGAAGCCCCTGATGCTGACGAGCTCATTAATTGGTTACGTCGCCAACCGGTTTTGCAGGTTGATGACGAATTAAAATTGATTATGGCCCACGCCGGTATTACCCCTCAGTGGGATATCGAAACAGCCCAGATGTGTGCCCGTGAAGTAGAGGCCGTCTTAAGCAGTGATAGCTACCCGCTATTCCTTGATGCAATGTACGGTGATATGCCCAACAACTGGTCACCAGAATTGACCGGTTTAGCGCGTTTGCGTTTTAGCACTAATGCATTGACCCGCATGCGTTTTTGCTTCCCAAATGGGCAACTGGATATGATCTGTAAAGACACGCCAGAAAATGCCCCTGCCCCGCTTAAACCTTGGTTTGAGCTACCGCGACTGGTCAGCCCTGAGTATTCAATTATCTTTGGTCACTGGGCATCGCTGGAAGGAAAAGGGGTTCCTGAAGGGATTTATGGGCTGGATACAGGTTGTTGCTGGGGGGGCAATTTAACTCTGCTCCGTTGGGAAGATAAACGTTATTTCACCCAACCTGCTTTCAAAGTTGAAGCTGAAACAACCCAAACTGACGAAATAACCGCGGCAGTAAAAGATCCGTCTAACTATTTGTAAAATATTAATAATTAGAAACTGACAATTAGAAAAACCTACTAACAAAGTGGATAAGCGGGGAAATGTACCGAATGGGTCGTAACGGCGTGAACTGTCGGAGTGCCCATCGGTGCAGTCACCCCGCCAGTCTCAGTGCGACAAAATAGGTTTGTCATCAACCTCGCTTTTTTCTAACTTAAGATTGCAAGTGCAATTAGCGGCGCTCAAGGATCTCGAAGCAATAGCTGTGTGAGTTCGCCTCATCTGCATCATGGAACTCACTAAAGGTGCTTTCCCATTCATCAGGTTCATAGTCTGGGAAGTGTGTATCACCACCAACTTCAGCATCAATGTGAGTGAGATACATGCGATTAGCACGGTCTAAGAATTGCTTATAGACACGCCCACCGCCCATCACCATCACTTCTGCGACATCCCCCGCCAAGGCCAGCGCGTCGTCAATAGAGGTAGCCCAGGTTACGCGGTCATCAGTGCCCGGTTGGCTACTGATAACAATATTCAACCGCCCAGGTAGAGGGCGACCGATAGATTCGAATGTCTTGCGACCCATAATTACCGGTTTATTTAGCGTGTTACGTTTGAACCACGCTAAGTCAGCCGGTAGGTGCCATGGCATGGCATTTTCCATACCAATAACGCGATCCGCTGCCAATGCAGCGATCAGGCTGATAATCATTATTAAACCCTGTAGGCTGCGAGAGCCAGTCCCGAAAAATTGCTCACACTATACGGAAAGCCTAATCCAGCGTCGATAGCGATAAGCAGGCTAATCACACATATAAGACTGCTCCTAGCCCAAGACCCAGAACAGGGGCGAAAAAAGCCTTATACACCAGGGCGTTTGCGATATAACCATAATCCAGGCAAGGATAAACCAATCGACAACGCACCGACAATAAATGATGCCTTCAAGAAATTAGTCACCATCGTGGACATTAATGCCTCGGTGTAACCCAGATGAGAAATCTCTACGACTGATATCATCGCGGTATAAGCAGAAATCCCAGGGAACATAGGAATGACGGCAGCAACAGTGAAAACTTTCGGGTGTGCCAGCAACCAGCGCGACCAATTAATGCCGATGACGCCAATCATAATTGAAGCCAATAATGAAGCTGGCTCGATATTCATACCGAAATGAATCATCAACATACGCGAGCCGTGCCCAACCGCACCCAGCAATGCGCAGTAACGTAATGCCCGCACCGGCACATTAAATACCATCGCAAAACCCAGTGCCGGAATAGCCGCCAACACCATATCTTGCAATAATGCCCAGAGTAAATTCATCACCATCCCCGTAATCCCCACATCGCCATCGCGAATATCACGCCAATACAGGTTGATAACGTCAATAAACTGGCCATTGCCCAACGCGCAAGACCGGTATTCACGTGACCTTTAAACATATCGGCGACCGCATTGATCAGTGGGAATCCGGGAACTAACAGCAGCACACTCGCCGCCATTGCTACGCTGGAAGCCTCGTGGAAAAACGGTAAACGCATTAACAGCCCAGAAACGGATGTCGCGACAAACGCTGTGATACAGAAGTTAATCAGCGGGTTCATATGGCGGGCTGTTAAGCTTTGGCGCACAAACATCGCCAGCCCACTGGCCAAAAAAGTGATGGAAAATGCGTCCCAACCACCGCCATTTAACTTGCTAAAACAGCCACATGATAAAGCAACCATCACCACCACTAGCCAACGCGGATACCGCAGCGGCTTAATATGCTCCAGGCGTTTTTCTACATCTTTTATATCCAACAAATGATGCTCCGCCATAATCACAATATGCTGCACCTCTGTCACGACATGCATATTAATGCCACGGTCAACATTTTTGCGGGTAGATGTCAGGCAATTGCCTTGGCTGATGGTGGTTAACACCACGGCATTAGCTGAGATGGAACTTTCGACACTGTCCATCCCCAACGCGATACCCAGGCGCGCGGATAGCTGCTCAACCAGCATACTTTCTGCACCGTGTTGTAGCAGCAACAATGCACACTTGATACACAACCGTGTGATTTCCCGCTGTTTCTGATTTGGTACCTCACTGCTTATCACATTGTCCAGACTCATATTCGTGCATCACTATCCATCAAAAGAGTAAAAGATAAATGCAGGGAACCCCCAGTGGCGCTATTATCGTCAAAAGCCCCCACTTTCACTCGGTACCCTTATGCTTGAAACCTCTTTATTCGTCGCGACTATTGCTACATTGGGGATGATCTCCCCCGGACCTGATTTTTTTTTGGTGATTAAAAACGCCGCCCGCTATCGCCGCCCGGCAGCAATGATGACAGCACTCGGCGTCATTTTGGGCGTCGCTACACATATGTCTTATTGCGTGGCTGGCCTGGCCGTGGTGATCACCACCACACCGTGGCTGTTCAATTTCCTGAAATATGCTGGGGCCTGCTATTTGATCTGGATTGGTATCCAGGCACTGCTGTCGCGCGGAGAAAGTAAGCTCAGCATCGATAGCACCACACTCTCCCCCATCACACTGAAAGCCGCATTCTTGCAGGGATACCTTTGCAATTTATTGAATCCCAAAGCGACTCTCTTTTTCCTCGCCGTTTTCACACAAATATTACAGATTAACTCCGGCGTGGGTGAAAAACTGTGGTACGCCTCAATCATCTGGGTACTGGCCGTCATCTGGTGGCCTTTGTTGGTTATTCTGATTCAAAGTGCACCGGTGCGCCGTGGTTTGGCGAAGGCACAAAAAGTTGTCGATAAAGTGCTGGGCGGCCTGTTGATCGGCTTGGGTATCAAAGTCGCACTGAGTTGATTCTACTCGCTGTTACCTACTCCGACTGCTATCCACTATCTACATAAGCGCTAGTCGTAACATTGATCTTCACCAAGGTTGTTTATGAACAATATTATTGTTTATGAATAATACGGTTCTGATGGTTAAAAGCCGTCATTCGCTAAATAGCGAGCATAAAAAAGGGCGATGTCTCCATCGCCCTACTATTTACCGCCAAAATTAACCTTTCATATTCTTAATTTTAGCGTGCATTTCTTGTACTGAAATCACTTGCTCGGTTGGGTCAGCATTCAGCGCCATTGCCGTCGCGAAGCCGCCATTCAAGGTCGTGTCGTAATGCACTTTGTATTGCAAAGCACTGCGGCGGATCAGCTTGGAATCTTCAATCGCCTGACGTCCGGCCGTGGTATTCACGATATAAGTGTATTCGCCATTCTTAATACGGTCCTGAATATGCGGACGGCCTTCATGCACCTTGTTGACCAAGCGTGGATTGATCCCCGCCTCACCCAGCACCACCGCAGTACCGTGAGTAGCATCCAGTTCAAAGCCCTGTTTCAGCAGCTTCGCCGCTAAATCAACCACCCGATGCTTATCCCCCTCGCGCACGGATAACAGCGCACGGCCACTCTTTTTCATGCCAGACTGACTGCCCAGCATAGCTTTAGAGAAAGCTTCGGCGAAGGTACGGCCAACCCCCATGACTTCACCGGTAGAGCGCATTTCTGGCCCTAAAATCGGGTCAACACCGGGGAATTTGTTGAATGGCAGCACCACTTCTTTGACCGAGTAGTAAGGCGGAATAATTTCTTCCAGAACCCCTTGTTCGGCCAATGTCTGCCCCACCATCACACGGGCGGCAATTTTTGCTAATGGCATGCCGGTCGCTTTAGAGACGAATGGCACGGTACGCGCAGCGCGTGGGTTAACTTCAATCAGATAAACTTCGTTATTCTTCACCGCAAACTGCACGTTCATCAAGCCGCGAACACACAGCTCAAAGGCCAGTTTTTCCACTTGCTGGCGCATAACATCCTGAATTTCCTTGCTCAGGGTGTAAGCTGGCAATGAACATGCTGAGTCACCGGAGTGAACCCCTGCTTGCTCGATGTGCTCCATAATGCCGCCGATTAACACGCGCTCACCGTCACAAATGGCATCCACATCCACTTCTACCGCGTCATCAAGGAAGCGGTCGAGCAACACCGGCGCATCATTTGACACACTCACCGCATTTTGGAAGTAACGGCGCAGGTCAACTTCGTCATAAACAATTTCCATTGCGCGGCCACCCAATACATAAGATGGGCGCACCACCAGTGGATAACCCAGCCCCGCGGCTTTCTCAACAGCCTGTTCAATCGTCGCTACTGTGGCGTTAGCCGGTTGCTTCAAGCCCAGACGATTGACCGCCTGCTGGAAACGTTCACGGTCTTCGGCGCGGTCGATAGCATCCGGGCTGGTGCCGATAATGGGCACACCGGCAGCTTCCAACTCACGGGCTAATTTCAGTGGAGTCTGGCCACCGTATTGCACGATAACACCCTGCGGCTTCTCGATGCGGACGATTTCCAGCACGTCTTCCAGTGTCACTGACTCAAAATAGAGGCGGTCAGAGGTGTCGTAGTCAGTCGAAACCGTTTCAGGGTTGCAGTTCACCATGATGGTTTCATAACCGTCTTCACGCAGCGCCAGTGATGCGTGTACACAGCAATAGTCGAATTCAATCCCCTGGCCGATACGGTTCGGGCCACCACCCAGCACCATCACTTTCGGGCGATCGCTGGTAGGGTTAGATTCGCACTCTTCCTCGTAGGTCGAGTACATATAAGCGGTGTCAGTAGAGAATTCTGCCGCACAGGTATCTACGCGCTTATAAACTGGGTGCAATCCGTGCTTATAACGTAATTTGCGCACTTCGCTTTCCGCCGCGCCAACCAATTTCGCCAAACGGGCATCGGCAAAGCCTTTGCGTTTCAACTGGCGCATATACTCAGCATTCAGGCCATTGATACCGCATTCCGCCACATTTTCTTCCAGGCGCACCAGCTCTTCAATCTGCACCAGGAACCAGCGGTCGACGTTAGTCAGGTTGAAAACACCATCAACCGACATACCGGCGCGGAAGGCATCGGCGATATACCAGATGCGATCACAACCGGCTTCTTTCAATTCACGACGGATCTTAGTCAGGGCTTCAGGATCATCGAGACTGACTTTAGGATCAAAACCGGTCACGCCGACTTCCAGACCGCGTAATGCTTTTTGCAGTGATTCCTGTAGCGTGCGGCCAATGGCCATCACTTCACCCACAGATTTCATCTGCGTGGTCAGGCGGTCATTAGCGCCAGCAAATTTTTCGAAGTTAAAGCGCGGGATTTTAGTGACAACATAGTCGATGGATGGCTCGAAGGAAGCCGGCGTGCGGCCACCAGTGATGTCATTCATCAACTCATCCAGCGTATAGCCCACTGCCAGCTTGGCGGCAATCTTAGCGATTGGGAAGCCGGTGGCTTTAGAGGCCAGCGCAGAGGAGCGCGACACGCGCGGGTTCATTTCAATCACGATCAAACGGCCATTCTTCGGGTTCACCGAGAATTGCACATTAGAGCCGCCGGTCTCTACGCCGATTTCACGCAATACCGCCATCGAGGCGTTACGCATGATTTGATATTCTTTGTCTGTCAGAGTCTGCGCCGGGGCAACAGTGATGGAGTCACCGGTGTGAATGCCCATGGCATCGAAGTTTTCAATGGAGCAGACGATGATGCAGTTGTCGTTTTTATCGCGGACAACTTCCATCTCATACTCTTTCCAGCCAATCAGTGACTCATCAATCAGCAACTCTTTGGTTGGCGATAAATCCAGGCCGCGCTCGCAAATTTCTTCAAACTCTTCGCGGTTATACGCGATACCGCCACCGGTGCCGCCCATGGTAAAGGAGGGGCGGATAATGCACGGAAAGCCGACGTCAGCCGCAACAGCCAGTGCTTCTTCCATATTGTGCGCGATACCTGAACGGGCGGTATCCAGACCAATTTTCTTCATCGCGATATCAAAGCGACGGCGGTCTTCAGCTTTATCGATAGCATCAGCAGTAGCACCAATCATGGTGACACCGAATTCAGCCAGAACCCCCTGACGCTCTAATTCTAATGCGCAGTTCAGTGCGGTTTGGCCGCCCATAGTCGGCAATACTGCGTCTGGGCGCTCTTTTTCAATGATTTTGCGCACCACTTCCCAGTGAATCGGCTCGATATAAGTGGCATCGGCCATTTCTGGGTCAGTCATGATAGTGGCTGGGTTAGAGTTCACCAGAATAACGCGGTAACCCTCTTCACGCAGTGCCTTACAAGCCTGAGCGCCGGAGTAGTCAAACTCACAGGCCTGGCCGATAACAATCGGGCCTGCGCCCAGAATCAGGATGCTTTTTATATCTGTACGTTTTGGCATGGTTTGACGCTCCTGATTATTTGTGAGTGTGGCTAGCGGTCGCACGGTAAGCTTCAATCAGCTCGATAAAGTGATCAAACAGCGGGGCGGCATCATGCGGCCCAGGGCTGGCTTCCGGGTGACCCTGGAAACTGAACGCTGCTTTATCGGTACGGTGAATCCCTTGCAGGGAACCATCGAATAAAGAAACGTGCGTCGTGCGCAAGTTGGATGGCAATGTGGTTTCATCAACCGCAAAACCGTGGTTCTGCGCGGTGATCATCACACAATCAGCATCCAAATCTTTCACTGGATGGTTGCCACCGTGGTGACCAAATTTCATTTTGACGGTTTTCGCGCCGCTCGCCAGTGCCAGCAGTTGATGACCTAAACAGATGCCAAACACCGGAATATCGGTTTCCAGGAAGCGTTTAATCGCCGCGATGGCATAATCGCATGGCTCTGGATCCCCTGGGCCATTAGACAAGAAAATGCCATCTGGATTGAGCTTTAGAACCTCTTCCGCTGGAGTCTGGGCCGGAACCACTGTCAGGCGGCAACCTCGGTCTACCAACATGCGCAGAATATTGCGTTTTACCCCGTAGTCGTAAGCCACCACATGGAATGGCAGGTCTTCCGCTTGCTTCGCCGCAGGTAAATCACCTTCCAGAGTCCAGCTGCCTTGCAACCAGTGATAAGCTTCTTTGGTGGTGACTTCTTTGGCCAGATCCATTCCCTTCAACCCGGGGAATGCTTTAGCTTTTTCCAGCGCCAGCGCAGCATCAGATAAGTCACCCACAATAATGCAGCCGTTCTGTGCGCCCTTCTCGCGCAGCAACCGTGTCAGCTTGCGCGTATCGATATCTGCAATCGCAACAATGTTGTGGCGCTTGAGATAATCAGCTAAGCCTTCTTCATTACGGTAGTTGCTGGCAATCAATGGCAGGTCGCGAATAACCAGACCTTGGGCGTGTACTGCGGAGGATTCTTCATCGGAGGCATTGGTGCCGACATTGCCGATATGAGGATAAGTAAGAGTGACGATCTGGCGGGAGTAGGAAGGATCAGTAAGGATTTCTTGATAACCGGTCATCGACGTATTGAAGACCACTTCCCCCACTGCCGTACCTTCTGCCCCGATGGCCCGACCGTGAAATTGGGTTCCGTCTTCGAGAACCAATAGCGCTGACTTAATCAAAACATCCTCCAGGGAATAAACAGTCACATTATTTGCATATTAATTCACATCTAGCGATCTAAATCAATGCAAAAACCGCCCTCAGAGCCAATTTTTGGCAAATTGGGCGCATTTTAATGATGAGTGACGCTTTTGTCTAGCCAAAGTGCCATTTTTTCTCTGTTTTTTACCGTTTTCATTAAAATGAGTGGATTATAGCGGCAAAAACACATGCTAACTTAACATAGTAAACGGTTGCGAGGGTAAGTGACTGGAAAAAATCGTTGTGGCACACTGAAAGTGAGTATTATCATTTAATACAGAGGAAAAAAGACAAAAAACAGCGAGAAAACACCACAAAATACAAGTTATCTATAAAAAACTAATATAAATACAAAATAAAACAACAAAATAAAAAAGGACAATAAAATATTGCCCTGTTATCATATAGTTATGATAGAAACAACCACATCACGGGTTGTGCTTTACACTGTTAAAGTTCGTTCAAATTCAGTACATCGCGCATATCAAACAAACCATTATCACGCTCACAGACCCAAATAGCAGACTTAACCGCCCCATTGGCAAAAGTCATGCGACTGGTGGCTTTATGTGTGATTTCTACTCGCTCACCGATATCAGCAAACATCGCTGTATGCTCGCCCACAATGTCACCCGCGCGCACAGTAGCAAAGCCGATAGTGCCGGGCTTTCGCTCCCCTGTGTGGCCTTCGCGGCTATAAACCGCACAATCTTTCAATGAGCGCCCCAAGGATTCAGCTATCGCCTCTCCCATGGCCAACGCGGTACCTGACGGCGCATCCACTTTATAGCGGTGATGCGCTTCAATAATTTCGATATCGGTGTAATCGCCCATGACTTTGGCGGCCTTTTCAAGCAGCTTAAGCACCACATTGACCCCAACACTAAAGTTAGCGGCGAACACAATGCCAATGTCAGATGACGCAGCACTGATGGCGGCTTTACCGGCATCATCAAAACCGGTGGTCCCAATGACCATAGCCTTACGATGCATGTGGCAAATAGCCAAATGTTCCAGAGTGCCCTCTGGGCGGGTAAAGTCGATCAACACATCAAAATTATCAATTACCTTGGATAAATCATCACTTACCGTGATATTTAGCAATCCTGTTCCAGCCAGCTCACCCGCATCACTTCCCACCAGGGTGGAGCCCGCGCGCTCTACAGCAGCGCCCAGCACAACACCTTTCGTCTGTGTAATAGCCTGGATAAGCTGCCGGCCCATACGGCCACCCGCGCCAACAACGGCGATACGAATTGTTGAATCAGTCATGAGTTCTCCCAATATTGTGTCATCTACCCTGACAAGGGTTCAGATTAGCCGCCCGCCATGCACTCTGCCAGCCTATTTAATCTGTATTAGAAAAAAATGATATACGGCCGCTTTTATCAGTGAAACCACTTAATTCCTTACATAACATTTGCTAACCCTCTCGCCGTGAGCATGTATAGGTAGCTCAATGTGCAATCCAAACGGAGTCAGTACAATAACGGTTCATCAGGCATAATACGGTTATTTCGCATATTCATGCAGTTATGGTGAATTACACCCGTAAAAAAGCAGCCACTTAGGGCTGCTTGATAGACCTACGAATGCGCGCTGGAGATCAGTCGACCTGCTTAACCTCAACACGTAATTCTTTGGGAACTTCAAAAATGATACTTTCTTCACGACCACGCAGTTCAACAGACCCATCGGCACCGAGAGCTTTCAAGCGCGCGATGACTTGCTGAACCAGAATATCCGGTGCCGAAGCGCCAGCCGTCACACCAATACAGGCCGCATTCTGTAGCCAGGACTCTTGGATATCAGCCGCAGAATCAATCAGATAGGCCGATTTCCCCATGCGCTGCGCCAGCTCAGCCAAGCGGTTCGAATTGGAAGAGTTTTTCGACCCCACCACCAAAACCACATCCGCATCATTCGCCAGATTCCGTACCGCTTCTTGTCGGTTGGTTGTGGCATAGCAGATATCATCTTTACGTGGGCCGATAATCTTCGGGAAACGCTGGCGCAAAGCATCAATCACTGCGGAAGTATCATCAACTGACAAGGTAGTTTGGGTCATAAAGCAGAGGTTATTCTCGTCTTTAACATTCAGCTTCCAAACATCATCAGGTGACTCGACCAAATACATCCCCCCTTTCGGGTTGTTATATTGGCCCATCGTTCCTTCCACTTCCGGATGGCCAGCATGGCCTATCAGGATAGCTTCTTTCCCTTTGCGACTGGCACGAGCAACTTCCATATGAACTTTAGTCACCAATGGACAGGTTGCATCAAACA
This sequence comes from Yersinia kristensenii, assembly GCF_900460525.1. Classification (NCBI taxonomy): domain Bacteria; kingdom Pseudomonadati; phylum Pseudomonadota; class Gammaproteobacteria; order Enterobacterales; family Yersiniaceae; genus Yersinia; species Yersinia kristensenii. The sequence goes on from NZ_UHIY01000001.1 coordinate 599,889, forward strand.
GCATCGTCAATTCGCGCGCGCGAGCCTCGGCACGAACAGCCTGTGACACGCCATGAGCCGAGAAAATCAAAATGGAACCATCAGGCACCTCAGAGATATTCTCAATAAAAATAGCCCCGCGCTCGCGCAGACTATCAACCACATAGCGGTTGTGCACCACTTCATGGCGCACATAGATTGGCGCGCCATACATCTCGATCGCGCGTTCAACAATACTGATAGCCCGATCAACTCCGGCACAAAAGCCGCGTGGATTAGCCAGCAATATCTGCATGCATAGCCTCCTGTTGGGGGTCAATCTCCAGTACTTCAATATCAAAGCTGACGACATGCCCTGCCAACGGGTGATTAAAATCAACAGTAATGGACTCTTCTGCCACTTCCCGTACTACGCCCGGCATTTCACTGCCATCTCGGGAGGTAAACAGCATAATAGTGCCCGCATCCGGTATGCCAGTTTGCGCAAAATCACGCTGCGTAAAGTACTGAATCAAATCAGGACTTTCCAAACCAAATGCATCTTCAGGTTGCAAAGTAAAAGTGTGTTTATCGCCCACTTTCAAACCAATCAACTGTTGCTCCAGCGCATCGCTTAAGCTGTTATCGCCTAAGCGAAATAGCGCGGGCTTCCCGTGAATATGGGTAGATTCTGCCGTTGAACCATCTTCCAGTTTGAGAGTGAAATGCACCAATACCGCACTCTTGTCTTGTACAACATGGTCTGCTACTTGATGACCGTCTACCTGTTCGGACATATCACTCCCCTTTATTCATCGCGGTTTTTTCCGCCGGGCTTAAGAAGCCTTCAAAGATAACCAGCGCAGCACCGATACAGATGGCGGTATCAGCAAAGTTAAATGTCGGGAAATGCCAGTTATTGACGTGGAAATCGATAAAATCGATCACCGCACCATGTACCATGCGATCAAATAAATTACCTAATGCCCCACCGATAATCAGGGCATAAGCACAATTTAACAGACGTTGCTTGGCCGTAGACCGGTACATCATCACCATCAATAGGACTGAAATACCGATAGCTATCCCCGCAAAGAACCAACGCTGCCAACCGCTTTTATCCGCAAGGAAGCTAAATGCCGCGCCAAAATTCTGCGCGTAAGTCAGGTTGAAAAAAGGAATCAGTGGCACGGACTCATACAGCGCAAAGTGGGTCATGACCCACTGTTTGCTACCGAGATCCACAATCACCACCAGTACAGCCAGCCATAACCAGCGCAATCCGGTCGAACAAATAGGTTTACTCATCAGGCGTATTTACGCTCTTCACCGTCTCCGGCAACGTTAGTGACACAGCGGCCGCACAATTCAGCATGTTCCGCCACCAAACCGACATCTTGAGTGTAATGCCAGCAACGCGGGCACTTCTCACCGTCAGCTTTATTAAAGGTTATTTTCAGCCCAGAAATCAGCTCGCTTTGCTGCGCATCATCACCGGCATCGGCATAATCTGCCACTTTCGCCGCAGACGTCAGCAACACAAAACGCAGCTCATCTTGCAAGCTGTTCAGGCGTGAAGCCAGTTCAGGCGTAGCAAACAGAGTTACAGCGGCTTCCAGCGAACCCCCGATACGTTTATCGCTACGCGCTTGCTCCAGCACCTTATTCACTTCGCCACGGACTTTTAACAGCTCGGCCCAGAAAGTATCGTTCATACTCTCATCACCCGCCAACCCGAACAGACCCTCATACCACTCTTCAGTGAAGACATACTGTGGGCGCTCACCCGGCAACTGGTTCCAAATTTCATCCGCGGTGAATGACATAATTGGGGCCATCCAGCGAACCAATGCTTCTGCAATATGGAACAGCGCGGTCTGGCAGCTACGACGGGCAACACTGTCGCCTTTGGCGGTGTATTGACGGTCTTTAATGATATCGAGGTAGAAAGAGCCCATTTCTACCGAACAGAACTGCATCAAGCGCTGCACGACTAAGTGGAAATCGTAATTGTCGTACGCTTCCATGATCTCGGCTTGCGCAGCCTGTGCACGACCTACAGCCCAACGGTCTACCACGACCATTTCTTCTGGAGCCACCTGATGCAATGCTGGGTCAAAGCCATTAAGGTTAGCCAGCAAGAAGCGCGCAGTGTTACGGATACGGCGGTAAGAGTCCGCAGAGCGCTTCAGGATTTCATCAGAAACCGCGATTTCGCCGGTGTAATCGGTGGAGGCCACCCACAACCGCAGGATGTCGCCACCCAGTTTGTTCATGACATCTTGCGGGCTGATGGTATTACCGATGGATTTGGACATTTTACGCCCTTGACCATCAACGGTGAATCCATGAGTCAACACTTGACGATAAGGCGCTTTGCCTTTTATCGCAGTCGCAATCATCAGTGAAGACATAAACCAGCCGCGGTGTTGGTCAGAACCTTCCAGATACATATCCGGGCTATGACCGCCAAACTCAGGGCGCACGTCAACCACAGAAGAGTGAGTTGAGCCGGAATCGAACCATACATCCAATGTGTCTGGCACTTTGACGTAATCAGCAGCATCGGCACCTAAGATCTCAGCAGGGTCTAGATCCCACCATGCTTGAATGCCCTCTTGCTCAACACGCTTGGCTACTTCTTCCATCAGTTCAGTGCTGCGCGGATGAAGCGCCTCGGTCTCTTTATGGACAAACAGAGACATCGGCACACCCCAAGTACGCTGACGCGAAATACACCAGTCTGGGCGGTTTGCAACCATGGTTTCAATGCGCGCCTGGCCCCACTCAGGGATCCACTGCACGCCTTTTATCTCTTCCAGCGACTGCTTGCGCAGACCTTTTTGATCCATGCTGATGAACCATTGCGGTGTAGCACGGAAGATAATCGGCGTTTTGTGACGCCAGCAGCATGGGTAGCTGTGAACCAGCTTTTCAACTTTCAGCAGTGCGCCTTTTTCGCGCAGCAACTCAACAATCACATCATTGGCTTTAAAGACAAACATGCCGTCCAGTGTTGGGTAAGTCCCTGCCAAATAGCAGCCGTTCGGGCCGACCGGATTAGCCACTTCCAAACCGTATTTCTGACCAATAACAAAGTCATCCGGGCCGTGGCCAGGTGCGGTATGAACTGCACCAGTACCGGCATCCAGTGTGACGTGATCGCCCAAGATTGCAGGTACATCAAAGCCCATAAACGGATGATTGAAGCGCAGTAGCTCCAGGTCAGAACCTTTGCAACTGCCCAATACCGTCCATTCCGCAATACCAGCGCGCTTCATGACGCTCTCAACCAGATCTTCTGCCAGAATCAAGCATTCGCCGTCGACCTGCACCAGCTGATAGATGTATTCAGCATTCAGTGAAATGGCGCGGTTTGCTGGCAAAGTCCACGGCGTTGTGGTCCAAATAACCAGTGAAATCGGGCCGTTAGCCTTATTTTCACCAGCAACATGGCTTGCGCCAAATTTTGCACTCACCGCCGCAACATCGACGGCGTTAAAGCGCACATCAATGGAAGGTGAGGTTTTATCGTAATATTCAACTTCGGCTTCAGCCAGTGACGAACCGCAGTCTGTACACCAATGCACTGGCTTCGCGCCTTTGTGCAGATGGCCGTTATCAATTATTTTACTTAGTGCGCGAATGATATTGGCTTCAGTTTTGAAATCCATCGTCAGGTAAGGATGGTCCCAATCGCCCAACACACCTAAACGGATGAAGTCTTTCTTCTGACCTTCGACCTGCTCAGCGGCGTATTTACGGCATGCAGCACGGAACTCCGCGGCGCTGACTTTTTCACCCGGCTTACCAATTAATTGCTCAACTTTTAGTTCGATCGGCAAACCGTGGCAGTCCCAACCTGGAATATAAGGTGAGTCGTAGCCAGCCATTCCTTTTGATTTAACAATAATATCTTTGAGAATTTTGTTAACAGAGTGACCAATGTGAATGTTGCCGTTCGCATAAGGAGGGCCGTCGTGCAAAATAAAGGTCTTTTTACCCTTCTTGGCCGTACGAATAATCCCATACAGATCCTGCTCATACCAACGTTTCAGCATGTCAGGTTCACGCTTAGCCAGATCGCCGCGCATCGGGAACCCTGTTTCAGGCAAATTCAGGGTATTCTTGTAGTCACTCATTAGATTCTCGGTTCCGTTTCGGCTAGAAATATTAAACCGGTGTCTTTAGCCCGAAAAATGTTCGGGCCGTCACCACATCATGGGCGATTTGCTGCTTCAAAGCATCGAGCGAAGCAAAACGCTGTTCGTTGCGCAGTTTCGCGCGGAGCACCACATCAATATGACGCCCATAAAGATCCATAGTTATATCAAGCAGATGAACCTCTAGCTGCTGGCGGACACCAGCAACGGTAGGTCGAGTGCCAATATTGGCCACACCGGGCAATGGCTTTGGACCTAAGCCATATACATCAACCGCATACACTCCTTTTACGGGAGCAACTAAACGTTTTAACGGCAAATTTGCCGTGGGGAAACCTATCGTCCGCCCCAGTTCGTCACCGTGAACCACTCGGCCAGAAATACTGTATGGGTGACCCAGCAGTGTCTCAGCCAACACCAAATCGTCGTCATGAAGCGCCTGACGAATCGCGGTGCTGCTAATGCGCAGACCACCATCACAAAAGCTGTCTGTGCTGATGACATCAAACCCAAACTCAGCACCCGCTTGCTGTAATAGCTGAAAATCCCCCTGGCGCTCTGCGCCAAAGCGGAAATCATCGCCAACAGTTAAAAACTTAACACCCAACTTCTCTACCAGCAACTTAGCAACGAAAGCTTGCGCAGTAATAGCTGCAAAACGCGGATCAAATTTAACGCACAATAAATAGTCAACACCGGCCTCGGCCAGATATCTGGCTTTATCGCGTAAACGCGTTAGTCGAGCCGGTGCTTTATCCGCTGCAAACAATTCCAGTGGTTGCGGTTCAAATATCATCACCATAACGGGCAGCCCCAAGCGCTGACCTTCGCGCTTTAACTGCTCCAATAAGGCCTGATGTCCGCGATGGACACCATCAAAGTTACCGATAGTTAGCACGCAACCATGGTGGCGTGCCCGGATATTATGTATACCGCGAATTAGCTCCATAGCTGGCTCAAAACAGTGGAAATCGCCGGATTATACCTTGTACCGCGGTTAAGGTTAACCCGCGATTGGCACCTTTAACCGAAAGTCACATCATTTTGCTAAAATCGTGCAGGTAAAATCCCTTTTACTCACTTTATCCTGTAGAATACGCACGCCGTCGAATACAGAAGCAGGCTGAGATTTTTACAAGAACCACCGTCGAATCCCTTCGAGGCAGTGAACTGTGGAATTTTCTTTCGAAAGACTGTATTCCGCAGCGCGAAGCTGGTAAAATCCCGCTCCATCACAACGTAGCAAGTGCCGCCCGTACAAACGGCGCTTATTTGCACAAATCCATTGACAAACGAAGGCTAAAAGGGCATATTCCTCGGCCTTTGAATTGTCCTCAATAGAATATATTTGGGAGTTGGACCTTGGCTAATATCAAATCAGCTAAGAAACGCGCCGTACAGTCTGAGAAACGCCGCAAGCATAACGCTAGCCGTCGCTCAATGGTGCGTACCTTCATTAAGAAGGTGTATGCGGCAATCGCAGCTGGCGATAAAGACGCAGCGCAAAAAGCATTTAATGAGATGCAACCAATCGTGGATCGTCAGTCCTGTAAAGGTCTGATCCACAAAAACAAAGCAGCGCGCCATAAGTCAAACTTAGTAGCGCAAATCAACGCAATGCAGTAATTGTATTACGTTGGCTGCTTCGTAAAAAGACCGGCCTAGGCCGGTTTTTTTATATCTAAAATTTGGCTGACTCATCGAATCGCAAGCTAATGCTGGTCACGAAGAGCTGATAGCTATACCACTTACGATTTGGATCAATAGGTTTAACCGCTAAACAGTGCGGAAAAATCCTTGTTACATACCCGCTGTACCGCAGGATGTTGGATCATGCGCTCGGCAAAAATAACGTAATACTCTTCCTGCACATTATCTAAACGGCCAATTTCTACAATTTCGTCATCTTTGGCATAGGTATCTGCGGCATACAGGGTGGGTGCAACAAAAATGGCATTGTTATAAATAGCAAAAGCCTTCATCAACGCCGCATCATCAAATTCCCCCAAGATCTCCACCTGTAGCCCTTTGCTGTTAATCCAATTTAATAATTTACGCCCCAACATTGAACGGCGGCCGGGCACTAATAAACGTTTTTGCTGCAAACACGCGGGGAAAGGCAAATCTGGGATGGGCTGGCGACAATAAAAACTCACGCTACATTCGCCAAGCTTCACCGAAAATAGCCCTTCTTGCTGACTGGAATCTACCGGGCAATCAGACAGAATCATGTCCAACTTATGCTGACTTAACTGCTCTAGCAGCATTTCGTGGGTCGATTCAAAGCAACGTAAATGAATTTTTTCATGATCCACCACAGCAGTTTCCAGCACCTGGCTAACTAAGCGCTTAGATAATGCATCGGCAACGCCAACATCAAATAACAAGTTAGATTCTTTACGATAGTTAACAATATCAATCATTTCGTGGCTGAGCATGAACATCTTATCGGCATAGCGAAAGACCAATTGCCCCAATTCTGATGGCACCAGCCCGCGCCCCTGGCGCTTAAATAATTTACCGCCCAGACGTTCTTCCAATGCTTTAATTTGCCCGGTAATCGTTTGTGGCGTCAAAAATAAAGCCTCAGCCGCACCCACGACGGAGCCTTCCTTACAAACCTGCCAAAAATAATAAAGATGATTGAAATTGATGTGCGACATTCGCATGTTGTTATCTCCTTAACATATCGGCGAGCCAGCTAGCCCCATGCACGACTAAACGTTCCCTGTTCTGAGACTTCACAAACCGTAAGCCTAGAAATCCATCAGGTAGAACGCCAGTACCTTGATGAGCGGTACTGGCCATTCGAATATTAATCAATGAGTTATTTTTTCTTTGCCGGCAAAGCCAGACGCAACAAGCTATAACCCACAATAGCGGCAGTGGTGGAGCCGAATAATATGCCCAACTTAGAATAGGTAAGCAAAGCAACTTCAGCACCATCAAATGCCAGCGATGCAATAAATATCGACATAGTAAAGCCGATACCACATAACACTGACACCGCAAAAATTTGCTTAAAGTTGATAGCATCCGGCAGTTTAGCAATCCCTAACTTAACCGCGAGCCAACTAAAGAGAAAAATCCCCAGTGGCTTACCAATAAACAGGCCGCTCGCAATCCCCAAAGGCAATAGTGACGTCAATCCAGCGATTGAAACGCCTTGCAACGAAACGCCTGCATTGGCAAAGGCAAATAACGGCAAAATCAAATAGGCAACCCACGGGTGCAAACCATGTTCCAGTGATTCCGAAGGCGAGCGTTTATCTTTGGTATGCAGCGGGATCATAAAGCCGACAATCACCCCAGCTAAGGTCGCATGCACCCCTGATTTAAGAATACAGACCCACAGAACCAATCCAACCAGCAGATAGGCGGATGTTTTCCCTACCCCACGCCAGTTCATATAGCCCAGCAAAGCAATAGCGGCAGCAGCAATACCCAGAGCTTGCAGTGAAACCTCATGGGTATAGAACAATGCAATAATAATGATAACGCCCAAGTCATCAATAATGGCCAATGCCAGTAAAAAGACTTTTAGGCTGGTTGGAACCCGGTTCCCCAGTAATGCCATCACTCCCAATGCAAAAGCAATATCGGTTGCTGCTGGAATTGCCCAACCTTGGCGAGTCACTTCATCAGCCCCATTAAACAGCAGATAAATCAAGGCCGGAGCGAGCATACCGCCCAAAGCAGCAATCGCAGGAAAAACGGCTTTATCGCGCCCCGCCAGTGAGCCTTCCATCAGCTCCCGTTTAACTTCCAAGCCCACAACCAAGAAGAATATCGCCATTAAGCCATCATTAATCCACAACAGCAGCGGCTTACTGATATCCAGTGACGCAATTTTTACCGATACCGGGACATCTAAAAATGATTGATAAGCCCCGTGGAGCGGGCTGTTAGCCATAAATAAGGCGACGATAGCGGCAAAAATTAAAATCAGACCACCCGCCGCCTCTTGGCGTAAAAATTGACGAATAATGTTTGTCACAATGAATAGCTCCTTACATCAGACAATGAGCTGCTGCTCGACAAATCAATTCATGAATTTTAGGATAACCCTTAACTCGAAAAAAGTCGTTTTTATAGCAATAAATACTCGGAAAAACCGATCAATTCGACATCTGCATCACATATTTCTATACCAGATGATGAAAAAAAATCCCCGATACTTATCGAGGATTTTTAATTTTCATCTTTATTAGCAGGTTAACTGCTAAGCCATGATTAGCGGGTCAAGTCATCAAAGAATTTCTTAACACCGTCTAAGAAGCTTTTAGAGCGAGGGCTGTTTTTTTCACCCGCAGCGCCAACAAAACTTTCTTCCAGTTCGCGCAGTAATTGTTTCTGTTTTTCACTTAGGTGGACTGGAGTCTCAACCACAACCCGGCAGAGTAAGTCGCCTTGGCTACCACCACGAACAGATTTAACCCCTTTCCCACGCATACGGAACAGTTTGCCGGTTTGCGTTTCTGCAGGCACTTTCAGCTTAACGCGACCATCCAACGTTGGGACTTCAATCTCGCCGCCTAAGGCCGCCATAGCGAAGTTAATTGGCACTTCACAATACAGATTATTGCCTTCACGTTCGAAAATTGGGTGCGCTTTAACCTGCACCTGAACATATAAGTCGCCTGCTGGTGCGCCGTGTTCGCCTGCTTCACCTTCACCATTTAAGCGAATGCGATCACCGGTATCAACACCCGCCGGAATTTTAACCGACAGTGTTTTTGATTTCTCAACGCGGCCATGTCCATGACATTTGTTGCACGGATCTTTAATGATTTGGCCGCTGCCATGACAAGTCGGACACGCCTGCTGCACGGTGAAGAAACCTTGGCGCATATGCACCTGACCTGCACCACGGCAAGTCGAACACGTCACCGGTGAGCTGCCCGGCTTAGCACCGCTACCATGGCAGACATCACATTCATTTAGCGTTGGGATACGAATTTCTTTGGTTACACCGCGCACCGCTTCTTCCAGTGTCAGATCCATGTTGTAGCGCAAATCTGAACCACGGGAAGCTCGCTGACGACGGCCACCGCCGAAGATATCACCGAAAACATCACCAAAAATGTCACTAAAATCAGCACCGCCACCACCAAAACCACCGCCGCCCATGCCACCTTGTTCAAAGGCTGCATGACCATATTGATCATAGGCTGCGCGTTTTTGTGGGTCGGTCAAAATTTCATAGGCTTCTTTAACTTCTTTGAAATTTTCGCCGGTATCGTTCTCATCCTGATTACGGTCCGGATGATACTTTACTGCCAGGCGTTTATAGGCCTTTTTGATTTCACGTTCATCGGCGCCCTTTGTGACGCCTAAAACCTCGTAATAATCTCTCTTCGCCATTCTCTTTTTTTCCTACCCTTAACATGCGTGCACGGGCGTAGAGTTTCCTCGACGCCCGTGCTGGTTTCCAGCAACAGTAAGGCCTACTGTTGCAGTGCCCGCTTAAGGGCTATTATTTTTTGTCTTTTACTTCTTCGAATTCGGCGTCTACAACGTCGTCTTCTTTCTTAGCACTGGTATCACCAGCATCACCGCCTGCGGCCGCTTGCTGCTGCTGAGCCATTTCCAGTAATTTACCAGAAACTTGCACCAGAGCCTGAGTTTTGGCTTCGATCTCAGCTTTATCTTCGCTTTTCAAAGCCGCTTCCAGCGCTTTCACTGCATCTTCGATGACAGTTTTGTCTTCTGCTGGCAGTTTGTCGCCAGCTTCTTCCAACTGTTTACGAGTACCGTGAATCAGGTGGTCAGCTTGGTTACGAGTCTGTACTAACTCTTCAAACTTACGGTCTGCTTCAGCGTTAGCTTCAGCATCGCGAACCATTTTCTGGATTTCTTCCTCGTTCAAACCAGAAGATGCCTTGATGGTAATCTTCTGCTCACGACCGGTATTTTTGTCTTTAGCAGACACATGCAAAATACCATCGGCGTCGATATCGAAGGTCACTTCGATTTGCGCCATGCCGCGAGGTGCCGCCTGGATACCATCCAGATTGAACTGACCCAGAGACTTGTTATCCTGAGCACGTTTACGCTCACCCTGAAGCACATGAATGGTTACCGCAGATTGATTGTCTTCCGCAGTAGAGAACACTTGGCTGTGCTTAGTTGGGATAGTGGTGTTTTTGGTGATAAGCGGAGTCATCACACCACCCATGGTTTCAATACCCAGTGACAGTGGAGTCACGTCCAACAACAGAACGTCTTTCACTTCACCAGACAGAACACCACCCTGCACTGCCGCACCAATCGCTACAGCTTCATCTGGGTTAACGTCTTTACGTGGTTCTTTACCGAAGAAATCAGCAACTTTTTTCTGAACCATTGGCATACGAGTCTGACCACCGACCAAGATAACGTCCTGGATATCGGAAACAGACAAGCCAGCATCCTGCAGAGCCACTTTCAGTGGTTCAATAGAACGGTTTACCAAATCTTCGACCAGTGACTCCAATTTAGCGCGAGTCACTTTGATGTTCATATGTTTTGGACCGCTACCATCAGCCGTGATGTACGGCAGGTTAACGTCGGTCTGTTGAGCTGAAGACAGCTCGATTTTTGCTTTTTCAGCTGCTTCTTTCAGGCGCTGCATGGCCAGTGGATCGGTACGCAGATCCATACCCTGGTCTTTCTTGAATTCATCAACCAGATAATTGATCAGGCGGCTATCGAAGTCTTCACCACCCAGGTGGGTATCACCGTTGGTTGCCAGAACTTCAAAGGTTTTTTCGCCGTCGACTTCATCGATTTCGATAATTGAGATATCGAAAGTACCACCACCGAGGTCATAAACCGCGATAGTACGGTTACCGACTTCTTTGTCCAGACCATAAGCCAATGCTGCGGCTGTTGGTTCGTTGATGATACGTTTTACTTCCAGACCTGCGATACGGCCAGCATCTTTAGTTGCCTGACGCTGAGCATCGTTAAAGTATGCAGGTACAGTGATAACCGCTTCAGTAACGGGTTCACCCAGAAAATCTTCAGCCGTTTTCTTCATTTTCTTCAGCACTTCAGCAGAAATCTGCGGTGGTGCAACTTTCTGGCCTTTTACTTCAACCCACGCGTCACCATTATCTGCTGCGATAATTTTGTACGGCATGATGTCTTTATCACGCTGTGCTTCTTCGTCCTGGAAACGGCGGCCAATCAAACGTTTGATCGCAAACAGTGTATTTTGCGGGTTAGTAATAGCCTGACGTTTAGCCGGTTGACCAACCAGAATCTCACCATCTTGGGTATAAGCAATGATAGAAGGCGTGGTGCGGTCGCCTTCGCTGTTTTCCAGCACACGTGCTTTAGTACCATCCATAATTGCTACACAAGAGTTGGTAGTACCCAAGTCGATACCAATAATTTTACCCATCTAAAACGCCTCCACTAAAAAGTCATATTCGGTCAAGTTACTAATCTATATGTGGGCGAATTGTTTATTTTCAACTGCCCGTATTTTCATAATCAATGCTTTCATACCCAGCATTCTGCTGATGTATGTCTCCACTGAATAGTAATTAGTCCCTGCGGTTGGAAATAAGATGGGGCCACGAAACGCAGCATCAAGGGGGGAGATGAAAAAAAATTACTTTTTATTACCCTCCAGATCATTGTTTCCAACCGCGCGGATCATTATGATGCCGCGCGCACTGAGGGATATCGACGACTTTTTGGTCATTCAGGCGATTTATACTTATTCGGATAATTATCCATTTTTTTTAGCATTCTGTTACTTGCAGAGGACTTATGAACACCACCAAGTTGGCGAATCCTGGCCCATTAGGCCTGATGGGTTTTGGGATGACTACCGTCTTGCTTAACCTGCACAACGCAGGCTTCTTCCCCCTAACCTCTGTTATTTTGAGTATGGGGATTTTTTATGGCGGTTTGGCACAAATTCTGGCAGGCATGCTGGAGTATAAGAAAGGCAATACTTTTGCTGCAACCGCATTTACCTCATATGGTGCATTTTGGCTGAGCCTGGTCGGTTTGCTGATGCTACCCAAAATGGGTCTGGCAGAAGCCACTGACGCACAGTTCCTCGGCGTTTATTTAGGCTTATGGGGTATCTTCACACTGTTTATGTTCTTCGGTACCTTACCCGCTAACCGCGCTTTACAGTTTGTTTTCGGTAGCCTGACGCTCCTGTTTGCTCTGTTGGCGGTCGGTAACTTCACCGGTAACCATTCGCTACTGGTTTTCGCCGGCTTCGAAGGCATTATCTGCGGCGCCAGCGCCATTTACCTGGCAATGGCGGAAGTCTTAAACGAACAATATGGCCGTACGGTACTACCAATTGGTGAACCAAACCAGACTACTGTACACGTACAATCTGTAGCTTAATTACAGTTCACTAAGAAAACTTATATTTAATGACACCCTGAACATTCATATTCAGGGTGTTTTTTTATGCCTATTTACCACGTCTAAAAAAATAAATTATCTTATTAAAAATAACGCGACAAAATAATAAAATAGAACAATAAAAATAAATAATGTGAAGAAAAAACACATCATATAACATCGAAACCCTATCGATAATGTAGCATATTAAAATTAAGGGTTGGCCTATGATAATAGTTATGAAACTATTAACAGTCATTGTATTAATAATATCTCAATCTGCCTATTCACATAACGCTAAAGTTTGTTTTTACGAACTAGCTGATTTTGGCGGAGAATCATTTTGCTCTGCGGAAAGTGAATCAGACTCAGTTTACAATGATGATTTTAATAATGAAATAGAGTCAATCTCTATCCCTCCGGGTATGGTTGTGACTCTTTATGATAGCGTGGATTTTTCTGGAAAAAAAACGATATTAAAGAATGATATTAATCTGCAGGAATTAAAATCATCTGGGCTATATAACACAATAAAATCATACAAAATAGCACCGGCCATTTGTTTTTATACCCAAGAAAAGTTTGAAGGAGACAGTATTTGTTTAGCATCAAACCAACAAATAGATTTATATCACGATATTGAATTCTTCATTGAGTCTGGCCGAGAAGTATTACCTATTCATAATGACAGTATTAGATCAATAACAGTCCCTCGTGGAATGATTGCGACAGTATATGAGAATGATAATTTCCATCCTCCTTTTTTTGCACTAACTGAGAACATGACTAATGATAGTTTAAAAGCATTAGGAATGAATAATGCGATTACTAGCATTAAAGTATCACAAGACAAAGGACTTATCTGCAATCAACAATGTATTATTATTGACAACTATAAAATTAATCTTATTGATGCTTTTGGTGAGTACTGGGATGATATTCGTTTAAAAAACAAACAAGTACTCCTTGTTTTTAACACGACCGATTTTGGAGAGAACGATAAATATACTCTTGAGTTATTTAACGGGCCAAGCATTACTTTAAATCGGAGCCGAGTTATATTTTCTGACCATAAAATGACCGATAAATTTATTTTTGATCGTTATAAACAAAGCGACAATCTATCCTTTATTATACAAATACAAAAAGACACGGTACAAACTCAATTCATTCAAACATTGAAATATAACGTAGTGGAAATATCCCCCATTATCTCTTTTAGTTGGAGTAGCGAGATCAGTAAATCCCCAGAAATAACACTAACCAACTTCAATAAAGACAAGCCATTAATCCTCGAAAAATCAATACTTACTGCAGATGCCGGTGATAAATATTGGGAAAAAAGAGACTTAACACAAATAAGTAAAACCATCTGTATTTTCACTCCTTTTCTAAATATTTATAATTATCTTACACAAGACAAGTGCCAACAGTTTGACAGCATTGTATTCAGCGCCGATAAATTCTTCCACAGTAATACAAAAGGAAAAACATTACATATTGCCGGAAATAGTATGCCACTCAAAAACACAACTGTCATAGGAGAGAAAACAGCTGATAACATGAGTAATAATATGACCCTAACCCATATCGACAATACTCTTCATAACCAATCGCTTAGCCTACCAGCCACGGCAAAAGCTTGCAACGCCTCTATCTATTCCATTCTGAATTCACGCCAACCACGGCAAGTAAGACCTGCTTGTATAGACTGGACGTTAGATATCATGACTGACTTCACATTATTATTTGGCAATAGTTTAGAGACCTGGAATTCTGTTTTTTTCGGCAGAGTGATTGATTCAATCATTAGAACAGGAAGCACAGGAACTGCAACACAAAACCCGGAATTAGAAAGCCGATTAATTAAAAACATCAGAGACACAATAATAGAAAAAAGCCCTAATAACTCAATCCAACAAGCTAAAAGTGCATTTGACTATGCACAATTGAACTATATTAATTATAGTATTTACTATTCATCCAGTGAAGAACCATCCGCAGTAGAATTACTACCACTTGGTATTTATGAATTATTACTCGATACCTTTATCTATACCCCAACGCCCCCCGTGATTATAGAACAAGGCACTACAGTAGAACACCCCGAATTAGAATTTGAAGTAGAAATACTCCCCACACTCTCCCCCGAGGAGGAGGAAAGACTTTCGGATATCGAAATTGCCAATACACGGACTATGCGAAAAAAACTCAGTGATACCATTGCTCAATGGGGTCAAGAGTATCAAGGCCCTCATATTAGCGAAGCTAGCGCGGCCAGTGCGAGCGATACAAATACTTCGCTCAGTAAACTTCTACATGCTGGAAATGTGGTTACCGGTATTATTCACCGTAGATTACTCATTCATCGTCCAGGGGAAATATATGTGGTCGTCAAATTACGAGGACAAATTGTCACGATAATTGTCGCAGACAGGTTCAATAGTAGAAATGAGGTTGAACTGGTGGCATCAGCGACATTTCCTAATTTTGTATTATCACCCGATAGAGACGGAACTGTGAGAGGAGCAGGAACCGCAGCGGTCAGAGAATTAGCGCGATATTTACAGCAGCAAGGCGCCAGAACATTATATTCGGAAGTTATTTCACAGCCCTCAGCTCGCGTCAAACAGAAGGTCGGATTCACGTTCATCGGGGCCACTTTCAACGATGAATTATAAAGATATAAATATCAAAATAGCCCATAATTTTTGACAAATTTATGGGCTATTTTTATTAACAGTATATTTATGTTTACTGTTGTGCGGCCTTACTCAGCCTAGGCTTTCTGTGAAATCTGAGTTTTCACATCACTATTAATATCATTGCGTAGATAGATCCCTAATAGGAATCCCACCAGCGATAACAGCAACATGTAATAGGCAGGAGCCATAGGCGTCATCTTCATCAATAAGGTCACCACAATAGGTGTCAATCCACCAAAAATGGCATACGCTACATTGTAGGAGAAAGAAATTCCGGTAAAACGAATCTCAGCCGGGAATGCGCGAACCATGACATAAGGCACAGCGCCGACGATACCAACACAGAATCCAGCCAACATATAATGCGGAAATAACTGATTAGGATCGGTCAGATTAGTGTGATAAAACGTCCATGTCGACACCGCCAACATCAAGCTGCCAACAATAAAAGTTTTACTCGCGCCGAAGCGGTCAATAGCAAGACCCGCAATCACACAACCCAAGACTAACGCGACAATAGCCAGACTATTCGCCTGCAATGCCAATGCGGGCAGTACGCCGAATTGCTTCTGTAAATAAGTCGGGGTCATCAAGATGACTACTACAATGCCAGCCGACAGCAACCAAGTCAGCAGCATCGAAACCACTATTTCTTTCTTATGATTGACCACCACAGATTTCAGCGGCAGCTCTTCAGCCAAAGTTTTGCGGGCCTGCATCTCTTTAAAGATCGGGGTTTCCTGCAACCAGCGGCGTAAATACATGGCAAACAAGCCGAAAATCCCACCCAGGAAGAACGGCACACGCCAGCCACCATCTAAAATAGCCTGAGGACTTAAGGTGGTGTTCATCGCCGTGGCTACCAGTGATCCCAGCAAGATACCCGCCGTCAAACCCGCCGTTAAGGTACCGCAAGCAATACCAATACGCCGACGCGGTACGTGTTCCGCCACAAAAACCCATGCACCGGGCACTTCACCGCCAATTGCCGCACCTTGCAATACGCGCATTAATAACAACAGCAGCGGAGCGGCAATGCCGATAGAAGCATACGTCGGCAGCATACCAATCGCGAGTGTTGGCAATGCCATTAACAAAATACTGAGAGTAAACATCTTCTTACGACCAACCAAGTCACCAAAATGCGCCATAATGATGCCGCCCAGCGGACGAGCCAGGTAACCCGCCGCAAAAATACCGAATGTCTGCACCTGACGCAGCCACTCAGGCATATCTACTGGGAAGAAAAGATCGCCGATAACCGCAGCAAAGAAGACGAAAATAATGAAATCGTAAAACTCAAGTGCCCCACCTAATGCAGCCAAGGTGAGGGTTTTATAATCTTGCTTATTCAGCCGACGATTATGATTATCTTGTTGGGCAACATGAGGTTGCGATAAGTCGACTTGAGATAAATTGTGTTCTTGGGACATATGACACCGTAATAAACCAGAGTAGGGGAAGAAAAATATTTTCAGCTTTTTGTAAAGTAAACATGACTATACCGTACAAAATTCCCCACACTCACAGAATGGTATCTTATTTTGTAAAAAGTTTTAATTTAGATTTTTATATCGATAATGGCATTCTTTGGACGAAAAGCCGCTACCACTTCAGCATTGGTCTCTATATAAGGCCCATCTAGTAGTTGAATGCAATAAGGCACACTGGCAAAAATACCCGCAACTACCACCTTCGACTGGGCATCTCTCACCCCTTCTAGGGTCTCTTTGATGGATTTAGGCTGCCCCGGTAAGTTGATAATCAATGCCTGCTTACGGATAACCCCAACCTGTCGGGATAATATCGCGGTAGGGACAAAATGGAGGCTGATTTGGCGCATTTGTTCACCAAAACCTGGCATTTGCCGATCGGCGATAGCTAAGGTGGCATCAGGAGTAACATCACGTCTTGCCGGGCCGGTACCGCCGGTGGTCAATACCAAATGACACCCCATTTCATCGACTAACTCACACAGGGTTTGTTCAATCAGAGTTTGTTCATCGGGAATAAGGCGGGTTTCGATGTCAAAAGGAGTGGTTAAGGCACTTGCCAACCACTCTTCTAGTGCTGGAATCCCTTTATCCTGATATACCCCACTTGATGCGCGATCAGAGACGGAAACTAAACCTATACGCAATGTATTCATATAACTACCTCGACGAAAACCCTTTATCTGTGGCGAATAATAGCATACCCCATATTACTGGGACTGCTGTTAGCCTCAGGTTATATACCCGTCATCCTTCAAATTGTATGTGTGTTGACTGCCCCTTATTCACCCGAATCATGGGGTTCACTCGGTTGCTGCCTTCCTGCAACTCAAATTATTTAAGGTATAGGCAATAAAAAAGGCGGCTTACGCCACCTTTTCGTCAAATAACTACGGAGAATCAATCACCGCCAGTCAAATTACAGCAGGTCTGAGATCATTTTCTCAAGTTTGCCCTGATCAATAGCAAATTTGCGAATGCCATCAGCCAGTTTATCAATCGCCATTGGATCCTGATTGTGCTGCCAGTAGAACTCAGCTTCAGTCAGTGGCGTAGGTTTAGCCTGAACTTCACCGGTATAAGATAATTTACGCTCTATCGGACCTTCGCTTTCTGCTAACTCTTTCAGCAGCGATGGCGCGATAGTCAGACGGTCACAACCAGCCAGTTCAATGATCTCACCCAGATTACGGAAGCTTGCGCCCATAACCACAGTCTTATAACCGTGTTGTTTGTAATACTGATAAATCTCGGTCACGGAAACCACACCTGGATCTTCGTGTGGCGCGAACTCTTTTTTGTCGCCATTGGCTTTGTACCAGTCAAGAATACGGCCAACAAACGGTGAAATCAGGAACACACCCGCTTCAGCACAAGCACGCGCCTGAGCGAAGGAGAACAGCAGAGTCAGGTTACAGTTAATGCCTTCTTTTTCCAGCTGTTCTGCAGCACGGATACCCTGCCAGGTAGAGGCTAGTTTGATCAGAATGCGGTCATTGCTGATACCGGCTTCGTTATACAGTTTGATCAGGCGCTTAGCTTTTGCCACGCTGGCAGTCGTGTCGTAAGACAGGCGGGCATCTACTTCAGTAGAAATACGGCCTGGGATCAGTTTTAGGATTTCCAAACCAATATTGACGGCCAGTTTGTCAGTAGCATCAACGATTTGCTGAGCGTGATCGCTGCTTTGTTCGCGCGCCCAAGCAATGGCGTCGTCAATCAGCTTGCGGTATTCAGGAATTTGGGCAGCATTCAGAATCAATGATGGGTTGGTAGTTGCATCTTGCGGCTGATACAGCTTCATTGCCGCGATATCCCCAGTATCTGCTACTACAGTGGTGATTTGACGTAGGGAAGTAAGTTTATCGGTCATGTTGTCGTTTCTCATCGTTTGTGCATGAACTTTTGGCATGTCGCAACTTTATGCTTGTCGAAAGAGTATATTGCCAAAATGGCGCTTTATCTCATTCGGAATGTTAGCCGTTTCGCAATATTAGCGATTTCGACACCTGCCTTGTCTTGATAATAACATGCGTAAGCCTTGGTGCAAGGCAGTTAAACTGATTAAAAAAACCGCAAAAGCGCAGTATTCGGTTCGCAACCGTTTTCGCCTTTTAAAACAGCGAGAAACCGGTAGGTTAATAGCAACTTTATCCATTCCTATCGTACTGAGACGATTTAGCTAAACTATAGCATCTCTGGCAAAGCAGCCCATCTATCTCAGCAATCGTCCAATCTTCTTTTCGCTGGCTGGCGCTTTTTGCTACAGTGCCCTATTTGGCTCATTAGGATGTCATTATGCTTATTGTCATTTCCCCGGCTAAAACCCTTGATTATCAAAGTCCGTTAGCGACCAAGAAGTTTACTCAGCCAGAAATGTTGGATAAATCACAACAGCTTATCGAGATCTGCCGTGAGCTGACACCCGCGCAAATCAGCAGTCTAATGGGAATTAGCGACAAACTGGCCGGTTTGAACGCCGCTCGTTTCAGCGAATGGCAGCCAGACTTTACGCCAGACAATGCGCGCCAGGCAATTCTGGCCTTTAAAGGCGATGTCTACACCGGTATGCAGGCGCAAGATTTCAGCGCTGCTGATTTTGATTTTGCCCAACAGCACTTGCGCATGCTTTCTGGCCTTTATGGCGTATTGCGCCCGCTCGACTTAATGCAGCCGTATCGTCTGGAGATGGGGATCAAGCTGGCTAACCCGCGCGGCAAAGATCTCTATTCATTCTGGGGCGACCAGATAACTGAGAAACTGAATCAAGCACTGGAGCAGCAAGGCGATAACGTGCTGATTAATCTCGCCTCTGATGAATACTTTAAGGCCGTGAAGCCCGCCAAGCTGGCCGGCTCACAGATTAAACCGGTCTTTTTAGATGAAAAAAACGGCAAATATAAGATTATCAGTTTCTACGCCAAGAAAGCCCGTGGCCTGATGAGCCGATTTATTATTCAGAACAAGCTCACCAAACCAGAACAACTGGTTGATTTTAATCTGGAAGGTTATGAGTTTGATGCCGGGCTATCGGCGAAAAATGAACTGGTATTTAAGCGGGCTGAACAGCACTAAAATGTAAAAAGGGCCAATATGGCCCTATCAGACGGCTGACAATGTCAAATGAAGGGGAAACGTGCTGTTGGGGTCGTAGCGACGCAGTCGCCGAAGTGCCCCTAGGCGCGGTCAACCTTTCACTCACTGAGTTATAAATAGCTAATCTCAAAGGGCCGATATGGCCCTTTAGTTTTTATCTCTCAATGAGAAAAATTACTTAGGTAATGCCATCAAGAAAGTGCGTAATTGTGCAAAATCTGCTGGTAAATCATGGGATAACAATGGCAATTGTGCCCGCACTGCTAATGGTTTTGGCAGTGGTAACTCTTGTCCCAGAATCTCTTCAACACTTTCTTTGAATTTCGCCGGATGTGCCGTTCCGATGAATAACCCAAATTCCCCGTCTTGTAACTGATCGCGCAACACACGATAAGCAATGGCCGCATGAGGCTCTGAGATATAACCCAACTCCGCCAGCTCGCGCATGGTGTCTTTGGTGACATCATCACTGACTGCGCCGTGGCCCAATTCTTTTAATTGCCAAATTTTGCGACGATAAAGCTCTTCAACTCGCGGCCAGTTATTCGGCTGACTAACATCCATGGCATTCGATAACGTCGCCACTGTCTGTTTTGGCTGCCATTGCCCGTTAACCAGGAAACGCGGTACGGTGTCGTTGGCATTAGTGGCGGCGATAAAGCGTTTTACCGGCAAACCTAAGGATTTCGCCAGCAAACCGGCGGTCAAATCGCCAAAGTTGCCACTTGGCACGGAGATAACCAGCTGGTTACGCGCTTCTTGTGGCAATTGAGCGACCGCTTCAAAGTAATAGCAAATTTGTGCCAGCAAGCGGCTGATATTAATCGAGTTAGCAGAGTTAAGGCTCAGGTCTTGTTTCAGTTCTTCGTCATCAAAGGCTTGTTTGACCAGCGCCTGACAAGCATCAAAATCACCATCAATGGCTACAGTGTGAATATTGCCACCCAGCGTACAGAACAGTTTTTCTTGCAGCGGGCTGATTTTGCCACGCGGATAAAGAATCACCACACGGACATTTTTCAGACCATAAAATGCATGGGCCACTGCCGCCCCGGTATCACCGGAGGTCGCGGTTAAAATAGTTACTGGCTGGTCACCGGCCACTTCGGCCAACATCTGCGCCATAAAACGGGCACCGAAGTCTTTAAAGGCTAATGTCGGGCCGTGAAACAGTTCGAGTACCGCGACATCATTCTCAACCTGAGCAACCGGAGCTGGGAACTCAAAAGCCGCCTGAACACGCTTGGTTAAGACTTCCGGTGCAATTTCATTGCCGATAAATGCAGACAAAATGCGGCTGCTGCGGGTGACAAAATCCAGATCCAACAATTTATCAATTTCTGTCAACTCAAACTCTGGCAACTCCAACGGGAAGAACAGCCCTTGCTGCTTGCCCAGGCCTTGCTTGATCGCTTGCGCGAAGCTGACCTGCTCGTTGTGATCTTTAAGGTTATACAGTTTCATGCGTTATCCCAGTAGTCGTGCGCCTGCGGTATCCAGACGGCAAATATGAACAAAACCTTCGTCGTTTTGCAGGTAATGATTTTGTAGCCAGTTCGCCATGCGCTGTGCGGTCTCGACATCATTGCAGACGGCAAACAGTGTTGGGCCAGAACCGGAAATACCACAGGCCAGCGCGCCAATATCCTGCGCAGCTTGCCGTGCCGCAGCAAAGCCCGGTAACAATTGAGTGCGGTAAGGCTCGGCAATCACATCTTTCATCATTTTAGCAGCCAGACTCGGCTGTTGAGTGTGGCAGGCGTGAATGAATCCAGCCAAATTGCGCCCATGTGCGATGCAATCCTGACGGCGATATTGTGCCGGTAAAATAGCGCGGGCCTCGGCAGTAGAGACTTTAATGCCCGGATAAGCCATGACCCACAGCCAGTCATCAAACCCAGGAACATCTTGGCTGATATAGCCGGGCTGTTCGAGGATCAGTTGCATCCCGCCCAAATAGCACGGTGCGACATTATCAAAATGGATGCTACCAGACACTCGCCCTTCCAGCTCGCCCATCATGCCCAACAAGGTCACTTTATCCAGCGGCTTGCCACAGAACTCGTTCATCGCCATCAAACCAGCCACGACTGAACAGGCGCTGGAACCTAGCCCTGAGCCAATCGGCATGTTTTTTTCCAGCACCATCGCCACCGGGATTTCTTTGCCTATCTCCTGACAAAAACGCTCCCAGCACTGATAAACGATATTCTCTTTTGGGTCATCAGGCAGCTTGCTGACAAAGCGGCCCTCGTTGCGCAAACTGAAGCTATCCGCCGCGGTCACGCTGACACAATCGCCCAGCAGAGTACCATCGACCGGTGAGACTGCCGCACCCAGCACATCAAACCCAACGCTGACATTGCCAATCGATGCCGGAGCATAGATCTTAACCATATTTAAACTCCCAACTTCCATGATAATGTGCGTAAAAGATCGGCGAACACCCCGGCCGCAGTCACGTCATTCCCCGCGCCATACCCGCGCAGTACCAACGGAATTGGCTGATAATAGTGGGTATAGAAAGCCAGCGCATTCTCGCCATTTTTGACTTTATACAGCGGATCGTTACCATCTACGGCATCCATCCGGACGATACAACGCCCCTCTTCAATCACTCCAACATAACGGAGCACTTTGCCCTGCTCGGCGGCATTTGCTACCAAGCGAGTAAATTCGGCATCCAGTGACGGCAAGCGAGCGAGGAAGCTGTCTACATCACCACTTGCATCAAAGCTGGCAGGCAGAACTGACTCAACTTCGATATCCGCTAACTCAAGTTTGTACCCTGCTTCACGGGCCAAAATCAACAATTTACGGGCGACATCCATCCCAGAAAGGTCATCGCGCGGGTCTGGTTCAGTGTAACCCAGCGCTTTCGCCTGCAATGTGGCCTCGGATAATGTCATTCCTTCGTCCAACTTACCGAAGATAAAGGACAGAGAGCCTGACAGAATGCCAGAAAAACGCATCAGTTCGTCACCGGCATTAAGCAAATTCTGTAAGTTTTCGATAACAGGCAAGCCTGCACCGACATTGGTGTCATACAAGAATTTACGGCATGACTTCGCCGCCGCTGCGCGCATCTGGCGGTAGTAATTCATTGATGAAGTATTGGCTTTTTTGTTTGGCGTAACAACATGGAAACCATCGGCCAGGAAATCTGCATATTGATCCGCCACCGCCTGGCTGGAGGTACAATCAACAATCACCGGATTGAGCAAGTGATACTCTTTTACTAAGCGAATCAAGCGGCTGAGATTAAATGGCTCTTTTACTTCGGCCAGTTCATGACGCCAGTTATCCAATGCGATACCGTGCACATTGGTCAACATGGCTTTGGAATTGGCAATGCCGCACACGCGCAAATCGATATGGCGCTGTTTCAGCCATGGCTGCTGGCGATAGATTTGCTCAATTAAGGCCCCGCCGACCCCACCGACCCCAATGACAAAGACTTCAATAACCTGATCAGTGTTGAACAACATTTGGTGGCAAACACGCACACCGGTAGTGGCGGAATCATTGCTGACCACCACGGAGATAGAGCGCTCAGAAGAGCCTTGCGCAATCGCGATGATATTAATATTCGCGCGAGCCAACGCCGAGAAGAAGCGGGCTGAAATACCACGCAGAGTGCGCATGCCATCACCGACTACCGAGATAACCGCCAGATGCTCCATGACATCCAATGGCTCTAACAGGCCGTCTTTCAATTCCAGATAAAATTCGTCTTCCAATGCTTTGCGGGCACGGATTAACTCACTTTGCGGTACGCAAAAACTGATGCTGTACTCAGAAGAAGATTGGGTGATAAGCACCACTGAAATACCGCTGCGTGACATCACTGCAAAGACGCGGGCAGCCATACCGACCATGCCTTTCATTCCGGGGCCAGACACGTTAATCATCGCCATGTTATTCAGGTTGGTGATGCCTTTAACCGGGAAGCCGTCATCACTACTTTCACCGCCAATCAGGGTGCCAGGAGCTTGCGGGTTAGACGTGTTTTTAATCAGGCAAGGAATTTGGAACTGAGCAATAGGGGCGATAGTGCGGGGGTGGAGAACCGAAGCGCCAAAATAGGACAACTCCATCGCCTCCTGATATGACATCGATTTTAATAATCGGGCATCAGGTACCACCCGTGGGTCGCAAGTATAAACCCCGTCAACATCCGTCCAGATTTCACAACAATCAGCGCGTAAACAAGCGGCCAACACCGCGGCTGAATAGTCGGAACCATTGCGCCCCAGCACCACCAGCTCACCTTTATCATTACCGGCAGTGAAACCGGCCATCAGGATGATATGGTCAGCAGGGATCTTGCCAGAGCCGATGCGACGGGTGGATTCAGTGATATCAACCGTAGATTCGAGATAATGGCCCTGTGCCAGCAATTTCTCGACCGGATTAATCACGCTGACCTGATAGCCCTTAGCTTGGAATAATGCTTCCATGATAGCGATAGAGAGTTTTTCGCCACGGCAGATAATGGCGGCATTGATGCTATCCGGGCATTGACCAAGCAACGAGATACCGTGCAGGACGTGTTTGAGTTGCGCAAATTCATGGCTCACCAGCGCTTTTAAGCGCTCATAGTCAAAGCCCGGCTGAGTATCGGCTAATCCGCGCAATAGCTCGGAAAAAATCCGCTCAGCATCGCTGATGTTCGGCGAGATATCTTGTCCAGCCACCATTTTGTCAATCATCGCGACCAGATGGTTGGTTATTTTAGCAGGAGCGGATAATACCGTCGCCACTTGTCCCTGACGCGCATTACTTTCGATGATATAGGCAACCCGCATAAAGCGTTCTGCATTTGCTACTGATGTCCCGCCAAATTTCAGCACTCGCATTTCTTATTCTCTCCCGCTTTCGCGCTTTTTTATCGCAAACTTTTTTGCAAAGATTTGATTGAAAAAAAAAGCCCGCACTGTCTAGGTGCGGGCTTTTTTTTGTTGTTTCCTGTACGCGTCAGCCCGCCCCGTAACCTGTGGTTTCGGTGGTGGTAATAATTGTTGTATTCAGGCTGATGTATAGCATTTCGTCTGTCTGTCTCATTAATAATGTATCTCTACCTCTATTGGTTAAAGCAATCGGTCTCTCAAGTCAAATTTTTTCAGTCGCCCAGCTCAAGAAACCTCCCTTTCTTCGGTGAGTTATTATCTTATTGGCCCAGTATTATTAGGTGATACACACAAATAAAAACGAAAAATATAGACAATAAAACCATAAAACAAAATCTAAGCAATACAATATATTTAGCCGTTTTTTTTTACTTAACGAAGATGAAATACGGTGACAGGTAATTGATATAATTTTTGAAACGAACAACAACACTCCCACTTACAGAACCGCCTTTCGTCCAAACGCTTAAAAAAGCAACAAAAGGGAAAATTCGCCGCGCCACTTTACATTTAACTAACATTGATGATAATTCTTCTAATGTTTTTAGCTGAAATAGACCATTGATAAGAAAAGTAGGTTCATTGGCACCATGATGAAAGAATATTGATTTTTAACAATAAAAATCAACAAATTAGAAAATTCATTTTTTTGTTACGTCTGACCTTCGCTTTTTAATATTAATAACACTGAATCGACCACATAATTTAACCCACTTTGGCTTAAGCTGGTATTCTTGTAAGTCTTTTTCACAAAAGTGTTAACGTGCTACAATTGAATTTGATATATGTCAACAAAGCGTAGTTTTGTTGGGTGGTACATTCGGCTCACACTGTTATATTGCTGTTAATAGGGTTAGGATATGCGCCGCTTTTGTCACCTTTGGGGCTGTAGGGAGTAACACCCCGACCAAGCTAGTGATGTTGTTGACGTTGATGGAAAGTGCATCAAGAACGCGTTTACGTACTTTAGTCATGTGATGAACGGGATGACGAGTAACTAGTCAATAAAAATCCTAATATAACAAAGACTTTTGTACTTCCTATTTCTATTTTGTTGGCAATTTTAGGTAGCAAACATGCAGACCCCGCACATTCTGATCGTAGAAGACGAGATAGTTACTCGTAACACCCTGAAGAGCATTTTCGAGGCGGAAGGCTATGTTGTTCATGAGGCTAATGACGGCGCAGAAATGCACCATATTCTGTCTGAGAATGATATCAACTTAGTTATCATGGACATCAATCTGCCGGGCAAAAATGGCCTGTTGCTAGCACGGGAACTTCGTGAACAAGCAAGTGTTGCCCTAATGTTCCTGACAGGTCGTGATAACGAAGTAGATAAAATCCTAGGCTTGGAGATTGGTGCTGATGATTACATCACCAAACCTTTCAATCCGCGCGAATTAACCATTCGGGCACGCAACTTGCTGTCACGTACCATGAATCTGGGTAATGTTGGCGAAGAACGCCGCTTGGTTGAGAGCTATAAATTTAATGGTTGGGAACTGGATATCAATAGCCGTTCATTGATAAGCCCTACTGGCGAGCAGTATAAACTGCCACGTAGTGAGTTCCGCGCCATGCTGCACTTCTGCGAGAATCCGGGCAAGATCCAATCCCGCGGTGAATTACTGAAGAAAATGACCGGTCGCGAGTTGAAACCGCATGACCGTACTGTTGACGTGACTATCCGTCGTATTCGTAAGCATTTTGAATCGACGCCGGACACCCCAGAGATCATCGCGACTATCCACGGCGAAGGTTATCGTTTCTGTGGTGATCTGGAAGAGTAAACCTCTGACATGTCTGCAATAAAAAGCCAGCATTCACATGCTGGCTTTTTTATAATACTGACATAGCTAATTGTATTCACATAGCTATTCGCGCCACGGCATAATAGGCACCGCGCTTAGGGCGTTTTTCGGTGAACCGTCAACAATTCTATCTGAGTAAGTCAGGTAAATTAAGGCATTACGTTTCGGGTCATAGAAACGAACTACCTGTAGTTTTTTAAAGACCAATGAAGTTCGTTTTTGGAAAACCACTGCGCCATCAGATTTTCTGTTCTTAATTTTGTCACTTAACTCAATCGGCCCCACTTGCTGGCAAGAAATCGCCGCATCAGACGTATCTTCAGCTAACCCTAATCCCCCTTTGATACCGCCGGTTTTTGCCCGACTGATATAACAAGTTACATTTTTAACATCGGGATCATCAAAAGCCTCAACCACAATCTTATGGTCAGGCCCCAGTAATTTAAATACCGTGTCAACCGAGCCAATTTCCTCTGCATGAGCCGTTATTGCCTCCAAAGAAAGTATGCAACTAAAGAATATCCAACTTTTTTTCATACACTTACTCCAAACTACTGAATAACATTATCCAATGTTAAAAAAACTCGCTAATAATAAAACATTGGTTAAAAAGTCGTTTTATAAATCTTAGACGCTTTTTTAACACACAATGGCAGTAAATTCTTAAGCAGTCGGGAACATAAAAAGTTGCTACTATGCGCCAGAGCTATTCTTTTCATATGACTAATACCCTAAATTTAGGCCGCTTTACGAGGAAGATCTATGGATCAAGCCAGTATCATTCGTGATTTGCTTAGCTGGCTAGAAAGTCATTTAGACCAGCCTTTAGCATTGGACAATGTCGCCGCCAAAGCAGGTTATTCAAAATGGCATTTACAGCGAATGTTCAAAGATGTCACCGGGAATGCTATCGGTGCGTATATCCGTGCCAGAAGGCTATCTAAAGCCGCTGTCGCATTGCGATTAACCAGCCGCCCTATTCTTGATATTGCCCTGCAATATCGTTTTGACTCGCAACAAACTTTCACTCGTGCTTTTAAAAAACAGTTTGCGCAAACACCTGCGTTGTACCGTCGGGCTGAGGATTGGCATTCAGCCGGAATATGTCCGCCGATTCGACTCGGGACATATACGCTACCGCAACCTGAATTCATTACCTTACCTGAGCAGCATTTGGTCGGGCTGACACAGAGCTACTCTTGTACACTTGAGCAGATATCAACTCATCGTTCTGAATTGCGCACGCTTTTCTGGCAACAGTATCTTGGTGACGCAGACCATTTGCCGCCCGTGCTTTATGGCTTACATCACTCCCGGCCAAATCAGGAGAAAGATGATGAGCAAGAGATTTTCTACACGACCGCCATCGAACCACAACATGTACCGGGTAATGTGCAGGAGGGGCAACCGGTTATCTTACAAGGTGGCGAATATGTGCAGTTTAGCTATGACGGGCCGCTAGAAGGGTTGCAG